>JBAXTX010000149.1:0-6275 GCA_037129975.1 Verrucomicrobiia bacterium | reverse complement strand
CGTTGATGAGCGGGATCACCGGCGTGCTCGGCGTCATGTCCTGCTCCTGGTTTTTCGCGAACTCCGCGAAGTCGAAATAATATCCCCGGTCGGAAATCGTCGCCGCACGCGCCATCGCGCGCTCGGAAACCGAGAACAGCGCGAGCCCGGGCGGCATCGCGAGCGCCTTCTGGCTGCCGGTCAGCAGCACGTCAATCCCGAGCGCGTCCATCGGGATCGCCTCGGTGGAAAACGAAGAGACGCTGTCCACGATGAACATGACATCCGGAAAATCGCGCAGGACGTCCGCGATCGCCGGGAGCGGGTTGCGCACGCCGCAGGACGTCTCGTTGTGGATGAGCGTGAAGGAATCGAACTCCCCGCCGGAGAGTTTTTCGCGGACCATTTCCGGCAGGATGGCGGATCCCCACGGCACCTGCAGGGCGGCGGCCTGCTTGCCGCAGCGCTGGCTGACATCGAACCACTTGTCGGAAAATGCCCCGCACATCGCGTTCAGGACTTTCTTCGAGGTGAGGTTGCGAATCGCACCTTCCATCACACCCCATGCGGAAGAAGTGGAAAGAAACACCGGGCGCTTGGTTCCGAACAATTCCTGGAGCCGCGGCTGGATCCCGCCGTAAAGCGCTTTGAATTCGCCGCCGCGATGCCCGATCATCGGCGCGCACATCGCGCGAAAGGTTTTCTCCGAAACTTCGACAGGACCAGGGATATATAATTTGATGTGTGAGGACATGGTGAGGAAAAAATCTACGACGGAAGCCCGGGCGCGATCGAAGAAAAAATCAATCCACCTCCGCGGAGTCGGGATCCCCGAAGAGCTGGCGGTAGCCCTGGGACCAGATGAGATAGCTCAGCGGAATCGTCGCGAGCACTCCCACACAGCAGAGGATGACGCCTGACATCGCCACCAGCCCGACCAGAAGCAAAAGGCCGAGCGCCTGGATCCACTGGCTGTGGACGGTCTTGAATGCGATCGAGAGAGCCTCCCGGAAACCGATGCCGCGGTCCACGATCAGCGGGAAGACAAAGCCCATCCCGACCGACAGGTAGATGAGCGGCACCAGGAAAAGACCGGCGAAAACAAGGATCGGAATTTCCGATTTCATGGTCGCGGTCAGGACACCGCCCGGAATCATGAAAATCAGGGCCAGCGCAAGAATTGCCGCGAAAAGCACGGCGAACGCGAGCAGGATCTGCGCCCAGTTCGACCCGCGGAACCCGGCGAAGACATGGTCGAGGTTGGCTTTTTTGCGCAGGGTGGTGATGAAAAAATACATGAATCCGGCCGTGAGGATGCAGGAGATCGACATGGCGAGCGCCCAGAAGAAGAAGAACACTCCGCCCGCGGCGACCATCATCATCGGGTCGCCTTTTCCTCCCATGAAGCGCTCCAGGAGCACCTGGGCAAACTGCATCGGCGCCTGCACGACAATCGAAATTCCCCAAAAGATCAGTGTGGCCAGCACACACGCCCCAGTTTTTCCCGAACGCCTCCCAGCCTTTGGTCAGGCACTCGTCAAATCGGATCCTGCCGGGTTTTTCCCGGTTGGGAGTGAGATTTTTGAAACGCTCGGGAACCCCAACCTCGATGGGCGCGGGAGCGGCCCCGGGGGGCGGAAGATCGGTGAAGGTCGAGATCGGCTGCCAGGTTTCCATCCCCTCTTTCCACGCCAGATCGGTCGGGAGGATTTCGCCGCTGCCCAGCGCATTGGAGATTTCCTGTTCGGTGAATTGACCGAGGCTCCGGCGGTCGCGGTTGATGAAAATCATGGCCATGCGCGTGATCCTAATCAGGTTCCCGCGTCCGCGTCAAACATGGGGTCATGCGTCCATGAGGATGGGAAAAAGAAACCGGCTTCCGAGGCGCTCGCGGATGATTGCGGACTGGACGCGATGTGTTTGCGCGGGCGTCGGCGGGGTGGGTGGAAAGGGAATGGCCAGCAGCCTGGCGGCGCATCGGGCAGGCGATAAAAACGATCCCTGCGGAGGCTGCGGCGGCGGTTGGGAGGCCAGGCCCGCGAGGGCCGGATTTTCCCGAAAGCAGACTTCGCGCGCTTCGTCCGGCGGGACCGACAGCACGTCGAGTTGCGCGGCCAGAGTGAGCCGGCTGAACGGGGCCGGATTGTTGGGGAACTTCAGAAAATGCGGGATCCCCGCAAGGTGGCGGACCGGCTGCGGGAGATTCTTGAGCCATCGGCGGCGGAGATCTTCCTGCCGCAGGGTTTCGGACGCGGCATCGAAAAGCCCCGGCGGAATCATCACCTCGTCATAGAGCCCTGGCAGATGAAGCCCGAGCACCTCAAGATCAGGCTGGATCTGCGGAAGGCATCTCGCGACCAATGGCCGGCCGAGCCCGGCTCCCTCAAGATAGGGAAACCCGAACCCTTCCTGCACGGAGGTCATCACCAGAGCGTCGGCCGCAGTCATGATCTCACGAACCGAAGGCCCCGGTGCCCCGGGGGAAACCAGCCCGAACCGCGTTCGCCACATCCCGCGCGCCGCCGCCTCCCGAAGCCGGGTCCCGTAGTCCGCTTCCCCGGCCGAACTCACGCCCCCGGTCGAAACCAGCCACCCGCCCGGACAGATCCACCGCGCCAGAAGGACCGCCTCCGAAAAATTTTTCCGTCTCAAAAATCTTGCGGGGCAGATCCAGACCGGAGCGGCGTCGCCGACTTGACCGGCAAGCCATTTCCTGGCTCGGCGGACCCGCGCATCCGTCGGGTTGTCGGCGTCGTCCATCGGATTCGGAAGCCATGCGGTGCAGGGAAGATGCTTCGCGAGAAGGCGGACGTCGCCGGAGTTGATGCCGGCATGGACGACGCGGGCCCCCGCCGCAAAGACCGCCCGCGCCACCTGATCCAGCGTGCGGAACCCGCGGGCGCGCATCGCCGGCCATCGCGCCCAGCGTTGGTCACACCAGAAATCATGGTGGTGGCTGAGAAGCCGCGCGCCGGTCGCGGCCGACCGGGCCGCCACTTCTTCCGCAAGAAGAATGTTCCGCCCCAGCGCGAGATTGTGCGCCCAGACAAACGAATCCGCGGAAATGTTCGGTTCCAACGCGCGCCGGATCTCCCGTCTCAACAGGTCCGGGCGGAAGTCGCCCGCGTCGAGGTAGCCGAGGGCCGGATGAATCGCAAATCTTGCGGTCGGGATTTTTCTCCGCATCTCATCCGCCCAAGCCTGTTCCGGCGCCTCCCCGGCCAGCAAAGTGACTTTTGAAAAATGTCGGGCCAGCCCGGGCAGCAGCAGCTCGATCACCCGTCGGACCCCGCCCACGCGGAAATGGTAGTGGATCACAACAAGTTCGCGGGGAAGTTCGTCCGGCATGCGATCCGCACGCTAACACGCCGTTTGATGTTGAACAACCCGCCCGTCTGCCGGACTCTGACCCGCGAACGATGGCGGACTTTTTCCAAGACGGCTCGATGGCGACCTTGCACCGCCTCGGCACGGGCGATCCCATGCGGCTCGAACGCGAGCTGGAGGCGTCGGCCGCGGCCCGTCCCATCGCGCTCGTCCTCCCCTGCCATGCGGAGGAACTCGGCACGCCCGCCTTGAACCGGATCATCACAGAGCTTCGCGAAGTCCGCTTTCTCGCCCGGATCGTCGTGGGCATTGACGGGGCGGATGCCGGCGCATGGCGCCGCGCACAAAAGGTTTTTTCCGCTCTCCCGCAGAAGCCGGTGCTTTTGTGGAACGACGGCCCGCGCATGACGGAGCTGCTCCGCCAACTTGCGCGGGCGGGCCTCGACATCGGACCCGGAGGAAAAGGGCGCAACCTGTGGATGGGCTTGGGCCACGTCCTCGCCAGCGGGTCCGCCCGCATGGTTGCGGTGCACGACTGCGACATCACCACCTACAGCCGGGAAATGCTCGCCAGGCTTTGCTATCCGGTCGCCCGCCTCGGTTACGATTTTTGCAAAGGCTACACCGCGCGCTTCACCGACCGCCTCAACGGGCGCGTGATGCGGCTGCTCTTCACGCCGCTGATCCGCTCGCTCCAGTCCGTCCTCGGCCCGCAGGAATTTCTGACATTCCTCGACACGTTCCGCTATCCGCTCGGCGGCGAGGCGAGCCTCGACACCGACATCATCCGCCACTTGCGGATTCCGTGCGACTGGGGCGTGGAAACCGGCATGTTGGCCGAGGTCTTCCGCCTCTGCCGACCGGAGAGGATCTGCCAGATTGACGTGGCCGAATGCTACGACCACAAGCACCGCGAGCTCTCGCCCGATGACCCCGACAAGGGTCTCAACAAAATGGCGCGCGACATCGTCCGGCGCGTCTTCCGGACGCTCGGAGGCCGCGGCGTGAGACTCGACCGGGAGATTTTGAATTCACTCCCCTACCCCGGCATGGCCGCGGAGGCGATGCGCTTCTCCTCCGCCGACGCGGAAGTCAACGGACTGAATTACGACCGCGTCGAGGAGGAGCTTGCGGTGACAACATTCGAGCGGGCCATCCAGACCGCCGCACAGGAATTTCTCGCCGATCCCCTCGGCGGCCCGATGATCCCGGACTGGAACCGCGTCGGGTCCGCGCTGCCGGATTTTCTCCCCTCGCTTCTTCATGCCGCCGATGCCGACAACTTCGGATGATCGCCTGGCGGCGATGCCAGCATCGGCCCCCAGGAGCTGAAAGAAATCCGCGCCGCGAGCCAGATGCCGAGCGCGGAGGTCGCGAGCGCCTTGGCCCACAAATTGGTGAGCGGGAAGATCGGCCAGCCGTAGTTCTCGGAGCCGAGAAGCACGGCGAGGGCGGTCAGCCATGCCGCGAGTCCCAGCCTGCGGCAGACGACCCCCTCGACGGCGGCCCAGACAGCGACAAACGCGCCGAGCATCACGTAGGAGTTCGTCTCGGTGCGCGGGTTGAAGAGCATCAGGTAAATCGTCGAGAGGAAGAGAACGGTGAATGCCGCGCGCAAGGCATCGGCGCCTTTCGCAACGCGCCAGCAGAGGCCGAGGGTCAGGAGCCCGGCCAGTGCGCGGACGGCGAGCTGGATCGCCGAAGGCAGGGGCAATCCAAAAACCCGGAGCATGCCCGCGAAATCGCACCAGGAATTCCCGCCCGGCTTTCCGGCTTGTTGCAGGTTGTGAACGAACGCCCCGTATTCCCCCAAGGCATAAGCCGGGTTGGGATGAGCAAGCGGAACGATCGCGGTGACAACGAGCGCGAGAACCAGAGGAACCCGCAACTTCGGGTACAGAGCGGCGCAAACCAGAATCGGAGCCAATGCGATCGGCTTGAAAACCAATGTCAGCGCAAGAAAGACAGCAGCCGGCCACCACCTCTCACGGGCAAGCGCAAGGGCGATGAGAAGAAAAAGCGACGCGAGCGGCATGTTCACCTGCCCGTTCCTTGCGCTGGCAAATGTGGAGGGAAGAACCAGCACGGTGGCGATCAGAAAGACCGCTTCTTTTTTTTCCGGCGCAAGGCGCGAAGCCGCCGCCCAGATCGCCCACGCCAGCGAGGCCATGCACACCAACCGCCAGAGGGGCTCGCCGACGCGGTCGGGCAAAAGCTCGCAGGGAGTGTAAAAAATCGCGAACTGCGGAAGATAAAGATATCCGTTGTTCTTTCGATAAAGCGTCTTCCCGCCCCACCAGTTCCCGGTCGCCCGCTGGTATTCCTTCGTGGCCGTCCGGCCTGTGGGATCAACCGCAACGATCGTGACAATGACCCCGGCATAGACGGCCCAGATGATCAGCGCCGCCAGCAGGCACCGCGCGGCAGGAAGGCCGCGAACGAAATCCCAAAGCTTCTCCCACTTCGCTCGCATCGCGGGATGCGGGAAACCGGCTACCAGCGGAAGTGCGCGAACGCACGGTTGGCCTGGGCCATCTTGTGCATGTCGTCACGCTTCTTGATCGCGTTGCCCTGTCCGGCGGCGGCATCCTTGAGCTCATAGGCCAGCGCGTTTTCCATCGGAACTCCCTTGCGGTTGCCGGCAAAGGTGACGATCCAGCGCATCGCGAGCGCGATCTGGCGGTCGGCCGGGACTTCCATCGGAACCTGGTAGGTGGCACCGCCGACGCGACGGGATTTCACCTCGAGGCGCGGCTTCACGTTCTCGATCGCCTTGTTCAGCGTCTCCAGGGGATCAACCGTGTCGCTGCCTTCGCGGCTCTTGTCGATCGCCGTGTAAACAATGCGCTCGGCAATGGATTTCTTCCCCCGGCGCATGATCGCACTGATCAGGCGGGCAACGACCGGACTTGCGTAACGGGCGTCTTTTTTAACTTCTTTGTGGATGACTCGGCGTCTGCGGGACATAG
>JBAXTX010000148.1:0-6308 GCA_037129975.1 Verrucomicrobiia bacterium | reverse complement strand
GTGCCCGGTCGCTCCCGATCTCGCTCAGCAGGCGCGGGGCCAGCTTCGCCCCGGCCCCCGGTAGCGAGCCAAAAAGCTCGCTGTCTGGATGGCTCTTGCAGGCGGAATTGGGGTCAGTCATTTTTTATTGCACTTTTTATTCCAGCCCGTCTTTCACGCAGCTTCCGGTCCTACCCGAGCCTGATGCGTGTTTTGCAAATCTGATAGCAGCACCAACTCCAACTCCTGGTTCCAATCCCACCTCCCCGCTGACCCAATCTCATCGTGGTTTCCGCCCGGATCAGTTCGGCAAGGACGCATTTCTTCCAATCGCTTTTTCTCGCATCGCACAGTTCGTGAGCGATCCGACGATGAATACAATAAAAAATGACTGACCCCAATTCCCCCTCAAATGTTCCGATCACATCGGCTTTTGGCATTTCGGGCAGGTGATGACGACCGGTTCCTTCGGCGCGGTGCCCGTGGCGCATGTCGGCGGCAGGGCGTCGAGCAGGGCGCGGATGCGGGCAAAATAATTCTTGTGCCGTCGCGATTCGTCCGGTATAGATTCTATACCGCATGGAATTTGAATATGATCCGATCAAGAGCCAGCGCAACAAGCAGAAGCATGGCATTGACTTCGAGCAGGCAAAGGCACTCTGGGAGGACGAGGATCGTTTGGTCATCCCGGCGCGGAGCGAAACTGAGGAGCGATACGCCATCCTCGGAAAAATCAAAAATAGAATATGGGTGGGCTTTTACACGCATCGCGGCCAAGGCATTCGGATATTTTCGGTGAGGCGAGCGCACGAAAAGGAGAAACAACAGTATGACAGCTAAAGAACTGGATAAGATTTTCGATGATGGGGAGGAGGATATCCTTCCGTATCTTGATTTGTCGAAGGCGGTTAGACCCGGGCATCAGGCCAAGCGTGTCAATGTGGATTTTCCCGCATGGATGATTTCCAAACTTGATTTTGAAGCGGACCGATTGGGTGTGCCCCGGCAGTCACTCATCAAGGTTTGGATTGCGGAACGGCTGGCTGGCACAGGGAAGCTGAAATTAGCCAAGCAGTAGATTCGGCAATGGACCTGCAGCTCGATGTGAGACACCGTGATCACGCTTTGACTGGCTCCTTGCGCGGGTCGAGAGATTGTCACGTTGAGCCAGACTGGTTGATCATCTACCGGAAGGATGAAGATTCACTTTATCTTGAAAGGAGCGGCACCCACATTGACTCAGTCAGACAGGACCCGGACTCCCCGAGGATCAAGATGGGGCTGTCATTCACCGGAGTTTTTTCTCCAGGATTTCCCCGGTGATCGCGGGGTTGGCCTTGCCTTTCGAGAGTTTCATGAGCTGGCCTTTGAGAAAGTTCAGCGCGATCGTCTTGCCGGATTTGTAATCGGCGACCGGGCCGGGGTTGGCGGCGATGACTTCTTCGGCGAGAGCCTCGATCTCGCCCGTGTCGCTGACCTGTTTGAGCCCCTTTTCCCCGACGATCACGGCGGCCGGCCTGCTGGTGGCGAACATCTCCGCAAAAACTTCCTTGCCCTGTTTCGAGTTGATCGCTCCCTCGTCAATGAGGTTGACGAGTTCGTCGAGCGCCACCGGCGGGACCGGACAGTTCGAGATCCGGAGCGAGGCGGCGGCGAGAGCGCTCTGGAGGTCGTTCAGTATCCAGTTCGCCACGTTCTTGGGCTTCCTGGCTCCCTTGGCGGCCGACTCGAAATACGCCGCGAGGTCGAGGTCGTTCGCGAGCACCGCCGCGTCGTAATCGCTCACCCCGTAATCCGCGACAAACCGCGCGCGCTTGTCCCACGGCAGCTCGGGATGGCGTTCGCGAGCCGCCGCGACAAGCGACTCCGTGCGGACCGGCAGAAGGTCGGGATCCGGGAAATACCGGTAGTCGTGCGCACTCTCCTTGATGCGCATGAGCGTCGTCTCGCCCCGCGCGTCATCCCAGCGCCGGGTCTCCTGATCGAGCGTGCCTCTGGAACGCAGGATCCCGATCTGGCGCGGGATTTCAAACGCGAGGCCGCGGCGGACGCCCGAGATCGAGTTCAGATTTTTGAGCTCGATCTTCGTTCCGAATTTCTCCGTTCCGACCGGCCGCACCGAGACATTCACGTCGCAGCGGAGCTGGCCTTTTTCCATGTCGGCATCACTGATCCCGCCGTAGATCATGACCTGCTGGAGCACGGTCAGATAAGCGAACGCCTCCTCCGGCGAGGAGATTTCGGGCTCGCCCACGATCTCGAGCAGCGGGGTTCCCGCGCGGTTGAAATCAATCCCGGTCGCGGTCTCCATGTGGAAACTCTTCGCCACGTCCTCCTCGAGGTGGATCCTCACGAGGCGGATCTTTTTGTCCTTCGTCGCAATCGTCTTCTGGGCATCCTTCGGATAAGCCAGATCATGCAGCGGCACGGATCCCCCAAGGCAGAACGGCACGTCATACTGGCTGATCTGGTAGTTCTTCGGCATGTCCGGATAAAAATAGTTTTTCCTGTCGAATTTGCAGACCGGCCCGATTTCGCAGCCGAGCATGAGTCCGGCGAGGGCGGTGAGGCGGAGCGCCTCCTCGTTCATCACCGGCAGCGCCCCCGGCAGGCCCATGCAGACCGGGCAGACGTTCGTGTTCGGGTCGGCTCCGAATTCCACCGCGCACGAGCAAAACATCTTGCTGCGGGTCTTGAGCTGGACGTGGACTTCGAGGCCGATCGTGGCAAGGTATTCGGTCATGGGATTTTTTTAGGTGCGGGGGAAGCTTGGGCGGCGGGGAACGCGTAATCGAGCGCTTTTTGCAGGTTGAATTCCGAGAGTTGTTTCTGGAGGGCGGGATCCTGGACCGCCTCGAAGAGCTCCCTGTTCCGCATCAAAAACAGAAAATTTTTCTGTTCGGCCGCGCGGGCGACGGCCGGGTTGTTGAGCAGGGCGGCCATCCTGGGGTTCCGCAGGATTTCCTGAGCGCCCGGATAATCCAAAAACCTCACCATTGCCTCCCGGTCGGAGGTGAGTTTCCCGACCCGGACGATCATCCCGTAGATCTCGGGCGGGAGGACATCCACCGACTCGACCACCTTTCCTGCGGGACCGAGCTCGAGCGATTCTTTCAGCGTGAGCATCGCCTTCGCGAGGGGAGAATCGGATTTTCCCGGCCGCCCCGCCATCGCAACCTGCGCCGCGACGCCAAAGGTCCGGATGAGTGTGATCCCGCCCCACACCAGAACGAGCCCGGTCAACAGACCGAAGAATGCGCCGCCGGCGCCGTAGAGCATGCGCACAAGCCCCGATGGCTGGTGCTCCGTGCGTTTGAAGAGAATGGCTCCCAGGAGGAGCGCCAGCGCGAGAACAACCAGCGTCACAAGCGAGCCCGCCAGCAAGCCGGAAAGAAATCCGTACCCCGGCAGCACCTTCTCAACGACGAACGCGGTTGCCTGGCCGGCAAGGATCCCGAGGATTCCGGAAAAAACGAAGGCGGAAAAGTGGATTGCGCTGCGGATCACTCCGCGCCGCCACCCGCCCCAAATTTCCCAAAGCAGCAGCAGGGCGGCGAAAAGGAAGATCATTCCCTGCCAGAACGGAGAGGCGAGGTTCATCGCGGCAGGGCATCCAAGGCGCGCTGCCTCAGCGCGTGATCGCAGAGCACCAGCGCCGTCATGGCCTCGACAATCGGGACCGCGCGGGGCAGAACGCAGGAGTCGTGCCGGCCTCTCGCCGCGAGCGTGGAGTCCTCTCCGCCGACGGTGACCGTCGCCTGGCTCATCGAGATCGTGGCCGTCGGCTTGAAGGCGATCCGGAACGTCACGGGCTCGCCGTTGCTGATTCCTCCCTGCACACCACCGGACCGGTTGCCGGTCGTCCGCACCCGCCCGCCTTCCATTTTGAAGGGGTCGTTGTGCTCCGAGCCTTTGAGCCGTGTGCCTGAAAACCCCGAGCCCAGCTCAAAGCCTTTCGTCGCAGGCAGGCTGAGCATTGCCTTCGCGAGGTCGGCCTCCAACCGGTCGAAAACCGGCTCGCCCAGCCCGTAAGGACACCCGCGCACGACCGCGTCGATCACGCCTCCCACGCTGTCGCCCTCGCCCCGCACCTGCTGGATCCGCGCGATCATCGCAGCCGCCGCGGACGCATCCGGACAACGAACCGCACTCGCTTCGATCTCCTCGAAACTCACGGTCGCCGGATCCACGGAGGACGCGATATCGTGAACCGCCGAAACCCAGGCCAGAATCCCGATCTCCGGATACAAAGCGCGCAGAACTTTTTTCGCCACCGCCCCGGCGGCCACGCGCCCGATCGTCTCCCGGGCCGAGGAACGTCCCCCGCCCTCCCAATTCCGAACGCCGTATTTCGCCTGACAGGTATAATCCGCGTGCGACGGACGGAAATGCGTCTCCATCTCGCTGTAGGCCTTGGGCCGCGCGTCGGTATTGCGGACCATGATCGAGATCGGCGTGCCGAGAGTCACCCCGCGAAATACCCCGGAGAGGATCGTGCAGACGTCCTCCTCTTTGCGCGGCGTGACGATGTCACTCTGCCCCGGACGCCGCCGGTCGAGGTCCGGCTGGATGTCCGCCTCCGAAAGCGAAAGCCGGGGCGGACACCCGTCAATCACCACCCCCACCCCGCCGCCATGCGACTCTCCCCAGGTCGAAATCCGAAACAATGTTCCAAACGTGCTTGCCATACCTGACAATGAAACCCGAATACGCCGAAGGAATCACGCGAAAACAATCCATGCGAAAACAATCCATGGACGGTGGCGGCCCATCTAAACCACAGGAGAACGGATCGCCCGCCCGTTTAGAGAACCGGGCATGGCGTCAAAAAATCAGTGCCGCACGCAACGGGAATCGTTTGTCACGAAATCGAAGACTGAAGAGCCTTCGTGCGGGGAGCCACCGGGATATGTTTGTCTTTCTCCTGTTTTTGGGAGGAGGAGTTGGTTGATCCCTCGTCAGAGGGAGACTCTGTTTCCTCGCCGGATTTTCTTGGGGGGAGCTGGATTCGTTCCTTCTTCTCCTCCGGATGGGGATCCGGCGCCCTTCCTTCCCCGGTTTTTTGCAGCCTGTATACGCGAAGCTGGTCTGCCATGTAGGCATCATGGACGACCGGGGATTCCAGTGCCATCACGCACACATCGACAATGGTCTTCAAATTCCTCCGTTTCCGATTGCGCAGGTTTTTATAGACCTGCTTGGCGAGTCGGCGCAGAGATTCCCACAACGAAGCCGAGCGCTTCCAGTCGGACGACCTTTTGTGGGTCCTGCGCCGGTCCGTCCGTGTCTCAAATTTGCGCGAGGCCATTTCAACCCGTTGGGCCAAACGACGCAGGAAATTGCCCGCGGACTCCGCGATGCGATGCAAGGCTTTGGTCAGAGTCTTCATCATTGAAAAGCCTACCTGTCGGCAAATTTTCCCACAAGCTCCGATCAGGCGGCCGGCTCACTTTTCAGATATTGCCGCCGAGGAAGGTATGGATCCCGCATTCGCTCTTGTCGAATCCGGTCCACCGGCCGGCACGCTCGTCATCCCCTTCTCCGACCGGGCGGGTGCATGGGCGGCATCCGATCGAGCGGTACCCAAGCGATGCGAGGGCGTTCACCGGAAGGGAATGCCGGGCGATGTAGCCATGCACTTGCTCGCGCGTCCAGTTGGCCATGGGGTTCAGCTTGATGATGTAGCGATCATGCAGGACGTCGAAGTGGTAAAGCTCGACGATTTTTGTGTGGCCGCGCGACGCGCCCTGCTCGCGGCGCACTCCGGTGATCCACACATCAATCTCCGCGAGTTTTTTCTGCAGCGGGATCACTTTCCGAAGCGAGCAGCAGAGGTCGGGCCTGGTTTCCCACAATTCCGGCCCGAGCTCCGCGGCCTGTTCCTCGACGGTCTGCTCGGGAACGAGCGACTCGATCCGGATCCCGAGAACCCCCTCGATTTTTGATTTCAATTCGAGCGTCTCCGGGAAAAGAAGCCCGGTATCCATTGTGAAGACAGGAAACCGATACCCTCCCATGCTGGCGGAGTGCATCGCCACCAGCCCGGCGCCCTGGAAACTCGTCCCGATCGCCGCCCGATCGCCAAATGTCTCCCACGCCCAGCGCAGGATTTCCAGCAACGGCTCCCCCTCGAATTCCTCCGATTTTTTTTGAAGAAAAACAGGATCAAAAAGTTGAGCGGTCATGACGTGAAAAGAAAAGCGGCCCGGGCTCCCCCCCCATGCTGTTCGCCGGACCGGGCTTTCGTCATGCCATCTTGCTGATATTCAGCAGATGGCTGCCCCGCATGGACTCGAACCATGAATAACGGCTCCAAAGGCCGCTGTGTT
>JBAXTX010000147.1:0-6315 GCA_037129975.1 Verrucomicrobiia bacterium | reverse complement strand
TGCTGGCCTTTTCGGATGACGGGATGATTCTCCATTCCGCCACCAGCACGACGCACCCTCAGGTGAAGGATGACTTTGCCGGGGCCTGCCGATTGCTGGCGCGAGCGAACCGCTCCACGGCCGTCGTCCTGATTCTGGAAGCCTGGGCACGGATCGCCCCTCCCGGTGGATCC
This sequence comes from Verrucomicrobiia bacterium, assembly GCA_037129975.1. Lineage (GTDB taxonomy): Bacteria > Verrucomicrobiota > Verrucomicrobiia > Chthoniobacterales > Terrimicrobiaceae > QYQL01. The sequence continues at coordinate 6,142 of JBAXTX010000147.1, read as the reverse complement.
ATTGATACCGACATCCGCCCCTCCACCGCGCCGGACCGGATTGAAGTCGTCAGTCTCAACGCTGAGATTCCCGGTCACGGATACTTGGCCATGCATGAGATCCAGCGGAACAAGGACGGGAAGTTTTCCTCTCTGGGCGAAGATCGCGGGATCGGCGCGGCGGACATGCAGGGCCGGTTCGCGGGCATCCTCCCAGCCACTTCGCCGACGGACATCGAGGTCGAGGTGGCGAGGAAGGTTCTTCGGAGTTTTGGGATCAACCCTGACGGCACGCGGATCAATCCGCTCTGGAATTGAGCCCCATCAACCGCATGCCCAAGGCACTCTCCAGCAAGAGGGCTGAACTGCCAAATTCAGACAGCCTTCAATTCACGAAGCGGTGCTTGGCCCACGCCCGGCAATCCTCCGTGTCGCTGCGGCTGCGGTGAGTCCGGGCAGTCCCCGGCGGCGACGGGCGCACGAGGATTCCACGGGCATGACCCGGTTGAGTGCCGAAACGGCTCGGGCGAGGATCAGGTTGGCTTCGATGCTGCCGGTGCTTGCCGGAACTGGAACGAGCGTGAGCGTCGGCAAATCAGGCGGCAGGAGCCCGGCCATCTCGCGGGCAGCAATCGCAATCTCCTCGCCCCGTTTGAGTGCGTAGGCGATGCGGCGGGTTTCAGATTCCTCGGACGTGAGTGGGCGCGACCTGGGCGACATGTATCTTCTGGCGGCAAGGATGGGAGGAACGAGGCCCTCGCTGGGAGGCTTTATCAGCCTGATTTCTCCCTTTTGCCTTTCGGCGGGTAGGGAGATAACCCCGGCGGTCATTCAGTTTCTCCAAGGATTTCCCGCACAAGCCTGCGGGCATCATCGAGCGCCGTGTTCACTCCCCCGCTGATCTTCCGCAGGTGGAACGCCCGGCGCGGGCCTTTGGTGCGGAACCCGGCTGAGCGACAGCTCGGGCGTGTCTTACTTCAGGGAATCCAAGGCTGCCCGGACCTCGGCGGCATGCTCCTTGGTTTTTGCCTTGGGGGAAATCCAGGCGATTTTGCCGTCTTTGATCAGGAACGACTGCCGGCTGCTCACCGGCATGCCCATGATGCCCGGAACGCCGAATGCCTCTGAGACTTTGCCGTCCTTGTCGGCGATGAGAGTGAACGGAAGCTTGTATTTTTCCTGAAACTTCTTCTGGGCCTCGGGGGTGTCGCGGCTGACACCGAGGATCTGAAGGTTTTCCCCGTGGAGATCGGCGAAGGAGTCGCGGAGCGAGCAAGCCTGGGCGGTGCAGCCTGGCGTGTCGGCTTTCGGATAGAAATACACGAGCGTTGTTCCCTTGGAGTAGATGTCCTGGAAAACAACCGGAACGCCGTCCTGGTCGGGAGCGGTCATATGAGGAGCCGGAACTCCGACATCCAGAGCGTTGAGACGGGGGGTGAAGAGGGAAAACATGATCAATAGGATTGCACGGAAAGGCATGTGGGAACCATATTCCGGGCCGGTCACCCCGCAAACGATAATTTGAAGAAATCATTTCTCCCGGAACGTCCTGCGCGGGCCTTTGGTGCAGAACCCGGCCGAGCGGATCTCTATTCCATCTTCGCCTCCGGGAGAATCGAAGAAAAAGCAGCCGTAGAGATCGCGAAAGAGATGCCCCATTGGGAGTGTGCGGGGAATCGGCAGACATATCTCGAATACGCGATGCGTTCGCAGGACGCGAATAAGGTCAACAAGGGTAGCGATCAGGTCGCATTTGAATTATCGCCTGGCTCGGTGCCGCCATCCATGCGCACGCCGACAAACGCCCGGTGACACTGGCGCGAGAGGGGTAATCAAATCCTCGGCCCTTTCGGAACATGGGGGTCTGTTGGAGGCAGGGCAGGTCTTCGCGCGGCGCTTGCTGCCGGCCATTTCTGGTCGTATCAATGGCGGGGCTCTTTGAACGCCGCCATCCATGGACTTTCCCTCACTCGGTCTCTCCGAACCTCTGCTGCGTGCGGTTGCCGCTCGGGCTTATTCCACCCCGACTCCCATTCAGGCCGCGGCCATTCCGGAAATCCTGCGTGGACGGGACGTCTGGGCATCAGCGCAAACCGGTTCGGGCAAGACCGCCGCTTTTGTCCTGCCTGTTTTGCAACTGCTGGGTGCCAGCCCCCGTCCGCGCGGGCGTTTTGTCCGCGCCCTCATTCTCGTCCCCACCCGCGAACTTGCCGGGCAGATTGGTGAAGCCGTCCGGCGCTACAGCCTGTATCTGCCGTATTCGCTCAAAACCTTGGTTGTCTTCGGAGGCGTGTCGGTCAACCCCCAGATGATGGCGCTGGGCGGCGGAGCCGACATCCTGACGGCCACGCCCGGCCGCCTGCTCGATTTGCTCGAACACAACGCCGTGTCGCTTTCGGCCGTATCGATTCTCGTTCTGGATGAAGCCGATCGCCTGCTCGAAGAAGGATTCAGCGACGAACTCCGCAGGATTCTTGCCCTGCTGCCGGCGCGCAGGCAAAGCCTGCTTTTCTCCGCGACGTTTCCGCAGGCGGTGCAAACCCTTGCCACCGCCCTGCTCCGCGATCCCGTGCGGTTCGACGCTCCCTCAGCTGACGCTGCCAAACCGGACATTACCCAGCGCGTCATTGAAGTGGATGCGCCCCGCCGCACCCAACTGCTCCGCCATCTCATTCAGGAAAACCAATGGTCTGGCGTCCTCGTGTTTGTTGCCACCAAATACGCCACCGAGCATGTCGCGGAAAAACTGCGCCAGGCCGGTCTTGTGGCCACCGCCCTGCACGGCGATCTCAGCCAGGGCGCCCGCAGCCGGGCGCTCGCGGATTTCAAGGCCGGCAACGTGCGGGTGCTTCTCGCCACCGACCTCGCCGCCCGCGGGATTGATATCGTCCGGCTTCCGGTCGTGGTGAACTTCGACCTGCCGCGTTCCGCCGTGGATTACACGCATCGCATCGGCCGCACCGGCCGCGCCGGCGAGACGGGGCTGGCCATCAGCTTTGTCAGCGCCAGCACCCACGCCCATTTTCGACTGATTGAAAAACGCCATCGGCTCAACCTGCCGCGCGAGCAGGTCGAGGGGTTCGAGCCCGTCGAAACTGAATCGCCGGCCCCTTCTACCGGCGGCATCAAAGGCAAGCGCAAGAGCAAGAAGGACAAGCTCCGCGAAGCGGCAGCCCGAGCGCTTCCTCTCCGTCCAGAAGGTCAAACCCGATAGTAGCGCGCAGTCTAGCTCTTGGCTTTTATGCCGCTGCGCTGCTGCCACGGCCAACGCCCGGTGACTTCAAGCTCAAGGGAAAAACTCAGAAACGTGCGGATCACCACGATCAGGGCGAGAACGCTGAGGTTTTGGAGGGTGGGCGCGACGGCAACGGTTCTGATGATGTCCCCCGCAACGAGCAATTCCAGCCCAAGGAGAATGGCGCGACCCAAATTCTGACGATATGCCGTGTAACGGTCGGGATGGGGAGGGGCAGCAAAATCCCTCAATGAAATCGACGTGGAGGCAGCGAACCTATTAGAGAATTAGAAATCTGTGCAAAAAAGTGATAAGCCTTGCAAAAATCGCAAAATCACTTTCGAGTCGAGTGCCTTCAACCGGACTCAGCCACCCTTCCTTGTTATCTGCGCACTGCGCCCACTCTGTCGTAGCCGACCACTCCCATTCCGCCCCAGCCGGCGCCGCCGTATCCGCCCCAGCCACCCCATTCGCCCCAATTCTGCGAGGCCATCTGGTTCATCTGTGCGGCCTCCAGGTTCTGGTTGCTGATTTGTTTGGCCAGTCGAAGCTGCTGGTAGGCCTGATACTCTTTGGCGCCGCCGACATAGGCCTGGTTTTTCTTCACGTCGGGCAGGACGTAGTAGGTTTTGCCATGATAGGTAATGCGCGTGACCTTGTCCTTGGGCAGGGTCGGCAGGAGCGCCACCTGGTCCGGCTTGACCGGGGAGATGACTTGGAATCCGGCGGCAACAGCCATGTTTTCTTTGCTCTTGAGTTCGGTGGCGCAGCCCACGGCCACAGCGAGCAGAATGATGGCGGAGAAGAATGGAAATACGGGGTGAAACTTTTTCATGATTGGAAAATGGTAGCAGAATCCGGCGCCCTGTCCAGCCCTTGCAACCACGGGGAGCGCAAGAGACGCCCACTCTGGCGCGGGCGCGGGATCAGCGCGGCAATCCGGGATGCGGGCGGTTGACGGAATATTTCCCCAAAATCTTTTCAAGCCGCGCGTAGATGTCCGGCGGGATGTAGCGATGGATGTCGAGGGACGGACCCGCGGCGTGGATCTCCTGGCAGCCCAGCCCGATTTGCGCGATGTAGTCGGCGTCTTTGTCCTTCCAAACCAGAACATAATCCGGATGGAATTTCCCGCAGGGGTCTTCGCCTCCACCCGGCGAGAAGGGATTTCCCGGATGAAAGAGTTGGCGGAGCCCGGCGAGTTCGGATTCCGTGAGAGCCAGAGGTCTGCCATAGAAGTCGGATCCCCCGAGGCTGATGACATCCGCACGCAGTTTTTCCCTCCTGTGGAGATCGGGTTCCGATCGGGGATCGGGAAGCCCCTCGAAGACCAGGAGTTCACCGATCCGGGCAACGGTTTTTCGGAAGACCTCGGGGGCGGACTCTTGGAAGAGGGTTCCCAACGGCCGGGCGGAAGAAGCGGCCGATTCCCCGGTTCTCAAATCCGGTTCCGCGCCGGAGAGTGTCGCCGCAACGAGAAAAAGAACCGTCGCGCCCATGCCATTGAGGCCGCCGCGTCCCGCCGATGCCCCCGATCGCCTCATGCCGGGGAGCAGCCGATTTTTTCGAGGATCCTTGGGATGGCGATGTGCCGGGCAATGAGGTGCTGGATCCGCCCGATTTTTTGGGTGTCCCCGGGAAGAGTCTTGACCGTCATCGAATGGATGTTCTGGGCAATTTTGTAGCTGTCCATCGGCGAGAGGATGACCGGCAGCGTCGTCTGGCCGAGCATTTCGAGGAGGCGGGCATGCGGCCGCAAATCGTCGGAGAGGACAAGCCCGGCGAGCGGCCCCCCATCGGGCTCCATCGAGCGGGAGAGAGCGGCCAGCACGACATCCTCGCGGTCGCCCGGCACGATGAGCAGGGTGCCCTCGTTCACGCTGACAAAGAGGTTGGCCGAGCTGGCGGCCCCGATGACCACCTGTTTGATCCTGCGGCGCTCCCGGTCGGCATTGTGGAGAAATTTCCCGCGGATGAGCTCGCAGATCTGGTGGAGGTTCGGCTCCGCCAGCATATTTTCCATCGGCACCACGCCGAGGAGCTCGAGGCCGATGCGCGCGAGTCCTCTCCCCGCGAAATCCGCGACCGCGTCGAGTTTTTCCGGAAGGACTTTGTTCATGACGACCCCGATGACCTCGACCCCTTCCCGGTCGAAGAGCGCCTTGTTGAGCGCGGCCTCGTCGATCGGCCGCCCGATCCCGCCGGGTGTCACAAGCAGGACTTTGCTGCCGAGCAGCCGGGCGACGCCGGCATTCGAGAGGTCAAACGTCGAGCCGACCCCCGCATGGCCGGTGCCCTCGATGATCGCAAAGTCTTTCTCCCAGCATGCGCGGTCGAACGAGTGCCGGATCCTGCGGACCAGATAGTCGTGGTTCGCGTGGTTGATGTAGCGGCGGGTGAAATCCGGCTCGACCGAGATCGGGCTCATGTCCTCGATCGGAACCTCCGTGCCGAACGTGTCGCGGATCAAAACGCTGTCTTCGTCAATCCGCATCCCGTCCACCTCGGTGAACCGCTGTCCGACCGGCTTGATGAAGCCGATCCTTTTGAAGCGGTCGCGCAGGGTCGAATAGAGGCCGATCGAGACGGTTGTCTTGCCGACATTCTGCTCGGTTGCGGCGATGAAAATGCGCGGGGTGATGGCGTTCACTGTCTCCCGCCCAAACTGGAGAAGATTACTTCCGGAAACAAGGAGAACAATTCCCGTTCGAGAAAAGTGTTTGACAACACCGCGGGCGGCGGCTTAGATGCGCCTGTCGTTCGATTGAGGTTTGGGAATTCCTCCCGTCTCCGATTTCGAAACCTGCAAAAAAGTCGCGAGACATCGTATTAACTTTTTGTCCGTCCCCGGGGGTTTTTCCCGTTGGCGGACGGACCAATTCTGAAGAGATCCATTCATGGCCGGCCAAAATATATGGTCGAAGGTGA
>JBAXTX010000146.1:0-6438 GCA_037129975.1 Verrucomicrobiia bacterium | reverse complement strand
CCGTTGCAGAACGAATAGTTGCGGAGGACACGGTTGGTGTTCTTGAGCGTGACCGTCTTCCCGGTGGAGAAGCGGAAGTCGTAGTATTTTGTTTTGATGATCTCGCGGAGCGTGGGATCGCGATAAACCGCGCGGGCGACGCGGGCCATGTCGCGGGCGGAGGAGTATTGCCCCTCGGCGGGAAGGCCGTTCGGGTTCACGAAGTTCGAGTCGTTTCCGCCGAGCCGGCGCATGGTCGCATTCATCCGCGCGGCAAAAGCGGGGATGCTGCCCGCGTTGTCGCGGGCCAGCGCGCGGGCGATGTCGTTGCAGCTCTTGATGAGGAGGGCATGGAGAAGCTGGCTGCGGCTGTATTGCTGCCCGGGCCGCGCGCCCAGCTTGGTCGGCTCGACATCTTCGTCAATCTCCTTGATCGTGACCATATCGGAAAGATCTCCGGAATCCGCGACGATGAGCGCGGTGAGCAGCTTCTGCGTGCTCGCCACCGGCCGCTGCTCGTCCGCGTTTTTTTTGAACAGAACCTTCCCGGTATTGGCGTCGAACAGAATCACCGAGCGCGCGGAGATGGTCGGCGGGTCGGCCGCCAGGACGGTTGCGGCCACGAAAAGGGACGCGAAGAGGAGATGAGGAATTTTCACGGACGGCACGCTACATTTTCCCGGGCGCGGGTTTAAGTCTTTTCTCGATGGAAGCGTCTTTTTCCGCGCCGAGCTCCAGCGCGCGGAAGTAGTGCCGGCGGGCGAGCTCGATGGCCGGCGGCTTCTCCTCGAGATAAAAGACCGCGAGGTTGTAGTGGGCGTCGGAGTAGTTGGGATCGAGCTCGACCGCCCGCCGCAACTCGGACTGCGCGCCGTCAAGCCAGCCCTTGCGTCCGATCACCACCCCGAGAAAATTTCTGGCGCGCGGGTTGCGGGGGTCCTGGAGGACGGCCTGCGCGAGATCCGCGAGCGCCTCGTCGAATTTTTCCCGGTCCATGTGGATCATCCCGAGGGTCAGCCAGGCGGCGGGGTTTTCCAAGCGGAGGGACACGGACTTTTTCAGGAGTTCCTCCGCGCGGTCGGTGTTCCCGGAGTAAAACTCCACAACCCCGAGGTTCACGAGCCCGACCAGGCTTTCGGGAACGAGGTCGAGAACCCGCTGGTAGGCTTTGCGGGCTCCGGCGTAATCTTTTCGGAGAAAAGCTTTGTTGCCCTCCGCGGCGGCCTCGCGGGCGATCTCGGGAATGAATTTCGCTTCCTGCGGGTTCTGCCCGGACAGAACCGACGGCGCGAGGGCGAGGGCACAAAGCACACCCCGCCATGACGGAGCGCGCCTCATTCGCCGGAAAGCTCCCGGGCGCGTTCGGCGCCGGCGGTCACCGCCTCGAGAAACGCGCTGTGGACGGCATGTGCCTCCAGCTTGCGGAGCCCGGCCATCGTCGTCCCGGCGGGGCTCGTGACCATCTCGCGCAGCACGGCCGGGTGCTCGGCCGTCTCGTCAACCATCATGGCGGTGCCGAGCACGGTTTGAACGGCAAGATCCAATGCGAGCTTGCGGGGAAGCCCGCACGCCACCCCCCCGTCGGAAAGCGCCTCAATCACAAGATAAATGTAGGCCGGGCCGCTCCCGCTGAGCCCGGTGACCGCATTGAGCATTTTTTCCTCGACGGGAAAAACCGCGCCGATGCTGGAAAAAACGGTTTCGGCCACCGACTTGTCGCCCGGGGTCGCGGAATCCGCGCAGGCATAGGCCGTGGCGGAGCGCGCGACCATCGCGGCCGCATTCGGCATGGCGCGGATGACGCGGGCTTTCGGGGCGAGCGTCTCCAGTGAGGAAACGGTCACCCCGGCGGCGATCGAGATGAGGAGCTTCCCGTCGAGTGCGGCCCCCGCCTGCGCGACCGCCTCCCCGACCTCCGCGGGCTTCACGCACAGCAGAACCGTCGAAGCAAACGCGGCCGCCTCGGCGTTCGACGCGCTCACATTCACCGAGGTGGCCTCGCCCAGGCTCCCCAGCAGCTCCGGCTCAGGACATGCGGCCATGATGTCCGACGGCGCGCACGCCTTCGAACGAAGCATTCCCCGGATGATCGCGGAAGCCATCTTCCCTGCCCCTAAAAACGCATATTTCATGGCGGGCATGCTACCAGTGCTCCCTTGCGGTTGCGAGCGCGGATTTTCGCGTTGGTTTGCAGAGGGGGCATCGCCCGTCACACAAATTTCTCAAACTCGCCGATGAACGGCCGCATGTCGCGCAGGAGCACGGCATCGGGCTTGCAGCGCAGGACCATGCCGTCGAGATACATCAGGCTGCGGATGATGGCGAAGATGCCTTTCTCAAAAGTCATCCCGGAATGCACGCCGAGCTTGATGGTCCGCATCATTTGCCGTGTGAGGCTGATTTGCGCGACGGTCGCGCCGGCGAAGTCGGCGTAGAGTTCGAGGAAGCGGCCCTGGAACGTGTCGAAGGCGGGGCGGGAAAGCTCGCGTTCGGACATGCGGTTCAGCGCCTCGGCACAGCGCGGGTGGTCGGATTCCGAAAGCGCGGCGAAGAAGTCAAAAAGCCCGCGCCGGATTTTCCCGCCGACGTGACCGATGTAGCCGGTGTCAATAAAGCAGAGCTTGTCGCCCGCCAGCAGCACGTTGCCCGGATGCATGTCCCCGTGAAATGTGCCGACGCAAAACATGTGGAAACCGTGGATGCGAAAAAGTTCGAGGAGCCGTCCGTAGCCGAGATCGCCGGTTTCCAGCAGCTCATCGAAACTGCGTCCGGGAATGAATTCGGAAACCATCACGTTCTCGTTGCAGAGCGGCTCGTTCACCCGCGCGAACGTGAGGCGCGAGAGATCGAACGCATCGCGATGCTTCTCGTAAATCTCGCGCAGGGTCGTTTGTCCGGAGACCTCGTGGCGCAAATCGAGCTCGCTCAGCGTGTATTCCTCGATGTCCCCGAGGATGCCCACGGGATCGCCGACGCGCCGGAGTTTGGGATAAAGAAAAGCCGCCAGGCGGAACAGTCTCCTGAGGCTGGCGACGTCGGCGATGAACCGGGCGCGCACGTTCTTCTTGATGGCCTTGATGACAACGTCCTCACCGTCCCTGAGCCGCGCGCGATGCACCTGCCCAACCGAGGCGGAGGCGAGCGCGACGGGCTCGATGGATTCGAAGCGGTCGAAGAATCCTGGGATGGCGAAAGCCCGGAGCAGGCCCAGAAAATCTTCGGCCGGCAGGGCCGTGTTGCGACGGTAGAGCCGGGCGAGGTGCTCGCATTTTTCGCGATCCAGAAAATCAATCCGCAGCGCGTGAACCTGGCCGAGCTTCACCGCGAGCAGGCCGAGGCGTTGAATTTCATCGAGGTCCGGCAGCCTGCCGCCGCGCCCGTAGATCGAGTGGATCAGGCGGCCGAATTGGATCCAGTTCATGGCCGGCCGGGTCTCAGACCTGGGTGTTTTTGGAGACAAACTCCACGCCGTGCCGCCTGGAGATGAGGTTCGCCGCGATGCGTCCGGATTCGTAGATCGTCGGCAGGCCGCTGCCCGGGTGCGTGCCGCCGCCGACAAGGTAGCAGTTGTCGAGCTCCTCGAACTTGTTGCGCGGGCGGAAATACAGCATCTGGTTGAGCGAGTGCGCGAGATTGAATGTCGCGCCGAACTGGATGTTCATGTCCTGCCACGTTTGCGGCGTGAACACGATTTCCTCGCGGATGTGGCTCCTGATGTCGGCCATGCCGCCCCGCGTTTCCATCGCGGCGACGACCCGTTCGCGGAACGCGGATTTCTCCGCGGCCCAATCCACCCCGGCCGTGCGGTTCGGCACGGGGACGAGCACGTAAACCGAGGAATGGCCCGGGGGCGCGAGCGCGGGGTCGGTCACGCTGGCGTTGCGGACATAGAAGGAAAGATCGTCGGACAAAATTTTGCGCTGAAAAATGTCCCCGATGTTCCTTTTGTAATCGTCCGCAAAAAAGATCGTGTGGTGCGGCAGGTCGTAAACCTTGTCGAGGCCGAGATGCAGCATGAACGTGGAACAGGAATACTCGCGGGCATCCACTTTTTCCGGGCTGTATTTCTTCAGCACGCCCGGAGGCACAAGATGCTTCATGGCGTGGCCGAAGTCCGCGTTCAGCACGGTCTCGTCGGCGAAAACTTTTTCGCCGCCGGCCAGTTCGACCCCGCGCACGCGGCGGCCGTCGAGCAGGAGCTGTTTCGCGGGGGTGCCGAGGCGCAGGTTCACGCCCAGTTCGCGGCACACCTTCGCCATCGCTTCGGAGATTTCGCAGAGGCCGCCCATGACATGATACACGCCGAACGCGTGCTCGACATAGGGCAGAATCGCGAAGGCGCCGGGGCAATCCCACGCGGACATGCCGAGATATTTCGACTGGAACGTAAACGAGAGCTTGAGCTTGTCCTCTTTGAAATAATCGCCCAAAACACCCAGCAGCGAGCGGCCGAGCGAAAGGTTCGGAATCGCCTTCAGCAGATCGCGCGTGAAATACTGGCGCAGCGAGGAGTAATCCTTCTGGAGGCAGGGATACATCAGCCGGAACCGCCGCCGCTCCGTGGACAAAAACCTGTCGTAGCCGTCCCGGTTGCCGGGGAAATGCGCGTCCAGTTGCCGCAACATCGCCCTGCGGTCGGTCGTCGGTTCGAGGCGCGTGTCCTCGAACTGCAACCGATACATCGGCTCAAGCTTCACGCAGTTCAGATAGTCGTCGCTGTGGCGCCCGGCCTCCTCGAACACCTCGTCGAGAATGAACTTCATCATCAGAAACGTCGGGCCGGTGTCGAACTTGTAGCCGTTGCGCGCGATCGCCGCGTTGCGTCCGCCGACCCGCGGATCTTTTTCAAAAACCGTGACCTGGAACCCGCGCGCCGCGAGGAGCATGGCCGCCGTCAGGCCGCCCGGCCCGGCCCCGACAACAACAACGTGCTTTTGTTTCATCGGGAAACATCATCGTTCATCGGAGTTCCGGCGTAAAGTTCAGAAGTCAGTGCCCCCAATCATTACGATCAGACGGAAGACCGGGCAAAGAGGGGGTTGTTGCAGAAGCGGCGTCCCGCCGCCTGGAGAAAGCATCCAAGCGGCAAGATGCCGCTTCCACGGTTTTTCATCGCAATGATTGGGGCGGGCCAGGGATGTCGGATTTTCAGATCGCGCGTCCGCAAACTTTGTCCATAATTGGCCGCATGGATGAATCATTCCCCAAAGGCCATGTCGAATCGCTGTGGGCGCCGTGGCGGGTCGAGTATTTCCAGGCCGAGCACCGGACCGGCTGGGATTTTCTCACCGAGGCGGCGCAGTCGGACGACGATGCGGCGCACCTCGTGGTCACCCGGCGGAAGTCCTCGTTTCTGATCATGAACAAATACCCGTATTCTGCGGGCCACCTCATGGCGGTGCCCTACCGGAAGACGAACAATATGGAGGATCTCACCGGGAACGAAGTCCTGGAGCTTTGGGCGCTGGCCATCCACGCGCAACGTCTCCTGGAAAAGGCCGTGCGGTCGCAGGGATTCAACATCGGCTGGAACCTCGGGCGGGCATCGGGCGCGGGGGTGGACGACCACATCCACATCCATATCGTCCCGCGTTGGGTCGGAGACGCGAACTTCATCGCCGTCATCGGCGGCACACGCATCATCCCCGAAGCCCTCCTGCCGCTTTACGAGCGTCTCGTCGCCATCCAGAAAGATCTCGCATGACATTTTCCCAGCTCGGGCAACTCCTCTCCGGCGGCAGGGGGATCAGCGCGGCGGGACCGGGTTGAATTCCCCGGCGTGGTAGGAGCTCCGGACGAGCGGCGCGCTGGCGACAAACGTGAACCCCTTGTTCCGCGCGATTTCTCCGTAGAGCTGGAAGGCCTCCGGCTTGGCATACTCGACGACGGGAAGATGGTTCGGTGTTGGCCGGAGGTATTGGCCGAGTGTCAGGACCGTCACGCCGGCCTCGCGGAGGTCGTCCATCGCCTCGAAGAGCTCGTTCTCCGTCTCGCCGAGCCCGAGCATGATCCCGCTCTTCGTGATCATGTCCGGCTCCATTTCCCCGACCCTGCGGAGCACCGCGAGCGAGAGGCGGTATTTCGCGCGTGAGCGCACGAGAGGAGTCAGCCGTTCGACGGTTTCAAGATTATGGTTGTAGATATCCGGGCGGGCATCAAGGACCCGGCGGATCGCGGCGTCCTTGCCGTTGAAGTCAGAGACCAGCACCTCGATGGCGACCTTCGGGTCCACGGCCCGGATCGCTTCGATCGTCCTGCCAAAATGGTCGGCTCCGCCATCCGCCAAGTCATCGCGCGCGACGGCGGTGATGACGACATGCTTGAGCCCGAGCCGCCTGACCCCCTCGGCCACCCGCCGCGGCTCGTCCTCTTCGAGCGGCAGCGGCCTGGCCGTATCCACCGCACAAAACCCGCAGGCCCGCGTGCAGCGCTCGCCGGCGATCAGGAATGTCGCGGTCC
>JBAXTX010000145.1:0-6516 GCA_037129975.1 Verrucomicrobiia bacterium | reverse complement strand
GCGGCGACCCTCGCGTACGGCAAGACCGGACTCATGGCGCTGCCGGTGATCGGGCTTTTTGCGGCCATGGAATATTTCCGGCAACCCGCGGCGAGGCGTCCGGACCGCCGCCTGCTTTTTTGGGCGGCGGGCGCGTTTTTTCTTCTGGCGGTCGTGCCGAACCTGCCGGCCCTCCGCGAGACCGGCTTTGTTGCGATGTTCGAGTTCGGCCCGTTCGAGGGATGGCAGCGCGCGTTCACGACGAAGTCCGCTCTGGGCTGGGTGGACCGCGCGGGGTGGCTGACCAGCGGGATGGATTCGGCCTATGCTCCGACAACGGGAAACGGGGGCGCGTATCTCGGGCTCGGGGTCTTTCTGATCTTCCTGCTCGCCTTGTTCCGGGGGACATTCCACGAATCGGAAGAGGGCAAAAAGGCGCGCGCTTTTTTTGCTTTCGCCCTGCTCTCCTTCTGGCTCTCCTTCGGTCCGAAGGGCGTCCTGGGCGGGCAGATGCAGTTCCTCTCGCTTTCCGCCGGCGCCCGGGATTTTTTGCCGGCGGCGGCATGGTTTTTTTTGGCGGCGCAGGTGTGGGCGATCTTCCGCCTGGTGCCGCCGGACTGGCCGTTCCGCCAGGGGATTGCGGCCACCATCGCTTTGGTTTATCTCGTCGTTCCCGGGTTCCGGCTGGTTGAGATTCTTCCGATCTACAAAAACATCCGCGCCCCCTTTGATTTTTTCCATGTGACCGGGGCGGTTTGTGTGGTGGTGGCGGCGGCGATCGCGGGACGCCTGCTCCTCGGGCGGTTGCCGGCGGGGGCATGGCGGTCGGGCGTGATTGCCGGGGCGGTTTTCCTCGCGCTGCTCGATGTCTCGCCGTATGCGAAACCATTTTTCCGCGGCTCCATGGAGCCGGAGGTTTTCGGGGACTTTGTCGCCGCGCAGGAATTCTTGAAATCCGCCAAACTTCCCGGCCGGGTCTATCCCTTTTCCGGCAGATATTTTTACCTCCTCACGCCGATGCTCTCCGGGCGTCCGATTGTGGCCGAGGCATTCAACAACTACCTCCAGCAGCGCGGCGCGGCGGTCCTGCAGGGCACGGCGTTCCTCTCGGACAAATCCCTCGCCGCCTACCTCAATGTCTCGGGGGTCTCGCATGTGCTGATTGATAAAACCGATCCCGATACGCCGAAGGAAATTCCGGACCGGTTCCGCAAATTTCTGACGGTGGGTTTTGAAAACAAAAACTTCCTGGTTCTTGAGAACGCGGGCTCCCTCGGCGATGGGTTCGTCGCGGCGGATTTTCTCGTGGCGTCCGACAGCCAGCCGCTGGTGGCCAACGGTTCGCTGGACGGCGCGCAGTATCAATTGGCCACGATCGAACTGCCCGGCCACGCCACCGGAGAACCCGGACTGAAAGGAAAAATCACCGGCGGGCGGATCGAGCCGCTGAACCCCGGAGAGGTGCCCCGGGAAGGAACCCCGTTCGTTCGCGCGATCAAATCCGGCGGCGGAAATTACCAGAAGCTCGCCTTTGCGCCGACCGGGCGGCCGGGCTGGCTTGTGATGAACCAGGCGTGGCACCCGGACTGGCGCGCATATGGCGGAACCGGCGGTCCGCTCAAGATCCATCGCGCATTCCTGGCGTTTTCCGCCGTGCAAACGGATGGGAAATCCGGCGTGGAATTCCGGTTCCAGCAACCCTGGTGGTATAACGTCTGCGCGGGAATCGGCCTCCTCTCGTGGGCCGCCGCGATCGGGCTGCTCCTGCTTTCCAGAACGCGGACGCCGGAACGGATTGCCGATTGACGGCAATATGGTTTTACGGTTAACTTGTTTTTATGAAAGCCACGATGGAACTCGACAACGATCTTTACCGGAGGGCGAAAGTTGCGGCGGCCCTGCGCGGCCGGAAAATCAGGGAGTTGGTGGCGGAAGGATTGCGGCGCGTTCTGGAGGATTCCCCCGGTCCGGCACCCGCGCAAAAAGACGGTCATTTTTCCGGATATTGGGACCGTTATTTTGGCGTGGTGAAAGGGGAGAAGTGGGAGAACCCCGCCTCGCAATCTCCGGAGAAGCGGGAGGAGTGGTGATGGCCTACATGCTGGACACCAACCACTGGATTTATTTGCTGAAAGGGAGGAGCCCCGCGCTGGCAAGAAAACTCGACCGTATTGATCCGCAGGATGTCCGGTTCTGCTCGGTGGTCAAAGAAGAGCTCTATTACGGCGCGCATAAACATGCGAACCGGGAGGCCCGGCTTGCGATTCTTGGCGAACTGTTTGCCCGTCACGATTCGGCGGATTTTGACAACGCCGCGGCGGAGGAGGCCGGCCGGCTTCGGCATGGGTTGGAGAAACGCGGGGAGGTGATCGGGCCGCATGATTTGCAGATCGCGGCGATCGCCGTTACGAACGGGTGGGTTATGGTGACGAACAACATCAAAGAATTCCAGCGCATCCCGAAGCTCAAGTTGGAAGACTGGTCCCGGGCGTGATGGCATGAAAGAAAAAATCTGGAACCGGGGCGACGTGATTGCCGGGATTTTGACCGGGCTGCTGGCTTTCGGGGTTTATGCGTGGACCGTCGCGCCGAACGTGACGCTGCTCGACTCCGGGGAGTTCACGGTGGCGGCGCAGCATTTCGGGGTGCCGCACCCGACCGGATATCCTCTCTGGACCTTTCTCGCGTGGCTTTTTCAGCTTCTTCTGCCATTTGGCAATGCGTCGTGGAGGGTCAACCTTTTCAGCAGCTTCTGCGGCGGTCTGGCGGTCGGGGTGGCGACCGCGCTGACACGGAGTTCCCTGCGGTGGCTGATGGAGGAGCGGATGAGGCGTTGGCCGGGGCTCGGGACGATGATCCCGGTCGTCTGCGGCCTCCTCCTCGCGTTCAGTTTTTCGATGTGGTCGCAGGCGACGATCGCGGAGGTTTACGCGCTGCACGCCCTGATGATCGGACTTTACCTGACGGTGCTTTACGCCTGGCTGCGGCGTCCGGAATGCCTCGGGCTGCTGCTGCTGGCATTTTTCACCATCGCGCTTTCCTTCAGCAACCACCACCTGAGCGTCACGATGGCTCCGCTGCCGTTCTTGGCGGTGCTGCTCGTCCGCCGGGAGATCTTTTGGGATCTCGTGATCGCTTCGCTTCTGACCGTGCTCCTTGCCTATCTCGGCTTCGCGATCCTCTCGGCGGACCCCCTGGTGCTCAAGACGGCGATCCGGTTTTTTTATTGTGTGATGCTCGGGCTGATCGTGCTGGTCGTCGTCCGCCGCTTCCAGGTCGAGTGGCGGCTTGTCGCCTACCTGCCGTTTGTCGTCGCTCTTGGGATCCTGCCGTATGCCTACATGCCGCTCGCCTCCTCGACAAACCCGCCGATGAACTGGGCCTATACCCGGTCGCCCGAGGGATTTTATTTTTCCTTCAACCGCTCGCAATACAGCGGCCCCCTCTCGCAGCAAAGCCTGCGCAGCCTCGGACGGTTGATGGGCGCGGTCGGAGAAAAGCCGCCCGAACAGCCCGCGCCCGGCGAGCCCCCACCCCAGTCGCTTTATTCCAGGCTCCAGGAGTGGGCGGGGTTTTTCTGGGTCCAACTCGGACGCAGCTTCACGCCGATCGGGATCCTCGGTTACTTCGGGGCGCTCTTTGTGATTCTGCGGCTGCAGGATGTGGCCAAGCGGACGTGGGTTTACCTTCTGGAATTCGGTTTCGTTCTCGCGGCGATCCTCCAACCGATCGCGGACGCGGCCGAGATTGATCAGAACGGGTGGTGGCTTCAAATGCCATACCATACCTATACCAACCTCATTTTTTCTGTTCTTGCCGCACTGGGGATCGCGATCGGGTGTTCCGCGCTTTTTTCCCGGTATCCGAGATTTGCGTGGACCCGGTTTCTGCTTTTGACGCTGCCGCTGATGCCGCTGGCATTGAACGAGGCCGGGTGCAGCCAGCGCGGGCGGTGGTTCGGATGGGAATTCGGCCACGACATGCTCAAGGATCTGCCGAAGGGAAGCGTGGTTTTGGGGGGGACCGACCCCGGACGCTTCGTGCCGACCTACATGATTCTCGGGGAAAGCCCGCAGCCCGCCGCCGTGAAACGGGATCCGGACTTCGACCGCCGCGATCTCTACATCATCACCCAAAACGGCGTGGGTGAGCCGCTCTACCGGAAATACCTCGCCGATCATTACGGGCCGGACCGTCCCGCGCCCAAGAACGCGTTTGAGCGGTGGCTCGGACGCACCGACGCCTACCCGAAGACGCCGCTTGTTTTCCCAACCGAGGAGGAAATCAACGAAGCCATTCGCAAAGAGATCGAGGAGAAGGCGAAGGAGGGCGCTTTCCCCGCCCCTTCATTCACCCACAGCCTTGTCACGAAGTTGATCTGGGAAAAAAACCGCGGCACCCACGAGTTTTTCGTCGAGGAAAGCTTCCCGCTCGTGTGGTCGTATGACCACGCCCTGCCGAACGGACTGTCTTACAAGATTTGCAGGGAGCCGCTGAAAGAAATCCCGGCCGATGCGGTGAAGACCGACATGGCCTTCTGGGATGCCTATCTGCAGAAGCTTCTGGGCAATCCGGAATTCGCGCAGGACTACGATGCGCGGCGGTCGTTCTCGAAACTGCGGACGACGACCGGCAACATCTACCGACACAGGAAAATGTTGAAGGAGGCGGAGATCGCCTACCGCCAGGCGCTGGCCCTCTGGCACGGGAATCCGGAATGCCTCAGCGCGATGAGCGCGATCCTGTGGGAGCGGGGAGATTTCGACGGGGTCCTCAGGCTCCTCGAACCCGCCAATGCGGAAGACTTGAACAACCTTCCCCTCTGGAGGCTGCGGGTGATGGCCGAAAAACGCAAGGAACTCGAAGGCGAAATCCGCGAGGTCCGCGCCGCCCTGGAAAAGGATCCGAACGACCGGGAAAAAACCGAAAAGCTTCTCGATCTTTACTACAGCACCGGCGACACAAACAAATCCTCGGACCTCCTCAAGTCGTCGGTCAAAATCTTTCATGACAATCCGGAGTTTCTGCTCAAGGCCGTTCAATTAAGCGAAATGAACGCCCTCCCGGACCGTGAATTGGACGCCGCGAAAATGTTGGCGGCCGTCGGGACGAATGCCGGGGAATCCCAGTTGCTTCTCGCCCGCGCCTGGTTCCGGAACAACGACAAGACCAACTTTTACACCACCGCGCGCGCCGCGATCGAAAAGGGCGGGCTTCCCGCGCGGGAGGCCCTCTTCAAAATTCCTCTTTTCGCTCCCTGGCGCGAGGAAGAAGAATTTCAAAAGCTGCAGAACGCGCCGGCTCCACAACCCGCCCCGCCACCGGCGAAAAAGAAGTAGCCGCGCCAGGCGTTATTTCAAGCGACAGTCTCGGGCGCGGCCAGGAGGGAAGCGGACACCTTTTGGGCGATGTCGCGGAACGCGGCCGCGGCCGCGGATTGCGGGTGGGAGGCGACGGCCGGGCGTCCTGTGTCGCCGGCCTCGCGGACAAGGATCTCGATCGGGATCTCTCCGAGGAGCGGGACATGCAGTCGCGCGGCTTCGCGGGACCCGCCGCCGGAGCCGAAGATGTCGTAGCGTTTGCCGTCGCCGGGACAAAGGAAACAGCTCATGTTTTCGACGATGCCGAGGATCGGAACCCGGGTTTTCGCAAACATGGCGGCGGCCTTGCGGGCGTCAATGAGCGCGACTTCCTGGGGAGTGGTGACGATGATGGCTCCGCTCAGGGAGACGGTCTGCACAATGGTCAACGCGATGTCGCCGGTTCCCGGCGGGAGGTCGAGAATCAGGTAGTCGAGCTCTCCCCAGGCGACATGCCGGAGAAACTGCTGGGTATAGCGGGTGACCATCGGGCCGCGCAGGACGGCGGGCGAGCCGTCGTCGAGAAGGAATCCCATGGACATCAGGGCAACGCCGTAGCGCCCGATCGGGAGGATCCGGTTTTCCTCGTCGGCCGTCGGGCGCTCGTTGCCGCCGAACATGTGGGCGATGCTGGGACCGTGGATGTCGCAATCGCAAAGCCCGGTGCGGTGCCCCGCTTCGGCGAGCGCGAGCGCGAGGTTGGCGGCGACCGTGGACTTGCCAACACCGCCCTTCCCGCTCGCGACCGCGATGACATGCCGGATGCCTTCCATTTTCTCCGGGGCGATCTCGCCCGCACGTGCGGCGGGCGCACGCACGTCCACTTTGACATCCACGTCCGCGACCCCGGGAACCGCCCGCACCGCGCGCACCGCCCCCTCGCGGATCTGCTCCGCAACGTTCGGCTCGCCGGTCGTCACTTCGATCCGGATCCGGACGGCGGCGCCGGCGATCACGATTTCCCGGACGAGTCCGAACGAAACAATGTCGCGTGAGAACCCGGGATATTTGACCCCGCGAAGCGCCTCGCGCACGTCCTCTTCATGCAATGTTGCCATCCGATCTCCATAAGCCAGGACAGGAATACCGGCAAGCCTTCATGGCGATTGAGCTTGTTTTGCGGCGCTGGCCGACTCCATTGTTCAGCCCATGTCCGAGGAGAAAACCCACCATTCCC
>JBAXTX010000144.1:0-6577 GCA_037129975.1 Verrucomicrobiia bacterium | reverse complement strand
CCACCAGCACATTCGGGGGCTCGGTATCGCTGCGGATGATGAGCTTCGGCACCGATCTCCACGCGGTCGGCGACTGCTGCGCGAAAAGAAATTTGGCGACTCCGGCGAATGGCCCGGAGAGCTTCGCCTGGAGGGCTGCGGCGGTCCCGGTGCTCACCTCGGCTGCAGGAAGAAGGTTTTCTTCAACCACTTTGAGTCCGGCTTCCTCCGCAGAGCTGCGGAAAAGTTTGAGCAGGCCGGTGCTTGCCTGGTCGGCGGTCGCGCGCTGCGGCTGGTTGGCTTGCATCCATTCGCGCGCGGAACCGATCGCCGCCGCCCCCTCGATCCAGACCTGTCCTTCCGCGATCTGGCTGCGCGAAGTCTCGATGTCACGGACGACCGACGTGCGCCAGGACATCCAGGCGCGGGCGGCAAACAGGTTCAAAGCCAGGAAGATGGCCGAGCAGAAAAAGATCAGCAGGCGGCGTTCATTCGTTGCGAGTTTGCGCATCGGGTCGGGCTCCTTCCATTTCAAATCGCACTTTGTTTTTTCCGGCAAGCTGCGGCTGGCGCGGCGTCCAGTCGTAGTCCTGGAGAACCGGGGATTTTTTCACGCGCTCGAGGAACTGGTATGCTTGGGAAATGTCCGCGGCCTCGCCGGCGAGGACGAGTCGCCCGGTTTCTAGCGTGAACTGCGTGAGGCGGACCTGCTCGCCTGGAAGTTCGGCGGCGACCGCCGCGAGCTGGTCGAGCGCGAAGTGCTGTGGATTCACGGCGGCTTGGAACTCCTTCCACTCGGACACAATTTTTTTTGCCTCTTCTGCTGCAGGCGCGCTCGCCGCAACTTTCGCATTCAATTTTTTGAGCTGGATCGTTTTCCATGCCAGATCGCCGGCGAGGGCGGCGAGGACGAGGCAATAGGCCGCGGCACCGATGCCGCCAAGGACAGCCAGGCGTTTCCAGATCGCGTATTTTTCTCCCGCCCGGCGTGCGAACGGAGGAGAAACGCTCGCCAAAGTTTCTGGGATTGTCGGCGGCGGGGCGGGCGAGATCCATTCGACCTCGACCCGGAGGATGCCGGCCAAAGAAGCGCGCTCATCCTCCACGAAATCTCCGATGAGCCGGAGCGATGCCGGCAGCCCGGAAATGACATCCTCCGCCCGCAGGCGAAGCGCGAGCCGCGTGAGCAGTCCGCAGAATGCCGGCCCGGGAGACGATTCCCCGCTGGCGGAAAACATGACGCATTTCCGGCCCCGGTAGAAACCGAAGCAAAGCGAACCCGACTCCCGCCAGATCGCGACATCCGCCTTGCCGGGGTCAATCAGCCGGGCGGGAACATCAAAAAAGTCGGCTTTCGGGAAATAGGCCGCCGCCGGGGAATCATCGCCGACCGCGAGGGCGAGGACCAGCGAACGTCCGCCGGTGGATTCGACCGGGAGCGTGCGGACCTCGGCGTCGCGGCGGACGAGGTGCCTGCCCGAAAGCTCGAGCTCGGCGAGCTCGCGGGGATCGCCCTCGGCCGCCACCCAGAGCGGCACGGCCATGATGCTGCGCGTCGGGAGGGCGAGCAGGAGTTTCGGCGCGGCAGAGAGGAATTTTTCGGTGGGGGCACGTTCGCATTTCGGCTCGGATTTTGCCGGGAATTTCCAAAGCTCCCAGCCCTCCGCGCCCGGGAAGAGAATCGATTCCGGCGCGCTCATTCCTCCTCCCAGCTCATGACCTGGCCTCCACCATTTTCCGGCGCGATAACAACGATCCGGTGCTTGGTTCCAGCGCAAAAGCCCGTGCTCTCGATCCGCCGCACGCCGCCGGATATGTCAAAAAATTCTTTGAGGAGTTCGAGTTGGCGGCTGCCCGCTCCAATGAGCCCGGCGGCGGCCTCGAGGGATTCCAGTTTGACGTCATCCTCGCTACCTTCGATGGCATCCGGCCCCGCACGCAACTCGAAAAGTGCGCGGCATTGCTCGGAGGTCAGCTCGGCAAGGCCGGTCAGCACCGGTTCGCCGGCGTGCTGGAGGTTGATTTTTCCGTTGTGCCAGATCGTAAAATCCTCCTTCCAGTCCTCGTGCGAAGCCAGAACTCGGTCCATTCCGAGGACGGCTTCCATCTCGCGGATACTCAGTAGCGGACGGTTCGCCGGGAAGCCCAGGCGTCCGGCGGCCTCGTATTCGCCCCGCTCGGCTCCCGCCAGGGAACGGAAATCATCCGCGTCAATCCAATCCACCAACCCGTCAATCGCCGCATCGCGCTCCTTCGGGTCCACCCCCCAGGCATCGAACAGCCGGATGAAAATTTCCCGCTGGTTCTGGCCGATCCAGAAGTTCGGGTTGATTTTTCCCGATTCGTCGGAAAGCCGGACCTCGAACCCCTCGGTCTCTTTGTCGCCGCTGCGCAAAAGCGGCTCCCCTGGTTTGACCGCGGGATTCAGGCCGATGGCGACGCCGCTGAGCGCGAGCTGGCGGGCGCGGAAAACGCGCTCCGCACGCGCCTCGTCGCCAATCCAGTTGCTTACCACTCCTGCGACAAGCACAACCAACCCGGCCAGGAACGCGATGCTCCAGAGCACAAGCGGCAGGGCAAGGGCGCGATTCGTCCGGATCATGGCGGCGGCGTGGGCGGCGGTTTCGGCGGCGGCGGCGCGGCGGGCGCGGCGGCGAGCGGAGGGATCCAGAATTGAACGTCAATTTTCGAGCCTCCCATATCGAGAGATTCCATTTCGAGCCGGGCCGTGAGCGGACGTCCGTTTTCGGGAAGCCACTCGTCTTTCCATTCCCCGTTGGCAAAGAACGACCATTTGACCCGCTCGACGCGGGGGAGGAGCGGGATCCAAGAATTGCCGGCTTTCAAGCGCTCGAGCTCTTCGGACGGCAGATCGCGCGGCACGAGGAGGATGGCCATCGTGCGGGATCCGTCGGCACGCGGCCGCGCGGCCAGGATCAACGAGCCTCCGCCAAGGCTCGGCACGCCGAACAACCCCGAGGCTTCTTCGAAGACAATCTCCGGGACCGGCGCGCCCGAGGCCGATTTCGAGAAACGGAGTTGGACACGTCCCTCGCGCGGAAGGTTTAAAAACGCATCGCGTGTGACTTGAATGAACGCTTCCATCCGCCGCACCGTCGCCTGCTCGGACATCGTCGCCCGGCTCGCCTCGCTCGCCGCCGAGGTGAGCGAATAAACCGCGCCGGTCAGAAGCCCAAGGAGCATCAGCGCGAGGATCACCTCGAAGAGGGTGAAGGCGGAGGAAAAGGATGAAGGATGAAGGATGAAGGATGAAGAAACTCCGCGGGGACGCGGAGCAATGCGGAATGCGGAATGCGGAATGCGAAATGAATCCACCCACCGCAGGCGGGCACCCGGACGCGAAGCGGGCGCATTTCGCATTTCATATTTCGAATTTCCCATTTTCCCTATCATGGTTTGTAGATCAGGATCTCCGCGGTTTCCTTGGCCTCGCTGCGGCGGCCGAAGTTGGCGGAGATTTTGAGCTTCCAGAGCCCCGGGACGAGCGTGCCGTTGGTGGTTTTTGCCTCAAAGGGATCGAGCGTTTCCTCCACGCGGACTCCGTTGTTGTCGCGGGCCTCGATGACCCGCCTGCCATTGAGCGGAGGATCCGACATGGCGGCGGCGAGCCGGGACTCGAGCATGATCCGGGCAAGCCCCCGCTCGCGGGCTTCAACCGCCGCCTGCACCGCGCTGTCCAGCGCGGTCACCAACCCGGTCACGGCAATCGCAAAAACCCCAAGCGCGATCAGAACCTCGAAAAGCGTGAAGGCGGAAGAAGTTTTCGGGGGGAGCGCACGCATCCTGCGTGCCAAGCGGGGCATCCTGCCTCGCTTCCTTCCTGGCATTCGGCAGGGATGCCGGATGTCCCACACGCTGGATGCGTGCGCTCCCGATGCCGGATGTCCCACACGCTGGAGGCGTGCGCCCCCGCTGCTGCTTTCCTGAACACTGAACCACTGAAAGCTGAAAACTCCATTTCGCATTTTCTTAGTCCTCAACAACCAGTCCCGTGAGCGGGTCGAATGCGATTTCCTGGGACTCCTTGCCGCCGTGGATTCGCAGTGTGAGCGGCTCGCAGATCCCCGCGCTGTTGAATCCCCAGAATTCTTTTTTCTCCGGCTTGCGGAACCGGGATTCCGTCATCCGGTGGACCTCCAGTTTCCAGCCCTTGGGCAGGCGGACGGGCGGGATGGATTCGATTTCCGGGAACAGGCCGTTTTCCTGGATCGCGATCCGCCGCGCCTCGTTTTTCTCGATGGCGCTTGTGTGAACGCTCTGAACCGCATTCGCGATGTTGCCCGCCATTTCCTCGCCGGCGGTCTTTCCAAACGAATCCGCCAGATACGGAATGGTGATCCCCATCACCACGGCAATGATGCCGATGGCAAGAAGGACTTCGAAAAGGGTGTAGCCCCCCGTCCTACTTGGCGGAGGGGCCATTGTTTTCTTTCCCGAGGTCGTCATCACTCTCCTTGCCATCCGGCCCGAGCGAATAGAGATCAAACCCGCCGGGGTTGTTCCGTCCGGGATTGCGATAAACATATTCCGCGCCCCATGGGTCGAGCGGAACCGCTTTCATCAACTGCTTCCACTTGCGCGGCTTCGGATCCGATGTCGGCGGCTGGACGAGTGCCTTCAGCCCCTGCTCGGTCGTCGGCTTCCGGTAGTTCAGCATCTCGTAGGTGCGGAGCTGCATCGAGATCGCCTGGATGTCGCTCTCGACCCGCTGATCTTTTGCCACGTCAATGTTGCCGACAAGCATGTAAATCGCGGACCCCACCAGCACCGCGATGATCCCCAGCACGAGCATGATCTCGAAAAGCGTGTAGCCGCCGCTCGCTTTCCCGATGTTGAAAAATGGTTGCTTCACAATCGGCAATCCTCGCCGAACCGCGCGCGTTCCGCAAGCCCCCAAATCCGGGCGCAATGGCGGCCCATAACTGCGGCCGCGTGTCGCCCAAAGCCGCTTTGCTGAGCAAACTCCTCACGTAGACGCAGTGTGCGCGGAGAAAAACGGTTTTCGCGATAGAACAAAAAGGATGCCGATTGCTCGACGTCCTCATTGGCTCCTTATTGGGAAATCTTTTGTCAGCCCTGCCGACGGCGTCGCAGAGCCATCACGGCCGTCAGACCGCCGGCCAGAAGAAGCCATGTCGCGGGCTCGGGGACCGAAGTGGCAGAAAGGTTTGTGGCTTGCAAGTTCACAGACTGTGTCCCGCCAGCAGTGGCTGCAGTGAACCCAATTCCCGTCACAGTTCCATCGAATCCATTATCCACACCAAATGCGCAATAGACCGTAGAGGATACGCTGGGAGTGAAGGAGGCATACGAACCGCCGTAAGAACGTGAATTCCCGCTGATATCGAAAAGTTCTACAACGAAAGAACCAGTAAAAGCCCCCGTGTAAATTCCTGTGATTGTAACGCAATCCCAATCGGGACTTGAAATGGCAACCGTAGAAGTTAAATCACCAAAAAGCATATTGCCTTCCACTCCAACAAAGGCCATCGACGAGGCGGTTTGAACATTGGACGTAAAATCCGAATAGTTAATTGTTGGCAGCGATGTGCTTCCAAAATCTGTTATTAGTATTGGTGCTGCAAACGATGAAGCGACAGTGAGCATTGCGGCAGCAACCAAGGCGATGATGTTTTTCATATTGAGTGTTTAATTTATGCTGGTGAGATTATAGTCTTTGTTTTTACAATGAATATGGCGCAGTTTGGGTGAGTGTGGAAAAAGTAGCCGCCGCTCCCAATTGCTTGATGGTGTAAACCGTGCCAGCGGGTATTGCTACACTGTCGCTTATGGTATTTGGCCCCACTCTCCTCCAATTCGTTCCGTTGAAATAGTATGTGCGATATGCTCCCGTCACAAGGAACTGGACAGTGTCAGAAGTCGAGGCTGTTCCAGAAGTCCAAGTTGGAATGGATGTTAATCCCAAAGTGGAAATAGTTGCATCAGCCGACCAGCCGGTCGATAGGTTCGTTAATCCGCTGTCCTTAACCGCAACTTTTCTCTCGATGGTAGGGACGGTTCCAGTAAACGTAAGAGCCAACGAGGAATTTGCCAAGCGGCTGAACAAAATGCCTGTCTCGGGTTTGATGACCACATTACTCGAAGCGGTGTTTGGCCCCAGTCTTTTCCATTGCATGGGATTCGTGGCGGAACTCAAATAATAAGTTCGATATGCGCCGGTAACCATCAATTGAACTTGGTCACAAGCAGCGCCGTTTGTTCCCGTAAGGATTCCGTTTCCTGAATCCGTTCCAAATAGAGTTGCCAAAGTGTGCGCGTTCAGCAATTCGTATGTGTCTCCTGCGTCGCCTGTCAGGATCCCAAGCGATGTGAGATTTGTGCTTCCGAGATCCGACGCGTCAATGGTGACTGTCGTTGCCGTATTTGCTGTTGTTGAAACCAAAAACGTACGGCCAATCGCGCTGCCAGAAGTGATGCGTATAAGAGTTGGGGATGCCGCAACGGACAACTCCCCGGCAGTCCACCCTGCGGCACTATTCGAAATGGAATTCGATGCCAGAGAAGTGAGGTGGACCCCGGAATTCGGACCAGCAGTTAAGCTGTAAAAAGCGATGGC
>JBAXTX010000143.1:0-6579 GCA_037129975.1 Verrucomicrobiia bacterium | reverse complement strand
TCAGCCCCTCGTAGCTGATCGAGCCGACGATGCCGTCCACCTCGGGCGAGATCAGCTTCACCTTGGTCTGGGACTCGAAGCGAGGGTCTGGGTGCTTGACGCTGACGATCGCCGCGAGGCCTTCGAGGACATCGTTGCCGGTGATCGGCACGTCCTTTTCCTTCAGCAGGGAATTGTTTTTCGCGTATTGATTGATCGCGCGGGTGAGCGAGCCGCGGAACCCACTGCTGTGCGTGCCGCCGTCGGGGTTCGGCACCGCGTTCGTGTAGCAGAGGAGCTGCTCGTTGTAGGTGTCCGTGTAGTGGAGTCCGATCTCGACGAGCACCTTGTCGCGCGCGCCTTTGAAGAGGATCAGCTTCGGATGCACGACGGTCTTGTTTTCGACCAGCCGGCCGACGAACTCCTCGATGCCCTTCGGATGCACGATCTGGACCGGCCGCGCGGCGTCCTGCCGCTCGTCGAGGAACGTGAACGAGAGCGGCGCGTTGATATACGCGAGGTCGTTCAGGCGGGTGATGATGCGCTCGGCCTTGAACTCGATCGTCTCGAGAAAGATCTCCGTGTCCGGCATGAACGTGATGAGGGTGCCGGTGTGCTTTTTTGATTTCACCTCGGCGATCACGTGCAGGCTCTGCTTCGTGACGCCGCGCTCGAACGACATCGCGTGGATCTTCCCGTCGCGCGTGACCTCGACCTTGAACCACTCGGAGACCGCGTTCACGCACTTCGCGCCGACCCCGTGGGTGCCGCCGGAATACTCGTAGTTGCCCTGCCCGTATTTGCCGCCCGAGTGCAGCCGCGTGAGCACCAGCTCGACACCCGGGATGCCCTCCTCCTTGTTGATGTCCACCGGAATTCCCCGCCCGTTGTCGCGAATGGAAATCGAGCCGTCCGAGTGGATCGTCACATCGATGTGATCGCAGTGCCCGGCGAGAAATTCATCCACCGAATTATCCAGAACCTCGCTCACGCAATGATGCAGCGCCCGCTCGTCGGTGCCGCCGATATACATGCCCGGCTTTTTGCGCACCGCTTCCAGGCCTTTGAGCGAGCTCAGGTCATCGGCGGTGTAGTCGCTGGCCTTGAAATCCAGGGGCGGTTTGGCGGGTTTCGCGGGGCCGTTTTTCGCGGCGGGCTGTTCAGGAAGTGGTTCGTCGGGCATCAGAGTCAGAGGTAAGTTTCGGGCAAAATTTCGTTGGAATCAAGGGTAGTCAAACGCAGGGGGGAGGCAATAGATTTCCGCAATTTTCTGGCTTTTTCCACAGGATGTTGGGATGAGTGTTCGGTTATCCACAATATGTTGGGTGTCGCCTCGCATTTCCTCCGCTATGTCCATGCCCTCGTGGCGGGGATATTACCGGTGTTGCTCGTGGGCCTTGCGCTGGCGGCGTTCACATGGAATCGCGACGCGGTTTTTTTCGGCGGCAACGTGTATTTCACCGACGGCGATTGTTATGCGCGGATGACCCGTGTGCGGATCCTGCAGGAGAACCCGCTTGCGCCGGTCCGGCACCATGATTTTGAAAATTTCCCGGAGGGAACGAGCCCGCACACAACCGCGCCGCTGGATTATTTGATTGCGGGCGTGGCAGCAGTCCTGAAGCCGTTTGCCGGGAATCCCCTTGCGGACGCCGGGGCGTGGATCTCGCCCGTCCTGGGTTTGGCAACCCTGTGCGTCCTTGTGTTTTGGGGGCGGTCGTTCGCCTATGGGAACGCTCCGCTGTTGCTCCTTGCTGTTTCTCCGATCGTCTCGCATGGGTTTCTTCTCGGGAGGCCGGATCACCAATCCCTTTTGATGTTTTTGATGACGATCTCGCTTGTGGCCGAAGTCGGGATTTGGAAGGGAAAAAGTTGGGGGATGCTGTCGGCGGCGGCATGGGCGCTGGGTCTCTGGGTTTCTCTTTTTGAGCCGTTGATCCTTGTTGTGGCCGTGCTTGCGGCGCGCCTTGCCTCCGGCCGGTTGCGCGTTTCCCGGAACCCCATCGCCCTTTTCGCGGGAATCCTTCTGATCGCGCTCGTGACGGACGGGTTTCGGGTGGAGGCATTTGACACGCACTTTTCCCGCTGGGCTCTGAATATCGGAGAACTGCGACATGGCTCGCCGGCGGTTCTCTTTTCCTGGGCGGGATGGCTGGTCATCCCGGCGCCCCTGATCCTCGGATGGCGGTTTTTCCGCTCACGCGAACCCATCTGCCTTTTGTTCGCCTGCCTTCTGGTTCCGCTCATTGGGCTCTCACTTTTCCACCTCCGGTGGGGGTATTTTTTGGCGCTCGTGTTTGCGATGAGCCTTCCGTGGGTGCTGCCGGCGTTCCGCTGGCGGGCAGCGGGATGGGGGATCTTTGTGCTCTCGCTCTGGCCGGTTGCCGCGGCGTGGGAGCAAACCCTCTATCCGGATGACGAGGGGTTCCGCGCCCGCGCCGAGTCGGTCGCCGATGAGGTGGCCCTGCGCGATGCGGCCGTCCGCCTCCGCGATCTTCCCCGCCACGGCGTGATCGCCCCGTGGTGGTTCAGCCCGGCCATCGTCTGGTGGTCGGGACAGCCGTGTGTCGCCGGCACATCCCACCAGAGCCTCCCGGGGATCGCCGATACGGCGGAGTTTTTTTTGTCGGAGGGAACAGGCCGGAAAATTCTGGAGCGCCGGGAAGCGGGTTACATTTTTTCTTACGAACCCGATCGGGTGGCCGCGAACTCCGCGCAGATTCTCGGGCGGGGCGTGCCATCAAACCCGCTTGCCAGGCGGCTCCACGACCAACCTCATTCCGCGGAATTTCCCCTGCTCTACGCGAACCGGTTCTTCAAAGTTTTCCAGGCACCGGTGCCTGCCGTTCCGGCAAGTGAGCCCGGGGGATAACAACGACAAAAAAGGGCTGCCCGGGCGCGATCGGAAATGGCTTTTTTCTCGCTTGGCTGAGGAATTTCGAATTCTCTGAACGGCCTACCCCGTGCTCTTCGATGAGGACGACCACGAGGCGGCCCGCGCCAACCGCTCCGATGCCGTCGCCCCCAAGCTCCCTTCCCCATCGGCCAAACGCACCCCCGACGGCCCGCCCGTCCACAGCTTCCAGACTTTGCTCAAACCCTCATCAGCAAAGGCTCTGCGGGCGAATCGCTGTCATCACGAATCATCACGAATCCGCCCATTTTTGGGGGGTCGGGTTACAAAATCGGGTTACTAAGAAAACCGGTCAGAGCAGGCGGTTTTCAGTGTTTGTAAACATCCCTGCGGTGGCCGACACGGACGACCTCGATCAGGAGAACGCCCGAAAAGACCTCGTAAATAATCCGATAATCACCGACACGGATCCGATATGCCCGCTCGCTCCCGGAAAGCTTCTTGTGTCCGGTCGAGAATGGATTATCGGTCAACGACTCGACCGCGCGGATAATTTTTTTGACATCCCCTGAACCGATTCGACGCAGATCCTTCTTGGTCGATTTCCGCCACTCAATCCTGTAGGATGCCATCTTTCCTCAACTCTTGGAGAAACTGATCGTGGGGAACCGTCGGCTCCTCGCGCCGATCCGCAACGGCGGCAAGATCATTGATGTCCTCCAAAAGCTGCTCGTAATCAGCCATCGGAAGAATCACCGCCGTCTTGTGACCGGATTCGTCTGTCAGATATTGAAGTGCTGCACCCATAAAAGCGAAGCTATACCCAAACGCGGTTTCTGTCGAGGCGGTTCAAGAAAGCGTTTCCCGAAGCTGGCGCTTGGCAGTTTCCCAATCCATGAACTTCTCTTCACCAGAGGCAATGAGCCGATCACGTTCGGCCAGGACATCGCCGTGCCAAGCGGGGGAGGTCCGGCCCGCGCGGAATTCGGAAACTGCCTGCTGGGCGAGATGATCCAGCCGCCCGGCCTTGATGTCTTCCTCTATCTCGTGATCCCATTCCTTGGAAATTCTCGAAGAAATCCAATCCGCGAGGAGAAAAGCCTCATCCCTGGGAAGCTGCTCGATCGCCCTCTCAATTTCCTGAACTCTGCTCATGCTCGGAAACTACCACATCACGATGGAGTCAGCAATAACTGGATGACATGAACCCCGGTTTTGCTCCGCAGGGGTGGCCGGAACTTGCCAAGACGCAGGCTCGCCGCGTTCGATCATTTCCGGCTCTGTCGGGAATTCGCGGCAACGTGGCCCCAGCCGCGCGCCGCAAAAAAATCCACCCCTCAAACAAACGCCCCCTCCATTTCATCCTTCAACCTTCATCCCTCATCCTTTTCTTCTCTCGGCCCCGCTCCGATGGGGGAAATCGTCTTGATTCATCAGGAACGAATGGGGAACCACGTTTCCCCATGCCCCTCCTCTTGGGGGAACTGCCCCCGTTGGGCAGGAGCGCCGTTAGGCGTAGCAGTCTTGCTCATGTGACAATAAAGTAGATCAAAGCGGCAATAGCACCGAGAATCGTAGCGAGACGACAACTAGCCTTGCCGACAGGACTGACACACGCAAGCGTTTGGACGATGGCTAACACCACCGCGACGATGACGCGCGACGAAGGAGCCAAGAGCGAACCAACCGTAACAAAGAGAACACCGCGAATGACAAAAATAATCCATTCGACAAAGTTGCCTGCCGACTCTCCTGCCGAACGTCGGATAAGACCTCCCAAGTATGCGAGCCCGAGGGGAACGGCAGATGAAACGATGAATGCCACAGGTAAGACGGCTATCCACAGAAGTATATTTTTCATTGGCTTGGATTACAGTGAGCATGTCGTGCCGCCGAACATCAGAACCGAGCGACGCAGGGGGCCACGCGTCCGCTTGACAACTGACATGGCTCGCCCGCGTTCGCTCCAGTAATTTTGTTGGGCTGCATAGATGCTACTGGACCTAATGCATTAGGTCGCCTTGGGGTATCTTGTCTTCCCAATACTCGAGAAGCTTGGAAGTGATCTCACACCAATTCACTCCTCGTTTTTGAGCCCGAATGGCATAGAGCAACGGTTCAACATAGGCAATAGTCGATAGTGCAGCGTAATGGCCTTTGACCCATTGCCCGAGCCCTGCTGCCGAGAGGTGGACATAAAGCGCCTTTAGGTCGGCGCGGGAGAGATGCTCCGTCCTCATCGCCTCTTTCACCGCTTTGTCGGACCCGCATATATCGAGATACTGTTCTAATGCACTTTCCTTCTCATCAGTTCCGGCATCGAGTGAACGCATAAATTCCGAAACCATGTCATTCATGCCTCGACCGGGCGGCGCAATTTTTAGCTGAAGCTCACGGAGCCTCGACGATTTCTTAAACGAGCGCGTCAAGTTAGAAAAGAAGCCCATAATTATCTTCATGCAGACGTCCGTAATCAGGGATCACCACTTGCTTTTGGCATACGAGCCTGCACAAGCAGACGAAATGCCAGAAGCCCCGAAGGGACAGTGATTCGATGCATAGCCAGTTATCCATTTTGTATTTCCAACTTAGGTTTTGTCTTAGGCACACCTCGCATGTCGATTACAAGAAGTGCTGTAATATCATGGATCATATTATCTGCCATAAGATGCAGTCTGACTGTCGCGCGCTCTCCTCTTTGCACACGGGAATCAAAAACACCGCCTTGGACATAGCAGGGAATTACATAAACATCCTCATTGCCGTAATATATGCCGGCATCTGCTTCTTGCTCAGAGGAGATCGTCACTCGAAACTCGGTTCGTTCCGACGGTGCCCACGGTAGTTGGCGCCAAACGGGGTAGTTAGAACGTATTTCGTTGCCAGCATCAAGCTTTCGGACTACTTCACGAAATACTATCCGGCATCCTCGAAGAGACCGAAAGCGAGTCAAACACCTTGCTTTGATGTGATATGTGTAAGAAGGTTCTGTTTGTGTCCCTTCGAGTTGCCCATCAAAGTTGGCTTTCTCAATGACGGCTTTTGATGGATTCAGAAAGTTGACAATCTGCTCTTGCCAAATAGCAATGGCGGCAAGCAGAAGTGTGGCGAAAGTTGTCGCGATGTCGCAAATTGCTTGAATCATATTTCACTGTCGCCTCGATTGTTTTGTTGAGCAGTCTTTAATATTCTCCTTCGCTTCTTGTTCATACCTGAAGCGACTGACAATACAGAGCCTCGACAATCTGCATGCGTTCGCTGAAATGACGATTCCCTTCCCATCTGAAAGTTTCCTTGCACTTTCTGTATATCCTGGCCCTGGGGCTGTCGAGTTCAATTTCCTTCACCATTGAGCGCTCCCAGTTTCCGAAGGCTGCCCAGAGCCGCCAGCGTTTCAAGCACGGTTCCCGTTCCTTGCTCAGGTATTTTGCCGCATCCGCATTAGCCCTCACGACAAGTCGGTGTCACTGGTGGACAAGATGCTGGCGTTGATGCCGGGCCTGCGGGCATCAGCTCCTGCCGATGATTCGCCTGCGGGCCTTCAATGGAGGCGGATCCGAAAATCCCCGGAACGCGTCTCCCGGTGTCCATCCGCCCAGGGCGTAGGCGTGTTTGTCTCTGAGACTTCGCACTCCATCGGACCAGGCGCGCAGCAGATGCCTGCCCATTTCCCGGAATCCGGGGTGCCCGTCCATCGCCTCGCGCACCAGCGGTGCCGTGTCGGATACCGCATCGCTGATTTGCTC
>JBAXTX010000142.1:0-6759 GCA_037129975.1 Verrucomicrobiia bacterium | reverse complement strand
CGGAGGACTCGTTTGATCTCCACATCCGCGACACGCTCGCCGCCGGTGCCGGGCTGTGCCATGAGGATGCCGTCCGGGCGATTGTGACAGAAGGCCCGGCACGAATCGCCGAGCTCGCGGCCATGGGAATGCACTTCGACCGGCGAGAGACGATGAACGGCGACAGCGAGCTGGACCTCGGCAAAGAAGGAGGCCACTCGAAACGCCGCGTCCTGCATCACCAGGATTCCACGGGCATGGAGATCGAGCGGACGCTCCTGGATCGGGCGGCCGCGCACCCGCGCATCGAGATCATGGAAAACCACATGGCCGTGGATTTCATCACCACCGGAAAACTTGGCTATGCGATGCAGAACAGTTGTGTCGGGGTCTATGTGCTCAACGAGGCGACCGGCGAGGTCGAGACGCTCCGCAGCGATGTCAACGTGCTGGCCACCGGCGGATGCGGAAAGATTTACCTTTACACGACAAACCCGGATATCGCGACCGGCGACGGGGTCGCGATGGCCTGGCGGGCCGGGGCCACGATCGCGAACATGGAATTCATCCAGTTCCATCCGACCTGCCTGTTCCATCCCGAGGTGAAGTCGTTTTTGATTTCCGAGGTTGTGCGCGGGGAGGGAGGGTTCCTCCTCAACGCACGCGGAGAGCGCTTCATGGAGAAGCACAACCCGCAGAAAGAGCTTGCGCCGCGCGACATCGTCGCCCGTGCGATTGACGCCGAGATGAAGCGCAGCGGCAGCAAGTGTGTCTTTCTCGATATCACCCACAAACCGGCCGACTTCCTCCAAAACCGCTTCCCGAACATTTACGAAACCTGCCTGAGGAACGGCATAGATATGACGAAACAGCCGATCCCGGTTGTTCCGGCCGCGCATTACCAGTGCGGCGGGGTCAAGACCGACCTCAACGGCGGGACCTCCCTCCGCGGGCTTTTCGCCATCGGGGAGGTTGCCTGCACCGGACTCCACGGGGCAAACCGCCTCGCCAGCAATTCCCTCCTCGAGGGGCTCGTCATCGCCCACAACGCGTTTGAAAAATCCTCGCGGATCCGACCGCCCCGCGTCGCCTTCGACCTCCCGGAATGGCTGCCCGGCCAGGTCACCGACGTGGATGAGATGGTCGTGATCTCGCACAATTGGGAGGAAATCCGCCGGCTCATGTGGGACTATGTCGGAATCGTCCGCACCGACAAACGCCTGCAGCGCGCGGCCACGCGCCTCCGCAACCTCCACGCGGAAGTTCAGGAATTCTACTGGAACTTCAAGATCACCACCGACCTGCTAGAACTCCGCAACCTGGTCACTGTCGCCTCGATCGTGGTGGATTGCGCGCTCAGCCGGAAAGAAAGCCGGGGCCTCCACTTCACACTCGATTACCGCGACCGTGACGATGCGAAATTCCTTCGCGACACAACCATGAGGCGGACGTAGCCCTCAATTTCCTGGCGATGGGGATTGCGCTTCCCGATGGATCGTCAGGGCTGCCGGGCCTGGGAATCCACGCGCTGGAGTGCCGCGATGAGATCCTCCGGACGGAGCGGCTTGGTCAGGTAGTCATCCATCCCCGCATCGGAGGCGTTCTTGCGATCCTGCGACATGGCATTTGCCGTCACCGCAATGATCCAGACCCTGCGCCGCGAGGGGTCCGCCTGCTCCGCGATACGAATCCTTTTCGTGGCCTCCGGGCCATCGATTCCGGGCATCTGACAATCCATGAGGATGACGTCGTAACCTCCGGTGCGGGCGGCCTCGACCGCCTCGATTCCATCCCCGACCAAGTCCGCTTCATATCCCAGCCTGCGGACGAGAAGGGCCGACAGTTTTTGGTTGATGGGATTGTCTTCGGCAATCAAAATGCGCAGAGATTTTCGCGCCCCCTCAGCCGGCAATGTTTTCACGGCAGGCGAGACTCCCGCCTCATCTCCGGGTTCTCTGGGAGCCAATGGCGTCGCTGGAACCGCATCGATGGGGAGCAGGACATGGAAGACACTTCCTTTGCCGACCTCGCTTTCCGCCCAGAGTTTGCCTCCCATCATTTCGAGCAGGCCGCGGCTGATGACAAGCCCGAGGCCCGATCCCCCGTATGTCCTTGTCGTGCTGGCGTCGGCCTGCGTGAACGGCTCGAAGATGACGCCGATCCGGTCCGGCGGAATCCCGATTCCGGTATCACGGATCTGCGCGTGGAGAACCTGCGGCGGCTCAAGACGCAGGTCCACCTCGACAGCTCCCCGTTCGGTAAACTTCACGGCATTGCCCAGAAGGTTGACGAAGATCTGCCGGAGGTGTGTCGGATCCCCATAGATCCATGCGGGAACATCCGGCGCAATGGCGACGCGGATCGTGAGACCTTTTTCCCTCGCCGGAAAAGCCACAAGGCTGCAGGCGTCGCTCACACACGCGGCCAGCTCGACGGGCAACCGCTCGGATTCCAGCCTCCCGCTCTCAATTTTCGAGAAATCCAAAATCTCGGTGATGAGCGTGAGAAGCGCGTCCGCGCTGGTGCGGATCGTTCGCACGAAAGCAAGCTGTTCGTCGTCAAGCCGGCTTTCCAGCAAAAGCCCGCTGAACCCGATCACCCCGTTCAGGGGGGTGCGGATCTCGTGGCTCATCATGGCGAGAAACGTGCTTTTGGCGTTGTTGGCCGCCTCGGCGGTGCGGGCGGCCTCCTCCGCGCGACGGATGGCGGCCTGCAAGCTGGCATTGGCCTCGCTCAGATTGGACTGCGCCCGCAGAAGGCGGCTCTGCGAATCCTTGATCGAACGGATGTCCACCACAGAAAAAAGCCGGAACCGCAGGGCGCCGAAAATGAAAGCTTCCGTGTTGATCAGGACCGGGCACTGCCCGCCCCCGTCCGTCGAAACGACCGACTCGACCCCGGAGGAATTCGGCCCCGAGGAAAGCACCTCCGGAGAAAAAAATTGAGATGCCAGCCTTCCGGCAAGTCCTTCCTCCCCGCCGAGAAGAACCCGGCATGCGGCGGGATTGGCTTCGACGATCCGCCCATCGCGTTCATCCACGAGAACGATTCCGCTTTGGATCGTTTCCAGAATCGCGACGGTGCGTCGCCGTCCCGATTCCAGTTCGTTCTGGTTGCCAAGAATCTGGCGGAGCAGGAGAACAAAAACCGCGACAAGAAGCGCCACGAAGAGCGCCGCCGCGACGACAATGATCCATGACGCGTGAACGACCGGACCGAGGATTCTGCCCTCATCCGAAGCCACCAGGACAGCCGCTTTCCATCCCTCGAACGTCAGGGGAACATGGGAGGAAATCCAGGGCACACGGCGTTCTCCGATTTCCACGGACTGAGACGAACGCCCCTCGATTTCGCCTGTGATGTCCGCGACAATGCGCGCTCGAAATTGTTCCGGGATTTGCATCGATGCGTAAGACCGGGAGCCGCCGCGGATCAAAAGGGGTTCGCCCTGCCGGGAGTAGAGGACGGCCCAGTGCGCGGGGTGGCTCAGGCAGAATTTCGTCAGGTAATCTTCCGCAAGAGCATCGGGATTCAGAACCGCCACCACGCGGCAGAGGGTCGCGCCGTCGAGCCCCTGAACAACCCCTTGGAGAGACACCTGCCGCGGACCGGCGGCAGTCCAGTCGGGCAGCGTCCGCAAGGGGGAGACACAAAGATAATTGTTCGCATCAATTTCCGCCACCCGTCCATAGCCCTTGTCCTCGTAGACACGAATTTCCGAGAGGAGCGGGTGGTTCAGATAGAGGAACCTGCGGATCGCTGTCGTCCCCTCGCTTGAGGCGGGCCCTTCCTTCAGAAGCGTCTGGTAAGGGAGCACGGTCAGAGAAAAAGTGAAGTTTTCCTGAAAACGCCCGAAATCGTTCAAGATCTGCTGCACCTGTCCGCGGGCGAGTTGCCGTGCCTCTTCGCCCGCGGTTTCCAACTCGGAGGATCTGAGTTGAAATGTCAGAACCGCGCCTCCGACCAGCAGCGCGAATGCCGCCAAAAAGGCCAGAATGAGCGGAAGCCGGAGGAATGGCCACTTGATGATCCGGGGATTCATAGGCGGTGATCTAGACGACCATCATGGGGCGACAAATTCCACGACTTTCCATCCAGCCTCCGGGACCGGAACCGCAACCGCTTTGTAGGTCCTCCCGGGAAACCGCACGGCCACCGAGCCGGCTCCCTGCTCCAGAATGGCGGCGGCCATGTCGCGCAGCCCCGGCATCTGGCTTTTCGCAACATTATACTCGTCGGGCTTGAAGGTGTCCTGCTTGACGGTTTCGAGATATTTATGATCTTTCAGCGGGGGCAGCCCCAGAAGCTCAATCGCATTTTCCGTGCCCGCGACAACCACCCCGTTGCGGGCCAGGACAACCAGCGGGATCCCGCTGTCCTTGAAATACCGGTCAACGATCGTGTCAATCGCGACATTGAGTCCCGCCACACCCAGAAGCTGTTCTCCTTGGTAAACCGGAGCAATCGCGCTCACCACCCATCCGCGTCCGGCGGGATCCACATAAGGCTCGTCCACCCACACCGCCCCGCGCGAAGGATTGTGCTTCTCGTCGGCGAGATAATAGAAATTGAAGTCCGGAATGTTCATCTTCGGCGGATACTGCGAGATCGCGTCGAACCACGGGTAAATCCGGTTCATGCTGTTCCTGTCGTTGTAGTAGGACTGGTTGACCTCGGGAAACTCGCGGACGATGCGGATCAGATCCTTGTCGAGCGGATCCGTAAGGTAGGCGGCCTCCCGGACGTCCTCGGTGATGGGCACAGCCCCGGAAATCCAAAGCCCCCCGGTGCCGTCGTTCACAGGTTTGTGGAAGGCCCCGCTTTTGGAAAACTCGTATTTGGACCGGTCCGTGCGAGGCAGGATTTCCTCCTTGTTCTCATAGAGTTTTGCGACGGTGGCCGCGAGTCTCCCGGCTTCCTCGCGCACCCGGCGCAGATCCGCATCCAACTGCGCGGCCAGCCGCCGGGCCACGGGAGCGGTTTCCCCGGCCGCCTGCTCCGGTTGTCTCCCGCAGGAGATCACGGCCAGACAAAGCACGAAAAGAAAATGGCGGGCGGGCCGTCTCATTCGATGGGAGACTCTGCTGCCGCGCGGGATATCTCAAGAACGAAACGCGTTTCAACGCTCGAGACGGCATCGGACAGCAACGTGGTCCGCGTCGGGGAGAATAAATTTTCGCACCTCGACGGTCACGACAACAGCATGAAACTCGTCAACGAGAAGGCGGGCGATATCGGCGGCAAGGGTTTCAATGAGACGCCGCGGACCCTCCGCGGCGAGCCCGCGCACCCGGCTGGCCACGGCTCCATAGTCAATCGTCCGCATCACGTCGTCATTCATGAACAGGAAGGGTGCGGCAGGTTGAATGCACAAATCCACATGAAGCTCCTGTGGTTCCTGGCGCTCGCCTTCCCCGACACCGACCCGAGCCTGGACCTTCAGTGCTTTGATCCAAATTTCGTTCATCACCTTGATATCCAGCCCTCTTTTCCCTCGCTGTCGAGGAAATACGAGGGGCCCGACAGGGAGCGGATGGTTTTCTGATGGAAATCCCCCGCGGAACACTGTCCACTTCGAACGTGATGAAACGTCTCCGACTGATCTTGCTTGTGCTGACGCTCCTCCCCGCACTCCCCTCCTGCGCCGGAAAAAAAGGACCCCCGTCGAATTCGTTTGTCTCGCCGGTGCGGCAGGCTCCGAAGCCCGCGTTCTGGCAGCAGTGGCTTGCCAAGCTCCCGAACCCCTTTCCCAAAAAACAAAAACCACCCGCCGCCCTTCTTCCGCAGTGGACCGGCGTGATCCGCATGGTGAACTCCGCCGAACATTTCGTTCTCATCGAATCCAGCGCGATCTCATCCGCCGTCCCGGGAGAAACCTACTTCTCCGTCGCCAAGGGGCTCGAAACCGCTTCCCTGCGAATGACCTCTCTCAAAAATCCGCCGTTCCTCATCGCCGATATCGTCTCCGGTTCCCCCTCACCGGGAGAAAAAATCTACCGGCCGAAAACCAACTCCTCCCCCTCCGCCGCTCCCGTTGCCAGCGCTTCCCCCGCCGCAAAACCCGCTCAGGACGACGCCAAGAAACCCGACCCCGCAGCGCAGCGTTGACAAAATAATCAGTGGAATTAATAGTCAATCGCATTAAACAATGAGCGCCCCACAAACCGGACTTTCGCACACCGAGATCGAGCGCCTTGCCGACATCATCATGGTGATGCAGCGGTGCTTTGTGCAGTATTTGTCCGAGGAGCTTTCGCGCGGGAAGGTTTCCTTTCCCCAGTTTTTCCTCCTCGGCCACATCGCCTCCGGCGAATCGCTTTCGATGACCGAGATTTCCGAAATGATGAGCCACACGACTGCGGCGGCGACCGGATTGGTGGACCGGTTGGGAAATCTCGGCTATGTCGAGCGGATGCACGCGTCGGACGACAGGAGGAAGGTTCTCGTCAGGGTCACGGCCAAAGGCGAGGCGCTGGTAGGCAGGATCCGCCAGGACATTGTTGCCAAACTTTCTCTTGTGACCGGGATGCTCAAGCCACAGGAGCAGACCGCCTGGCTTCGCATTTACGAAAAAATCCACCACCACATCACATGTCCCATACCAAATTAAGTTTCCCGGGTGCGATGTCCGGAATCGCGCTGCTGGCATTCGTTTTGAGCTCTGTTCCGGTTTCCGCGCAACAGGCGGCGCCGACCCCCGGTCCGATGCCAGGCATCGCGCCGATCGGCACGCCGGCACCTCTTCCCACGCCGGCCCCCTTCCCGACCCCGGCACCGCTG
>JBAXTX010000141.1:0-6794 GCA_037129975.1 Verrucomicrobiia bacterium | reverse complement strand
GTTCCGCGGTGTCCGGTTTATGGAAAATGCGGCGGCTGCGCCTACCAGCACGTCCGATACGACCGGCAGTTGGAACTGAAGGCGGAACAGGTCCGGGAGTTGCTCCGGAGGTTTGGCGGAATCGCCGGGGCAGAGGTCCGCCCGGCGTTCCCCTCACCGGAACAGTGGAACTACCGGAACCGGATCGGGGTCCATGTCGAGGACGGGCGGGTGGGATTCCACGGGCGCAAGTCGAACCGCTTCGTTCCCGTGTCCACATGCCCGATCGCATCGGATGACGTCAACTCACAGCTCGCCGCGCTCGCGGCGAATCCTCCCCGCGAAAACCAGAAGATCACCCTGCGCGAAAAATCGGATTTTCATGGATTCAGCCAGGTGAATGCGCGGGCCGCGGAAGTGCTGGCGGAAGTTGTCGCCGGGATGCTGGATGGCGGCGGGGATCATCTGGTGGACGCGTATTGCGGCGCGGGATTTTTTTCCAAGAAACTGCGGGGAAAATTCCGCGCCGTGACCGGCATCGAGTGGAGCGCCGGAGCGGCGCATGCGGCGCGGGCAGAGGTGCTGGAGGGCGAAAATTATCTCGAAGGCGCGGTGGAATCCCACCTGCCGGCCGCGCTGGAGGTGTCCCCGCAGACGGCGTTGATTGTTGATCCGCCGGCTGAGGGGCTCTCCCCGGAAGTCGTGAATGCCATCCTCGCCAACCCGCCCGCCACGATCGTCTATGTGTCCTGCGACCCCGCGACCCTGGCGAGGGATTTGAAAAAACTTTCCGCGAAATATGCGCTGGATTTCCTGCGACCGGTTGACCTGTTCCCGCAGACTGCTGAAATCGAATCCGTGGCCCGATTAAAAATCTCATGATGCCCAAAAGACGATTCGGACGGACCGGGATCGAAATGCCGGTTTTTACCTGTGGCGGGATGAGATACCAGCACTCGTGGAAAGACGAGGAGGAGGCGACGGACGACAACCAGAAGAACCTGGAGGCGACGGTTGAAAAGGCGCTCGAATGCGGGATCAACCACATCGAAACCGCCCGCGGGTATGGGACATCGGAGTTCCAACTCGGGAAGCTTCTTCCGCGGCTCCCCCGCGAAAACCTGATCGTGCAAACGAAGGTTGCGCCTGATGGCGACGGCGCGAAGTTCCGCGAGACGTTCGAGCGCTCGATGTCCCTGCTCCGCCTCGACCATGTGGACCTCCTCGGGCTGCACGGCATCAATTCCCGGGAGATCCTGAGGAATTCCCTGAAGCCGGACGGCCCGCTCGCGATGGCGCGGGAATTCCAGCGGGAAGGCCGCTGCAGGTTCATCGGGTTTTCCACGCACGGGCACTGCGATGTCATTTGCGACGCGATCGAGACCGGGGAGTTCGACTACGTCAACCTCCACTGGTATTGGGTCAACCGCTCGAACTCTCCCGCGCTCGAGGCCGCCGCACGCCACGACATGGGCGTGTTCATCATCAGCCCGAACGACAAAGGGGGAAAGCTCCACGAACCGCCGGAAAAACTCGCGGGCCTCTGCGCGCCGCTCAGTCCGATGGCCTTCAACAACCTGTTCTGCCTGCGGAATCCGGGGATTCACACGCTCTCGGTCGGCGCCGCGCGCCCAACGGATTTCGACGAACACGTCCGCTCGCTCGCGCTCCTGTCGCAGGCGGACGCCCTTGTTCCCTCAATCGAGGCACGGCTGAACGCCGCCATGGAAGAGGCGCTCGGAAAAGAATGGTGCGCGCGATGGGAGGAGGGGCTCCCGAAATGGGAGGATGCCCCCGGAGAAATCAACATCTGGGAAATCCTCCGTCTGTGGAATTACGCCAAAGCCCTCGACATGGTTGCCTTCGGAAAAATGCGCTACAACCTGCTCGGGCAGGCCGGGCATTGGTTTCCCGGAAAAAATGCGTCGGAGATCCCGGATTTGCAGCACGCGCTTTCCCGGAGTCCATTCCGGAAAAAGATCCCCGCCGTCCTGCGCGAAGCCCACGATCTCCTCTTCGACAAACCGGTCGAACGGTTGAGCAAATCCGACTGATTGGGGAGCTTTACAGCCCGACCGCCTTGCGCACTCGCTCCATGACGGTGTCGGCGGCCTCGCGGGCTTTGAAGGCCCCTTCTTTCAGGACGCGATCCACGAGGCCGGTGTCCGCGAGAATTTCTTCCCGCCGCGCGCGCTGCGCGGAGAAAAATTCCCGGATCCCTGCGAACAGGCGCTTTTTCAAATCGCCGTATCCGACGCCGCCGCGGAGGAAGTCGGCTTCCATCGCGCGATAGTCGGCCTCGGATGCGACGAGCTTGTAGAGACCGAGGATCGGGGAATTTTCAACCGGCTTCGGAGACCCGACCGGAGTCGAGTCGGTCTTGATGCCCATGATTTTTTTCTCGAGCACGCGCTCCGGCGCGAAGATTTCAATGGCATTCCCGTAGCTCTTGCTCATCTTCGCGCCATCGAGACCGGGGACGATTGCCGTGTCCCCGCGGATGCTTGGCTCGGGGAGATGGAACACCTCGCCATAGGTTTCGTTCATCTTGATGGCGATGTCGCGCGTGACCTCGAGGTGCTGCTTTTGGTCGCGCCCGACCGGGACAAGATCACTGTCGTAAATGAGAATGTCCGCCGCCATGAGGACCGGATACGCGAAGAGCCCGTGCGAGGCGGTTTGCCCGCGCGCGATTTTATCCTTGAACGAGTGACACCGCTCAAGCAGCCCCATCGGGGTCACGGTGCTCAGGATCCAGGCAAGCTCGGTGACGGTCGGCACATCGGATTGACGGAAGAAAACCGACCGGGCCGGATCGAGCCCGCACGCGAGAAAATCCACCGCCAACTCGCGGACGTTCGCCCGGAGCGCGTTCGCGTTCCGCACCGAGGTCAGGGCATGCAGGTCGGCGATGAAATAGAACGTCTCGCCCTTTTCCTGAAGCTCGATCGCCGGCTTCATCATGCCGAAGTAATTTCCAAGGTGGGGTGTGCCGGAAGGCTGGATGCCGGAGAGGATGCGCATGGGGGAAAAATACTAGCAGGGAATATGGGACGCACGAAAAGGAAAAGTTCTAAAACAGCCCGCAAAAACACGTCCGCGCAATCCGGGCAAAAAAAAAGCCGGACCCGAAGGTCCGGCTTTTTTGTTGAAGGTTATTAGAACGCGAAGCGGACGCCTGTGCGGCCGAGCACGCCGGTTTTGGGCTCCTCGGAGGAGTAAACAAAACGCGCATCGGTGAAGATCCCGATGTTTGGAGTGAAGCGGTATTCCAAACCGCCGCCAACATCGCCGAACCCGTGCCCCTCACGATGGCTGCCGTAACCGGCGCCACCACCCACCATGATGTAGGGGGCGAGGTTGATCGAGCAGATCGGATAGCGGACGAAGAGGTGTCCGGCCGTGACCCACTCGGCTTTCTCACCGCGGCGACCAATCACATCCTGCTCGACACCGATTCCGACGAACTTGGTGAAGAAGTAGTTCATCCCAACGCCGCCACCCCAGCCCGGATTTTGTCCGGTGGCCCAGGAGGCAACGCCGAAAGCGTCAAGCTGAAATTCGTTTGCACGAAAATAGCAGGTTTCCACTGGAACAATGACTTTCTTGTCGAATGTTTTCCCGTCACCTGCAAAAGCAGCAACGGCCGTCAGCATAAATACCCCGGTTAAGGAGAGCAGTTTTTTCATAGCGTGTGTTTTTTAACGCGCCGGGTTTCCGGCGTCAACTCTTTTTTTCAGCGGGCTTTTTCCTTGTGAAGAGTTTTCCGACAACAGAGAGTATGAGCCGCATGGCCGCTTGGATGATTTCAGGCAAGCCCGCCCTCCTTATTGTTCATGGAGCCATTATTTCTGACCGTTGTCGTTCCGACTTTCCGCGAGCGCGAGAACATTCCGCTGGTCGTCGGGCGGTTGGAGGCGCTTCTTGGCAGGTTCAACTGGGAGGTTGTTTTTGTTGATGATGATTCCGATGACGGGTCGCGTGAGGTGCTGTTGGAGCTCTCGCGGAAAAATCTCCGTGTGCGGTGTCTGCGCCGGGTCGGCCGGCGGGGTCTGACCTCCGCATGTCTGGAGGGCATGGGGTCGAGCCCGGCGGAAATCTTCGCCGTCATGGATGCGGATCTTCAACATGATGAGACCGTCCTGCCGGCGATGGTTGCGGCCTTTCAGGAGGATCCGGCTCTCGATCTCGCGGTCGGAACCCGCTACTCCCCGGGCGGAAGTGTGGGAGAGTGGTCGGCGGGGAGAAAGTTCGCGAGCCGGTTTGCCACGACCCTCGAAAAATCCGTGCTGCACACGCCGCTCACGGATCCGATGAGCGGGTTCTTTGTGATCCGGAGGGAGCTTTTTGACGAGACGGTCCGGCGGATGACCGGAAAGGGATTCAAAATCCTTTTGGATATCGTGCTCTCGAGCGGGCGCAAGCTGCGGACCCGCGAATTTCCGTATGCGTTCCGCCCGCGTCTGCACGGGGAAAGCAAACTCGATATCGTTGTCGGGCTG
Organism: Verrucomicrobiia bacterium; assembly: GCA_037129975.1. GTDB lineage: Bacteria > Verrucomicrobiota > Verrucomicrobiia > Chthoniobacterales > Terrimicrobiaceae > QYQL01. The sequence continues at coordinate 2,313 of JBAXTX010000141.1, read as the reverse complement.
GAGTATCTTTATCTTTTGGCCGACAAAACCCTCGGGCGCCTGCTTCCGGTCAGTTTTGTCCTTTATGTCAGCGCGGGTCTCCTGGGAATGCTTCTCCATCTTTCGGTGCTCGGCCTGCTTTACCGCGGAGCGGGAGTGGCATTTTTAAACGCCCAGATCCTCGCGACGGCCGCCGCCATGGTTTCGAATTTTCTGGTCAACAATGCGGTGACATTTCGGTCCGGGCGTCTGCGCGGGAGCCTGCTGCTGCCCGGGCTTCTCGCTTATGTTGCGGTCTGCTCCCTGGGGGCGATTGTGAATGTCCAAACCGCGGAATATCTTTACACAAACAAAATCCCCTGGTGGTTTGCGGGAGCTTGCGGCGCCATGATCGGGGCGGTTTGGAATTACGCGGTCTCCACGCAAATCGTTTGGACCTGGCTCCCTTCGATCCTCAAGCCGCCTTCCCGAACGGCGGGCTGACAAACCAGACGAGTCATGCGCCGGATCCTTCTGATTTTTTTCCTCCTCTTGTCTGTGGGACCCGCGTTTGCCGGGATCGAGTGGGAGACCACATTCCGCGAGGTGCGGGCCGGGGCGGCGGAGAAATCCGTATCCGTCGTGTTTCCTTTCCGGAACACCGGGGGAGAGACGGTCGGGATCGCCGGCATCCAGACTTCGTGCGGGTGCACCTCGGCGAAGGCGGATTGCAAAGAAGTCCCGGCGGGGGGCGCCGGGTCGGTGGAGGTTCGATTCGACATCGGCAACCGCAGGGGCGAGCAGGTCAAGGCGGTGATCGTCCGCACGTCCGACCGCGAAAAACACAGATTGGTTCTGCGGGTTCTTCTGCCGGAACGCTGAGGGGTATGGGACACGCGCCGGCTCAAAGTGTTTTCCGGGATCCGGCCCTCGTGTCGGCCGCTTTTCTTTTTGCGCTCGCGCTCGGTTTTTTTGTGAATCTGTTTCGTTCCGACCCGCTGGAACTCCCCTATCGCGGACGCGAGGCCCGTCTGTCGGCGGGGGTTGCGGAAGCCGTCCCCCCCGCCATGGGGCTCGCCGAGGCCGAGGCCGCGTGGCGGAAGGGCGCCGCAGTTTTTATTGACGCCCGTGAGCCGGATTTTTTCGAGGAGGGCCACATCGGGCGGGCGATCAATTTGCCCGTCTCAAAAATCGCGGCGGCCGATGGTCTGCCCGAAGACAAGGCGGTTTCGCTGATTGTGTATTGTTCCGGCGGGGATTGCGGCGACAGCCGGATCGTTGCGAGGGCGCTCTCCGCGGCCGGCTACCGGAACGTCGCGGTTTTCTCCGGAGGGTGGGACGAGTGGACCGCGGCGGGACTTTCCCCATGATCGCGCGTTTCCTTCTCGCCTCGGTCTTCGTCGCGGCCGGGGTTCTCAAACTTCCGGACCCGCTTGCCTTTGCCGACGGGATTTCCGGGTTCGGATTGGTGCCCATGTGGGCGATTGCCCCGCTGGCACTGGGCATCCCGTTTTTTGAAATCCTCACGGGCGCGGCGCTTTTCAGCGTGCGCTTCCGGTCGGCCGGGGCGCTTGCGGCGGGCGCGCTCTCGCTGGCGTTCGTGTTTTTCTATGCCCGGGCGTTTGCGGGCGGGCTCGATGTGCGGTGTTCGTGCTTCGGGAACCTGGAGCTTTTCCGGGTTTCAACCGGCGCGGGGCTCCTGCGCGCGCTCGTCCTTCTCTTCCTCTCCGCGTGGGTTTATCGCGGAACGTGCCGCTCTTGAGGAACGCCCCCCTGTGGCTTCCGATGCGCCCCTCAGCCCGTGGGAACCGAGTAAACCTGCGAGGGGAGCGCGATGTTGCCCGGGCGCGAATAAACCGCCTGGGCGACAGTGATGTGGCGGGTGCCGAACGCGGCCTCGCAGTGGCAAAGGTAGTAACGCCACTTTCGGATGAACGTGTCGTCGAACCCCAGCGCACGGATGTCCGCCAGCTTCGCCTCGAAATTTTGCCTCCAGATCCGGAACGTCCGGGCATAGTGCGGAGCCATGTCCTCGTAGTCGAGGAGGTTGAGGTCGCCGGTTGACATCAGGGCTTCTGTGATCCGCGCATTGCACAGGAGCAGCGAGCCGGGGGAAATGTGCTTCCGGATGAAATCCACGCTGTCGCGGAGAAGCCGGTATTGGCTGTCAGCGCACAGGATGGCCTGCAGGCCGAAAAGGCCCCGGGGCTTCAGGAGTTGATGGATTTTTGCGAAACAGCCATCCACGAAACGGTCGCCGCCCGCCTCGATCATTTCGATGGAAACGATCTTGTCGAAGCGCCCGCGGATCGTCCGGTAATCGCAGAGCAGGATTTCGATCCGGTCGGCGAGCCC
>JBAXTX010000140.1:0-6845 GCA_037129975.1 Verrucomicrobiia bacterium | reverse complement strand
GTCAAAGGCCGCGTTCTGGGCATGGCCTACAGCGGGCTTGGAGCATGGGCAATCGCCCGGCACTGGGTCATGCAATCAGCACTGAAAACCAAAACACTCAACAACTACGGGTTCATCATACCGTGGGACTTCGCGGAAGCAGGAAAATGAGACAACCGCCTTGTTCAACCGCCGGATGCGGAAAACCGCACGTCCGGTGGTGTGGGAGCCCTGGCGGGCTAAATCCCGTCAGGGCCACCCGATCAACTTTAGTGAAACCGCTCTAGCCCGGCGAATCGCAAGGTTCGTTGGACACGGGCGGGGATTCCGTCGTAAAGTTTCCCCATGTCATTTGTCCACCTGCATTGCCATTCGGAATATTCCCTGCTCGACGGGGCGGTCCGGGTGGAGGATCTGATCAAAAAGGCGAAGGCGTTCGGGATGCCGGCGGTGGCGCTGACCGACCACGGGAACCTTTACGGAGCGGTCCCGTTTTATCAGGCAAAGAAAAGCTCCGGGGTGAAGCCGATCATCGGCTGCGAACTGTATGTGGCCCCGGGCCCGATGACGGAGAAGAAGGCGTCGTCCGGCAAAGACGCGGCGTTCCACCTGACCGTCCTGGCCACCGACACCGACGGCTATCAGAACCTGGTGAAGCTGGTCACCGCCGCGCACCTCGAGGGATTTTACTACAAGCCGCGGGTGGACAAAGACCTTCTGGCAAAGCACTCGAAGGGGCTCATCGCGCTCAGCGGATGCCTCAAGGGAGAGGTCAATACGCTGCTCCAAAACGGCAACGACAAAGCCGCAGGACAAGCCGCCGCCGGGTATCGCGACCTCTTCGGGAAGGAAAACTTTTTCATCGAGCTGCACGACCACGGGATCGAGGCCCAGCGGCGGGCGAACCCGGAGCTGGTGAAGATCGCGCGTTCGCTCGACCTCGGGCTTGTGGCGGCGAACGACGTGCATTTCCTGGAACGCGCGCACCATGACGCGCACGACATCCTGATCTGCATCGGGACCGGCTCGATGGTTCTCGACGAGAAGCGGCTGAGGTATTCTCCGGAGCTTTATTTCAAGTCGGCGGAGGAAATGCGCGCGCTCTTCTCCGAGCTGCCGGAGGCGTGCGACAACACGCTCGCGATCGCCGAGCGGTGCCACTTCGAGATGGAATTCGGCAAGCCGAAATACCCCGCCTATGAGCCGCCCGCCGGGGTGACCCGCGAAGCCTTCCTCCGCGAACTTTGCTACGGGGGCTTGCGGAACCGCTTCGGGGAACGCGCGGAATCCGACCAGGTGTTGCTCACCCGCCTCGACTACGAGCTCTCGGTCATCGAAAAGACCGGGTTCGTCAGCTATTTCCTCATCGTCTGGGACTTCATCGCCCACGCGAAAAAGATGGGCATCCCGGTCGGCCCCGGACGCGGTTCCGCGGCGGGCTCGCTGATCGCCTATGTGCTCGGGATCACCGACATCGACCCGATCCGATACGGGCTGATTTTCGAGCGGTTCCTGAACCCCGAGCGCATCAGCCCGCCGGATATTGACGTGGACTTCTGCATGGAGCGACGCGGCGAGGTGATTGACTACGTCAGGCAAAAATACGGCGAGCGGGCGGTTTCGCAGATCGTGACGTTCGGCACGCTGGGCGCGAAAAGCGTCGTGCGCGATGTCGGGCGCGTCCTCGGCTGGAGCTACGGCGACGGCGACCGGATCGCGAAGATGATCCCGAACGAGCTGAATATCACGCTCGCCGGCCACGAAGGAAAAAATCCTTCGACCGGCAAGAGCGAGCACGTTCCCGGGGCGATAGACAAAAACCCGGAGCTCAAGGCCGCGATCGAGAACGAGCCGGCCGTTCGCCAGCTCTGGGACTACGCGACCGTCCTCGAGGGCCTGAGCCGGAACGCAGGCATCCACGCCGCAGGCGTCGTCATCGGCGACCGCCCGCTCGACGAATTCATCCCGCTCTGCAGGGGAAAAGAAAACGAGGTCGTCACCCAGTATGCGATGGGCCCGCTCACCGATCTCGGAATGCTCAAAATGGATTTCCTCGGCCTCAAGACGCTGACTGTCATGAACGAGGTCGTGCGACTGATCCACCAGCACGACCCGGCGTTCGACCTCGCGGCGATTCCGACCGACGACCCGCTCACGTTCGATATCTACAACAGCGGCGAAACGCTCGGGGTTTTCCAGATGGAAAGCGGCGGGATCACCGGGTTCTGCAAAAATTTCGACGTGACCGGGATCGGGGACATCATCGCCCTGAACGCGCTCTACCGTCCGGGCCCGATGCAGTTCATCCCGGAATACATCGAAAGAAAAAAGGGGCTCAAAAAAATCGAATACCCGCACCCGTTGCTCGAGAGGGTCTGCGCCGAAACCTACGGGATCCTCGTTTATCAGGAGCAGGTCCAGTTGGCGGCCAGCGTCCTTGCCGGCTACTCGCTCGGCGACGCCGACCTCCTCCGTCGCGCCATGGGAAAAAAGGACGCGAAGAAGATGGAGCAGGAGCGCGAGCGCTTCGTGGAAGGATGCGGGACGCTCAACAAGATCCCGCCAAAAGTCGCCGACGCGATCTTCGGGTTCATCAAGAGATTTGCGGAATACGGATTCAACAAAAGCCACAGCGCGGCCTACGGCTGGATCTCCTACCAGACCGCCTACCTGAAAGCCCGGCACCCGCTCGAGTTCATGGCGGCCATGCTGAGCTACGACGCGGGCACGGTCGAGCGGCTCGCCGAGGTCATCGGCGAATGCCGCCGCATGAAAATCGCCATCCGCCCGCCGGATATCAATACCAGCGACCTGAAATTCACCCCGCAGGAGGATGCCCGCGCGATCCGGTTCGGGCTCGGCTCGATCAAGAACGTCGGCGCGGGCGCGATGGCGATGGCGATTGCCGAACGCAAAAAAAACGGCGCGTTCGGGTCGCTCGGGGACTTCTGCTCGCGGCTGGATTCCCGGACGGTGAACCGCAGGATCGTCGAGAGCCTCGTGAAATGCGGGGCGTTCGACTGCTGCGGAAAATTCCGTTCGCAGCTTTTTCAGGAAATCGAATCCGCGATGGGGGCGGCGGCGGCGGTCCAGCGCGACCGGGCCAGCGGGCAGGTCTCGCTTTTCGGAGATCTCGCGATGCCGGCTCCGCAGTCTGGAAAATCCTCCGCCCAGACGAAAATCGAACCCTGGCCGCAGCACGAAATGCTCGCCTACGAAAAGGAACTCCTCGGCTACTACGTGAGCGGACACCCGCTCGACCGGTATGCCGGACACTTCGACTCCGGAAAATTTTCGACGGTCGCGCGGGCGCTCCAGTCCGAGGAAGCCGGCACGCTGAAGCTCGCCGGATTGGTGGCGGCGGTGGAAAAGAAATTCACAAAAAAAGACGGGAAGCCATTCGGGGTGTTCGTGCTCGAAGACTTCACCGGCTCGATCGAAATCACCGCATGGGAGGATGCCTTCACCAAGAACGCTGCAATCCTCGTCCCCGGCTCCGCGATCTCGGTCACCGCGCGGATCACCCGCCGCGATGATTCCATCCGCGCCACCGCCGGAGCCATCGCGCCCCTCAAACCCATGTCCTCGGTCAGGCCGGTGCGTGTCCGCATCGCGATGGGAAAAGTCACGGAGACCGACCTCGCCACGATCCTCGAAACCGTGAAGCGCTTCCCCGGCCCGCACCCGCTGATCCTCGAGTTTGTGAGGAGCGACGGAACGACCATCGAAATTTCGGCGGCGGAGGAATTCCGTGTCGGCGAGGAACGCGCGCTCATCGCAGAACTCACCGCGTTTGCCGCGTGATGGTCGGACATTCCGCCGCACAAGAATCTCGATGTGGCCGCAGCGGGGTTCCTGATTTCATTTTTTGTGGAAATGCCCCCATGTCCGGGCTGCTGCAACTTTTGTGTTGGGGGATGGCTATTGGAAAAAGTTTGTGACCTCGGGTTGGCTGACGAATTTTCGCAGCGCGGGGTCGTTGACGAGATAGAAATACAGGTCTGCAGGAAACTGTCCGCGCGCCGTGCTCAGGTGAGTGGCCGCGTTCGCAAAGTCCCCCTTGCGCATCGCCACATATGCCGCGGAAAACAGTGATGTGATATCTTTCCCCGGTTGGATGTTCGCAGGGAGTTCGTTGTCGGGAAGGTTTTGCAGGTTGAGCAGGGCGATTGTGGCATCAACGACCGTGTGGCTGTCCACGGGGTTCAACCTGGAGCGAGCCGCTTGAAGAAGCTGCATCGCCTCTTTGTCCCTCTTCTGGTAGCGCAGAAGTGTGGCCAGCTCGACATAAGGAGACGGGTTCGCCGCATCCGCAATCATCGCCTGCCTGAGATACGACTCGGCTCGCACGCGCGGATCCCCGAACTTTGCAGAGCGTCCGGATTTCTGGGTTTCGATGACGGCTTTCAGCGCGAGCGAATCCGCAACCCGCTCGCGCTTGGAAATGGATTTATCGGCTTGGGCAGACGCGACCTCCGGGTCGCCAGCCTGCATGGCGGCGAGGGCGACGAGATAGGTGAGCGACGAGACAGCGGGGGTTTCCTTTTCGAGCCGGGTGAGTTGCTCGAGTGCTTTCCTGGCATCTCCCGACCGGAGGTCCAGGAGCGCCTTGTCGAGCCGGGTCTGGAAATCCTCCGGGATGGCGACTCCCTGTTTTGCAATTTCCGCCAGCATGTCGCTGCGCTGCAAGGATGCCCCCCAGGAAAAGAAGGCCCATGCCAAAATGGCCGCGGGCGGGAGAAAACATAACAGCGTCCAACCCAGAATGGTTCGCCTGCGCAAGGTTTTCCTGATCCATTTTCCAAGATGGAAATCCGGCATGGCAGCGGGAGGGGATTGCGCTTTTGCCGGTTCCTTTTCGGCCGAGACCGGCGCGGCTGCCGGGGGCGCGGCTTCCGTGAGGATCGGTTTTTTCTCCCTGCTGGAAAACCCTTCGGGCTTCTCCCCGAATGCTCGCTGGCGCAGCTTGGCGCGGACGGAAAAAGACATCAACTCGCCCGGATCGGCAGACGCGCGCCAGGGAGGCAACTGGCCTTTCTTATCTTCGTTTGCAGGGTTCTTTTCGCTCATTTTCAAGATCAGCCTTTGGATTGGGAGACCGGAGGTTTCGGGTCTTGAGCTTGTGAGGTCGGAGGCGGGGCCTCGGCATCCTCCGGCTTGATCCTTGCGTCGGTCAGCTTGTCGGCGAAGTCCTGGATGAGGTTTTGGAATTTGACTTTTGTGGTTCCGACAAACGGCTCGCGGGCGAGGAGGGCGTCGCCGAGGCCGAATTTTTCATACCGCTTGAGCGTCTCGATCCCGGCTTGATACATCTCCAGGTTTTTGACCTGCTGATTGGCGACCTGGCGTTCGAGCTTCAGCGACTTGGCCTCAAGCTTCGCGCGCTCGAACTCTTTTTTCGAGGCGAATGCCGTGAGCTCGGAATACGACTTCTTCCATTTTTGGAGCATGGATTCGAGGCCGGTGATGACGGTACCGCGCTCTTCGAGTTTGGTTTTGAGTTCGGCGATCATGTTGGCGGACGTGTTGCGTTCGGCCATGAGATCCTTGGCAAGCGACTCGTTCTTCGCCGTGATCTCCTTGATTTTTTCCTCGGCGGCGATCTGTGCGGCCTGGGCGGTGGCGATCTGGCCCTGGGCTTCGCGGAGCTTGAGCATCGTGCCGCGCAGGGCTTCGCGGAGCTTGGTTTCCGCGCCTGCCGCCTCGTCCGCGGCATGAAGCGGAGCGGCGAGAATCACGGCCAGCAGGGCCGCCCGCCATACGATCCCGCTCCGCACCTTCCCCATTCTCCCCGTCGCCTTTTCCTGGATTGATCTCATGGTTTTAGAATTTCGAGTTGATGTCGAACTGGATGATGTTCGACTTGTAAGTCGGTCCGGCGATGCTGTCGGCACCCATCCAGCGCAGTGAGACATAGACATTCTCGGAGAGCGCGAGGTAAGCACCGACCGTGAATCCTTTCATGTTCGTGCCGCCGAGGCCGAAGTCGGAGTCGGTGAACCCGTCCACCACGGAATCCGAGCCGATCCATCGGTAGCCGACGTCCACCGACCAATCCCAGCGTTTCGAGAGCGCTGGCGTGCCGATGCGGAGCTCCATGAGCCAACCCGTGGGGCTTCCCTCGAACGCCCCGATCGAATTCAGTTGGGTGACATCAACCGGGCCGCGGTTGTTGACGGCGATCAGGTCGATCGCGCTTTTGTTGAAGGCGAGATTCTGTACGAACTCCCCGATGAGCGAGATCTGGACAGGCTCGAAGCCATTGTAATCGAGGCGGGCGGTGAGGGCGAGGTCCTCGAATTTTGTGGCGAGTCCGTAGTATTGCCACTGGTTGATCGCGCCGTAATCGTTGCTGGCATCGGGGATGATGCTGCGGATCGCCATGTAGGTGTTGCCCTTCTGGGCGAACGAAGGACGGCTGTTGTCGGTATCGCCTGCGTCATTGATCGTCTGCGGCGTGTAGGGAGTGGAGAGCTTGCCCTCGATGTTCTGGAAAGAGTAGTAAGAGGCGGCCACTTTGAGTTTCCAATCCTTCGTCGGCTTCCATTCCAAGCCGCCTTGAATGCCGTAGAGGTATTTGTCGTAGCTTTTGAATTTGACCGGCTGGTTCGAGGAGAAGTTGAGATCGGTGTTATAGACGACGAACGCGCCGCCGGTGACAAACGGCGTGAGGCCGGGCAGGACCTCATACTGGAGCTTGAGCGCGCCGCCGTCGAAGCCGAGGTCTTCGTCCCAGATCAGGCGCGTGGAGAAGAACGGGTTTTCAAAGCGCCCGGCCCAGGCCGTGATGAGCGGCTTGCCGTCGAGCGGAAGGTCGTAGCGGAGGAACGCCCGGTCGAGCCAGATCGCATACTTGCTGAAATTCC
>JBAXTX010000014.1:0-29787 GCA_037129975.1 Verrucomicrobiia bacterium | reverse complement strand
CATGCGAATAAAAACCGCAAAAAAACCATTTACAACAGATAGAACATCTAACTTAAGGCGGTTTGGGGATGCTGCCCATTCAGGGCAGGACGCGTTATTGACGCGAATACCCAGGGCGGCGTCTGCTTCGCAGCCTTGCCCTGGGCTGTTGGATATAGCCCCGTTGGGGCTTAAGTTACCAGCGCAATTCGGGTCAGTAGTCTTTGAGGGGTCCTTTGGATTACAGGAACCATGATCTGGCAGTGACCGGAGGCCTTTTTACTTTCCCTCGATGAAGACATCCATCTGCTGGCCGACATAGACCGGGAAGGAGGGGCTTTGGAAGCGGAAGATGATCTGGAGGACACGGGTGTCCACGCGTTCGGTGCTCTCGCCGGAGAGCGATTTTTTCGGGAGGATGTAGGGTTCGATGCGGACGAAATCCAGCGGGATGGCGTGTTCGCGCGAGCCTTTGAGGAAGGCGACGGCTTTGCAGTCCGGCGTGACGCGCGGGGCATCGGACTCATCCACATCCGCCCGGAGCTGGAGTTTGCTGACATCGCCGAGGAGGATCGCGGGGTCGGAGGCGCTGACGGCGGCGTATTCTCCCTCGCGGATATTGACCTGAAGGATGCTGCCGTCGCGGGGGGCGCGGACCGAGAGGAGGTCGAGGCGGACCTTGGCGTCGTTGAGCTGGGCTCGGGCGAGTTCGAGGTCGGCGGCCGCCCGCTGATACTGGCGCTGCGCGGCCTGCATGGCGAATTCGTCGCGGCGGGTCGCGTCCACGCTGGCAACATTTTTTTCGCGGAGCCGGGTTGTGCGCTCGAGCGTGTCCCTGTGATCGGCGACGAGGGTTTCGGCCTCGGCGAGCCGGGCCTGTTGGACAGCAAGCTGGGCTTCGGAGGTTTGGACCGTGGCGGTGGCGTCACGGCTGTCCATCGCGAAGAGGAGGTCGCCGGCCTGGACTTTGTCGCCGACATGGACGCTCACTTTTCCCACGAGCCCGGACGCGGTGGGCGCGATGCGAACGTTTTCATTGGTGCTCTCGACGAGCCCGCGCGCGCCGATGGATTGGGCATACGGCGACTGGGGCGGCGGAACGAGCGGCTCGGGCTCGGGTCCGCTCTGGCGCAGGCGCGCCACAAGCAGAACCCCCGCGACGATGCCGACGAGGGCGATGAAAACGGTTGGTCTTTTTAGCATAATGGAAATCGCGGGGGGGATGCCCGCTAAAGGTGGTGGTAGTCTTTCGGGTCGTTGGTGATGCCGGTCACGCGGCCATCCTCCATCTCGGCGATGCGGTCGGCAAAGTGATAGATCCGGTTGTCGTGGGTGACGACGATGACGCACCGGTCGGGCTGGAGCGCGCTGGATTTGAGGAGGTCCATCGTCTTTTGTCCGGTGGCGGCATCCAGGGAAGCTGTGGGTTCGTCGCAGATGATGAGCCTTGGCTCATGGACGAGGGCGCGAGAGATCGCGACCCTCTGAAGCTGCCCGCCCGAGAGCTGCGAAGGATAGGAGTGCAATTTGTCACCGAGGCCGACATCGGTGAGGACTTTGGCCGCGCGTCGGGCGGACTCGCTGGTGGAAACGCCATTCAGGATGAGAGGCACCGAGGCGTTCTCGACCGCCGTGAGCGTCGGGATCAGGTTGAACTGCTGGAAGATGAACCCCACGTTCTCGCAGCGGAATTTTGTGATCTGCGCGTCCTTCATTTTCCGGAGGTCGTGGTCGAATACGCCGAGCGTGCCCTCCTCGCATTTCAGGGTTCCGCAGATCACGCTGAGCAAAGTGGTTTTCCCGCAGCCCGAGGGTCCGACGATCATGAGAAGCTCTCCGAATTTCGCGTCGAGCGTGGCCCCCTTGAGCGCATACGTGCGGGTGTCCCCGGCCGGGAACGACTTGACCACGTTCCCGACGCTGATCGCCAGATTGCTCATCGGAAGACGATCGCCGGCTCGAGGCGGGCGACTTTGACGAGGCCGATCAGCGCCGAGAACGAGCAGATGAAAAGGGTGACAACGGCGACGAACGCGGGAACCTGCCAGGGCATGAAGAACGGCGGGGTCTCTTTCGCGAGCACGGCGTTTCCGAACCAAGAGGCGAGGCCGACCCCGATGCCGTAGCCGATGAACCCGACCGAGAACGCCTGCAAGAGGACCATGGAGGCAAGCGTCGGCATGCCGGCCCCCATCGCCTTGAATGCCGCGAGATAGCGCAGGTTGTCATGCACAAAAAGGTAGAACGTCTGCCCGGCGATCGCGATCCCGACAATGATCCCGAGCAGGACGACCGTCCCGAAAGAAATCGGGATGCCGGTGTTTTTGATATACCACCAGACGGTCAGCCAGAAGAGGTTGTCTTTCGTGATCGCGCGCAGGCCGGGCAGCCTGTTGATCCGCTCGGCGAGTTCCTCATCCGTGACTCCGGGAACCGGCGCGGCGAGCACGTAGCTGAGCTGCTTGCGCGCCGGCTTGGCATATTCCATCGCCCGGTCGAACGTCGTGTAAATATATGGCTGGCCCAGAAAGCTGCGGTTGACATGGCAAAGCCCGACGACCCGGGCCTCCTTGTCGTTGATCTCAAAGGTTGTTCCGAGTTCGATCCTGATTCCTTTGCGGCGGAACTTTTCGACGGCGACCTGGTCCACGACGACCGCATTCGGGAGCCTCAGGTCCCCGATCCGCCCGGCGTGCATGTCCATCGGACGTCCGGTGAGCGTTCCGGTGTCGAGCCCGGTCAGCTGCACGTTTTGAAACGATCCGTCCGAGAGCCGCGCCTGCTCGATCCCGATGTAAAGCGGGACCGCCCACGCCACGCCGGGAACGCTCCGCACGCGATCAACCTCGATCTGGCGCATCGGGATCACCTCGTTTGCCTGTTCGACTTTCGCGTCCACCACCCACACCGGAGCCCCGATGTTCCTGACGGTCGCGGTGGTCCACATCATAATCCCGCAGAACACCGAGCACTGCTGGCACATCAGCAGCGAGCAAAACGCGAGACCGCAGATGAGCATGGCATATTTCGCCCGGTCGCGAAAAAGCATCTTCAAGGCGATCTCCAGCATGGTCGGGAGAACTTAACCTCATGAAAGACTCCGTCAACTCCCGAGGGAAACGCGCGTGTTTCCGGCGCTTGTCAGGGAATTCCCAAGCCGGTAATGATAAATGCCCTTGAATCCACCCGAATCGCTTTTCCTGATTGCCGGCAGCGGCGACTACCCGCGCCTGGTGATCGAGTCCGCGCGCGCGGCCGGCGTGCGGCGGATCATCGTTGCCGCCATGGAGGGCGAGACGGCGGCGGAGGTCGAATCCCTCGCCGACGAGGTCCACCGGATGAAAGTCGGCCAGATCGGGAAGCTCCTTGATGCGGCGAAAAAGTCGGGGGCAAAAGTCGCTTTGATGGCCGGCCAGATCGCGCCGGGCAACCTGTTCGACCTGCGTCCCGACCTGCGGGCGCTCGTTATTCTCGCGACGCTGAAAGAGCGGAATGCGGAGACCCTCTTCGGGGCGGTTGCCGCCGAGCTTGAGTCCGTGGGAGTCACCCTCCTGCCGGCCACCACGTTCCTCGACGAGCACCTCGCCGTCAAAGGCCACCTCTGCGGGCCGCACCTCAAGCCGCGCCATATCGCCGATCTGGAATTCGGATTCCGGATCGCGAAGGAGACCAGTCGGCTCGACATCGGACAGACGGTCATCGTGAAAAACGGGACCGTCCTCGCGGTCGAAGCGTTCGAGGGCACCAACGAAGCGATCCGCCGGGGCGGGGAGCTCGGGCGGGGCGGGGCGGTCATGGTCAAGGTTTCGAAGCCGGGGCAGGACATGCGATTCGACGTGCCGGTCATCGGAACAAAAACCATCGAGGCCGCGGCCGCCGCGAAGATCCATGCCATCGGAGTCGAGGCCGGGGCAACGCTGCTCTTGGACCGGCGGCGTGTTGCCGCCGCCGCCGAGGCCCGCTCTCTTTCGATTTACGGACTATGAATGCCATCCGCACAGGAGTCGTGGGCGTCGGACACATGGGCATCAACCACGCGCGGATTTACAGCGAGATCTCGACGCTCGCCGCCGTCTATGATGCCGACAGCGCCGCCGCCGGGGCCGCCGCCGCCAAATACCACACGCGGGCGGCGACATCGCTCGAGGAGTTCGCCTCGCTTGTGGACGCGGCGACGATCTGCACGCCCACGGTCACGCATTACGAAATCGGGAAAGCTCTTCTCGCGAAACGCAAGCACCTCCTGATCGAGAAGCCGATCGCCGACACGCCGGAGCATGCGCATGAGCTCTCCGAGCTCGCCGCCGCGCATTCCTGCGTTCTTCAGGTCGGCCACGTCGAGCGTTTCAACCCGGTCCTCCACGCGCTTGAGGCCCAGCTCCAAAACCCGCGTTTCCTGGAGGTCACACGCCTTTCCCCCTACCCGAACCGCAGCACCGACATCGGGGTCGTCCTCGACCTGATGATCCACGACATCGAAATCATCCTGCATCTCGTCCGCTCGCCGATCGCCTCGATGGACCCGGTCGGAATCTCGGTCCTCGGGCGCGGGGAGGACATCGCCAACGTCCGGTTCCGGTTCGAGAACGGGTGCGTCGCCAACCTCACCGCCAGCAGGATCAGCCAGGACCGCGTCCGAAAAATCCGCGTCTTCCAGGAAAACGCCTACCTGTCCCTGGATTACAAAAACCAGTCCGGCTACCTCCTCCGCCTCGCCCGTGACGATGAGAAGGCCAGCTCGGGGATCGGGAAGCTGATCGGGCTCGCGACCGACTCGAAAATCGTGACCGACTTCAGCGGGCGCCGGATCGTGCGCGAGCCGGTCGAGATCGAGAAGGGCGAGCCGCTGAAAATCGAGTTGGAATCATTTGTCCGCTGCGCGAGAGAGGGGCTCAAGCCGCGCGTCACCGGCCGGGCCGCCGCCAACGCGCTCGGCATCGCGCTGTCCATCACACGCCGGATCGAAGAGGCCGACCCGCGGACGAAATAAACCGCGGCCGTCCAGTCCGGGCGACTGTTGACTTGCGCCCCGGCGGCGGCCCATACTTCGCGCTGATGGCCGTCATTGGAATCACCGGCAGCATTGCCTCGGGAAAGTCCGCCCTGCGGGATCTTTTGGCTCCTCTCCTGCCGGCGGAGACTCTTGATGCGGATCTGATCGCGCGGAACCTTCTGGATCAGGATCCCGATGTTCGCGTGCGGGTGAAGGCGGGGATTTCCCCCCGCGCCTACCGGGCGGACGGATCCGCGGACCGTCTGGAAATCCGGCGGATCATCTACAGCGACCCCGCCGCCAAGTCCCGGCTCGAGGCGATCCTTCACCCGCTGGTTCGCAAAACATGGACCGCGGCCGCCTCGCTTGCCCGCGAGGAAAACCGGCATCTGATTGTCGATATCCCGCTTTTGTTCGAGACCGGCGCCGCGGGTCATTTTGATTTTGTCATCACGGTCGCCTGCTCGCCCGAGGTTCAGAATGCACGGCTGGCCGCCCGCGGGATCGCCCCGGACCTCGCGCGGAGCATCCTCTCCACACAAATGCCGGCCGCTGAAAAAATCTCCCGGTCCACGCAGGTGGTCTGGAACGACGGGAGCCTTGCGGCGCTGGAAGCGCAGGCGAGGGAGTTCGCCGCGACGCTGACGGGAAGCGCGGGCGTTTTGCCATGAACTCCCGGGAGGGCGTTTTTCCAGGTCCGGCGAGATTCCTTTTTTCTCGATGGCAGCGGCCATCATCGCCGCCGGGTTCGCGCTCCCGGCCTGGCTTGCATTTGCCCTGCGGCATATCTCCTGGCGTTCGTCTCTCCGCAGGGATTGAGGCTTTTCGTTCGACTCTCCCTGGAATCTCCGTAGCTTTCGACCATGAGATTTGTTGACCAGATTCGCATCCACGCCAAAGCCGGGGACGGAGGCAACGGATGTTGCAGCTTCCGGCGGGAAAAATTTGTCCCTCACGGCGGGCCGGATGGCGGGGACGGTGGCACGGGCGGGGACATCATCCTCCAGGCCGATCACGACACCGACAATCTTGTCGCGCTCTTTTTTGAGCCGCTGGTCCGTTCCGGGCGCGGCGGGCACGGGAAGGGAAAGAACAAGCACGGACGCAGCTCCCAGGCCACCATCGTCAAGATCCCGGCCGGCACGATCATCTGCCGGGCGGGGCGGCAGCAGGGAGACCCGGTCGAGGAGGAGCCGGTGGCCGACCTCACCGAAAACGGACAGCAGTTCCTCCTCTGCAAGGGCGGGGACGGAGGAAAAGGAAACACCCATTTCAAAAGCTCGACAAACCGCGTGCCGCGCCAGCACAGCAAGGGCTACCCGGGCGAGGAAGGCTGGTTTTCCCTCGAGCTCCGCACCATCGCCGATGTCGGCCTCGTCGGCTATCCCAATGCCGGCAAGTCCACGCTCCTCGGCGCGATCTCCGCGGCTCATCCGAAAACCGCACCCTATCCGTTCACCACGCTCCACCCGGTCATCGGCGTCGTTGACCTGCCGGAATACCGCCGCATCACGGTCGCCGATATCCCCGGCCTCATCGAGGGCGCCCACGAAAACAAAGGCCTCGGACACGAGTTTCTCCGCCATATCGTCCGCTGCAAAATGCTCCTCTTCGTCCTCGATATGGCCGGCAGCGAAGGACGCAGCCCGATCGCCGACTACCAGTCCCTCCGCAAGGAACTCAAACTTTACGATCCCACCCTTCTGAAAAGACCGTTCGCCGTGATCGCAAACAAGTCGGACCTCGCGGAATCGGCGGCCCATGTCCGGGTGTTCCAAACGAAATTCCCCAAGGTCCGGCTCATCGAGATCTCGGCTCTGGAAAAGTCGGGGCTGGAGAAAATCTTCCGCGAAATTCAAGTATAACCGTCCGATTCACGGGCGCTTCCCGGAGGCCGGCCGCGTAGGCTTCGAACACGAGTTGCCGGTGCAGAGGATGAGGACGGTTGGTTTTTTCATGCGGGCGGGCAGGGGTCCCCTGATGTCACAAGCCCGCGCTCATACCAGCCGCGGGTGCGCACACAGGCATTGCAGACGGAAAGCATGACGGGCACTTCGACAAGGACGCCGACGACGGTCGCCAGCGCGGCGGGCGAGGTGGGGCCGAAGAGCGTGATCGCCACGGCGACCGCCAGCTCGAAGAAATTGCTCGCGCCAATCAGCGCGCCCGGAGTGGCCACATTGTGCCGGACTTTCAGAAAGCGCATGAGGCCGTAGGTCAGCCCGGAGTTGAAATAGACCTGGATGAGGATCGGCACCGCCAGAAGCAGGACGGACGTCCAATTCGTCACGATGTTCTCGGCCTGAAACGCGAAAATCAGCGTGAGTGTGGCGAGGAGCGCGACGATCGTCACCGGCCGGAATCCGGGAAGGAAGCGTCCGTTGAACCACCCGGCCCCCTTCGCCTGGATCAGCGCGGCGCGGCTGATCCAGCCCGCGGCGAGCGGGATGACGATGAAAACGAGCACCGAAGTGAACAGCACGGCCCCGGGAATATGCACGCCGGTGACGCCGACCAGCAGCATGACAATGGGCGCGAAGGCAAAGACCATGATGAGGTCGTTGATGGCAACCTGCGCCAGCGTGTAGGGACCGTCCCCGTCGGTGAGGTAGCTCCAAACAAACACCATGGCCGTGCAAGGAGCCGCCGCGAGGATGATGAGGCCGGCGACATAGTTCTTGGCGGTCTCGGGCGCGATCCAGCCCAGCACGCCGCCGAAAAGATGCGTGATGAACAGCCAGCCGAGCAGCGCCATGCTGAACGGCTTGACCAGCCAGTTGACGAAGAGCGTGACGAACAGCCCTTTCGGTTTCACCAAGACGCCCCGGATGCCGCCAAAATCAATCTTGAGCATCATGGGGTAAATCATGAGCCAGATGAGCGCGGCAATCGGGATGTTGACGTGCGAGTCTTTTCCGAATTCGAGTTCGCCGATGCGACGGGTCAGGTCCGGCAGCAGCCTGCCGAGGGCCAGACCGAGGACCATGCAGGCAAAGACCCAAACCGTCAGATACCTCTCGAAAAAGTCGAGCCTCCTGGGTGTGGTTTCTTGTTCCATGGCAGGATCTCTATAAGCGCTCAACCACAGCAGTCGGCGCTGCCGCAGCAGCCCGATGCTTCCGTGCCGGATGGTTCAAGGAGTTGTTTCTCAACCTGGCGGAAGGCCGAGACCGCCCCGCGCTCGATCATGCGTCCGATCTCGATGGCTTGACGAATTTCGTCCCCGGTCAGTCCGATCTCTCTGGATCTGGCCAGATGGTGTTGCAGGCATGGTTGGCAGTGGGCGGCAGCCGATGCGCCGAGGGCGATGAGTTCTTGGATTTTTTCGTTCATGGTTTTGCAGGTGTGATTGAGATGTCTTCTATTTCCCAGAGAGGATTTCTTCGAGGGCGGCGGGTCCGACCGGTTCGTGGAGTTGCCAGTCGATGAGCGCGGCTTTTTCCCGGCTCAAAGTTTGCACTTCGCGCAGGCAGATGATTTCGCGCCGGGCGCGCTCGCGAAGGAGCGGATCCCGAAGATCGAGCCGCACAAAGCTCTGATTGACCACCCAAGCGGCTGGCTCGATGCCGGCGCGACGAAGATCGTCCTGCAAAGCGGCGGCTTCATGCACCGGAGTGGCCTCAGGCAGGGTCACCAAAAAGACGCGGGTGTAATCCGGATTGCGCAGGCGGGGGAGCAACTCGCTCACTTCTTCCGGCACGCTGTCGCTGCTGCGACTCTGGCGGTTCAGCTCCCGTTGGTAAGACTGCGAGGCGTCCAGGAGCAGGAGGGTGTGTCCGGTGGGGGCGGTATCGAGCACCACGAATCCGTGCTTCGCACCAGCCACCGTGCGGGCAAATGCACGGAAGACCGCGATTTCTTCCGTGCAGGGCGAGCGCAGGTCTTCTTCCAGCAACGCAAGGGACTCCGCATCGAGCCCCACTCCTTTTTCGGCCAGCACCTGCCGGACATAGGCCGCAGTTTCCACGGCCGGGTCAATGCGTCCGAGGGTCAGCCCGGCGACTTCTTCGCCAAGGGCCGCGGTCACATGGGCTGCGGGGTCGGTGGTCGAGAGGGCGACCTTGTGTCCCTGCCGGGCGAGCCACACCGCCACCGCAGCGGCAACGGTGGTCTTGCCAACGCCTCCTTTGCCCATCGTCATGATGACTCCACGACCCGCGGCGGCGATGGGTTTCAGTAACTCTTCAAGATCGGTAAACTGGGGGGCCGATTCGTGAAGGTCGGCACCCCCGGCAATGGTGAATGCGACATCGTTGCCGGCGAGGAGATTGCGCAGTGCGGGCACCCCGAGCAGATTGTGAGGACGAAGTGCGATGCGGTGGACGGGCAGTCCGGCCAGAAATGCGGATGCTCCCGCGAGAGCGGATTCCTGACGGCCCGCCAGGGCGGCGGCGACCGGATCGTCCGGGGCGGTTGCCGTGAAGATTCCGTTGAGGATCAGTGTTTGGTTGGCAATCCCGAGGTGCCCCAACTCCGCAGAGGTGCGTGCGGCCTCGGTGAGAGAAGCAGTCTGGGCGCGGCTGACCAGCACGACAACGGTGCGGGCCGCGTCGGCGAGGCTGGCGAGAGCGGTTTCATAAATGGTGCGCTGTTTGTCCAATCCGGCCAGTGGGCCGAGGCAGGATGTGCCGGAGGTGTTGTCGGCAAAGAATCCCGTCCACGCTTTTGGAAGCGCGAGCAAACGAAGGGTGTGCCCGGTGGGAGCCGTGTCGAAAATGACATGGTCAAAATCCGCCGCCGCGCCGGGCTCGCCAAGCAGGCGCGAGAACTCGTCAAAGGCGGCGATCTCCATCGTGCATGCGCCGGACAGCTGTTCCTCCATGCTCCGCAGAGCGGCCTCGGGGAGCAGCCCGCGCATCGGACCGATGATCTTTTCACGGTAGGCGGCGGCAGCTTCCGCCGGGGCGATATTCATCGCGAACAATCCAGCCACAGCAGGAACCGGGGCGGGTTGCCGTCCGAGTTTGACATCGAGCACTTCGTCGAGATTCGACGCCGGATCGGTGCCGACGAGAAGGACTCGCTTGCCCGAATCCGCCAGAACCAATGCCGATGCGCAGGCCAGCGAAGTTTTTCCAACGCCGCCCTTGCCGGTGAAAAAGTAGAAGCGTGGAGCATGGTCCAGCCAGGGAGAGGATGCTTGGATTGTATGGGTTGGCACCATGATTAAATTTCTTTGGCGTCTATCCTTTCCCTTTCCCAAGTCAGAACGAGGCCAACAGATAAAATCCCGCGACGACGAGCAACACTCCCGCGACGATTCGGATCGCCGCCTCCGCCTTATGCGCTTTGAGAGACGCTTTCCCAAACGACACGCCGAACACGATGGCCCCGAGCGGCAGGCTGAACCCCACACCAAACGCTGCCATAAGGACCACCCCCCAAAGGATATGACCCATCAATACACTGGCACCGATGATAACGAAAATTCCGGGATTGCACGGAAGCGAAGCTGCGGCAACACCACCACCCATCAACAACCCAACAGCCACCGTGCCCAGCATCCCATAAACAGCGGAATGCGATTGCACCGGCCGCGTGAACCGGGGCAGATTCCAAGGGAATATTTTTAGCGCGGCCAGCCCAAGAACGACGGCCGCGACTCCCGCAAAGAGCTTCCAGTATCGGCCCAGAATCCCCTGCGCAGCCTGCCCTACGAACCCTGCAACAAACCCCAGAACGATCAGCGCCAGCGTTGTCCCGATCATGAACGAGATCGCCGAGACCATGGCCGTTCTCCGGTTGGCGTCTTCCCGCGTGCCCGAATAGGCAACGAGCATGCCCATGGTGGGCAAGGTGCAACACGCGCCGGCCAATGCACTCGCCAACCCCAGCAGAAAGGCCAGCGGCAGCGCGATCGGCCCCATGCTGGTCGATTGAAGGATTTCTGTAATGGATTCAAGCATTGGGGCAGCGGAGCATTTATTTGCAGCCCGACGATGCGGGACTACAGCCCCCGCCACCCGAGCCACAGCCGCCGGCGCTGGATGCCGAGACAAATCCCCGCACCAGTTTCGTATCCGTGATTTCTCCGGAAATCGCGCTCATCCCGCCACCTTTCACCATGGCCAAAACACCAGGCACGGACATCTGAGCCGCAATCTGATCGTAATCGCGCGAGCCCGGTTTCAGCGTGAAAACCCCGCACTTTTTACCTGCCTTTTCCTCAATCATGCGCGTCGCTTCTTTCATCTGCGCCGAGGGAGGAACACCGGTGGATGGTTCTTTTCCCGGAAGGAAAATGAAAACGGCATCGGTTTGGGCTGCAACATTGTTCAGCTCAGAAAGAGCACCAATGGTTGTTCCCACGGTCGCTTCCACAGCTTTTACCGGAACGATCGGGGCGCTCTTGATGGCCTTCACTTCCCCACCATTCTTCGGGACAGCGGCGGAAGCAGCAAAAGCTGGCGCTGAGTTCTGAGGGGTGGTCGCGTCGGGCTTGTTCATGGCTCGCACCACCATGGCTCCGGCCGCAAGCAGCACAATAACGCCAATCGCCCATCTCGTTTTTCCCGCCTTCGTGGTGGAATGACAACCGCAACCTGAACCGCAGGTCGCATCGTCCTTTTTCTTCAACTCACTGCCTTCACTTTGGGTTTCGTTGTCTTGGGGTGTGCTCATATTTTTGTTTGTGTTTGGGGATTTCTTGGAAGTTCAGACTCAGGGTTGATTCTCGGATTCGACGTGTTTTTGAATCCACTGCGCCCGCATTTCTTGGTCGGGATACCGGCCTTTAAGAACAATCTCCCCGTCGATAAAAGTGACGGGCAATACCTCCACTCCCTCGCGGTCGAGCAACTCCCGGACCTCGCTGTTCTGCGCGAAGGCCATTGGTTGCCGGGCCAGGTTGTAACGCCCGACCTGAACACCACGTTCTTTGAGTTGTGCCAGCATCCCGGCAACCCGGGGCAGAATCGGGTCAACGTCCGGCCCACAAACGCCGGTGCTGCAGCACATGGCGGGATCGTAAACGGTAATGTCTTTCATAGTCGCTTCAAAGCGCGCACGCCTCCCGCAAAGCAAGCGAGTTCTTCTGGTTGATATCATCCACACACTGAAAAAACGCGGCCAGACAGGGGCATTTCAGCCTATAATATTGGTTGAGTCCCCGCTTTTCCACTGTCACAAGCCCGGAGGCCTTCAGCAAAACGAGATGCTTCGAAACCGTGGACATGTCCGCGCCAACAACCTCCGCAAGCTCACACACGCACATCTCCCCGGACTCGAGAGCTGCCACCATCTGGATCCGCGACGGATGCGCAAGACTCTTGATGACCTGGGCGCGCAGGACCGCTTTTTTTCGCGGAAGCAAAGAGGGTGACATGCGCAACTATTTGCCCAAATAGCCATGCAAGTCAAGCGTTCGTTCCTCGCGGCCCGGCGGGCGGCGGTCTCCTTGCGGATTTCGCGGCGGGGCGGCGATCGGAAATGATTCCCCATCCGGCGATGTCCCTCCGGTTTGCCAAAATTTCCTGTGCCGGGCGAATCCCGGACCGGCTTCCGTTCTTGTCGCGCCTGCGGTCCGCGGGTATGGTCATACTCCGATGCACAAAGGCTCACTCGCGCTGCTTCTCCACGCCCACCTTCCGTGGGTGCGCCACCCGGAGCATGAGGAGTTTTCGGAGGAGGACTGGCTTTACGAGGCGATCACCGAGACCTACATCCCGCTGCTGAAGATCCTGCGGAGGCTTGTGGCGGAGAAGGCGCCGGTGAAGCTGACGTTCACGATGACCCCGACTCTCTGCGCGATGCTGCGCGACCCCCTGCTGCAGGATCGCGCGGAGCGGTATTTGGGCCGCGGCACCGAGCTCGCGCGGATGGAGATCGGGCGGACGTCCGGCGATGCGGGGGTCAACGAGCTGGCGAAGCTCTACCACCGGACGCTTTCCGAAGCGCGGGATTTTTACACGAAGGAGATCGGGCGCGATGTTGTCGGGGCGTTTGCGCAGTTGCAGGAGGACGGGATCATCGAGATCATCACCTGCGCGGCGACGCACGGGTTTCTGCCGCTCATGGAGGTTTGCCCGGAGGCGATGCGGGCGCAGATTTTCATCGGGCGCGACTATCACCGGGACTGCTTCGGGCGGGCTCCGCAGGGGATCTGGCTGCCCGAGTGCGGGTATGTCCCGGGGATTGACCGGATCCTGCAGGATGCGAATTTGCGGTGGTTTGTGGTGGACGCGCACGGGCTGATGTATGGCGAGCCGAGGCCGAGGTTCGCGATCTACTCGCCGTATTTCACGCCGGCCGGTCCGGCGGTGATCGCGCGCGACCGGGAGTCGAGCAAGCAGGTCTGGAGCGCGCGCGAGGGGTATCCGGGCGACCCTGCCTACCGGGATTTCTACCGCGACATCGGGAACGAGCTTCCGGAGGAATATCTCCACCGGGTCTTCCCGAACATCGGCCACCGCAGGAACACCGGCATCAAATACCACAGGATCACCGGCTCCGAGCACAAGGACATCTACAACCGGGGCTGGGCGATGGGGGCGGCGGACGCTCACGCGGGGGATTTCCTGCGCGCCCGCGAACGCCAGATCGAACACCTGCGCTCGATCCTGCCGGTCGAGCCGCTCGTGCTCAGCCCGTTCGACGCCGAGCTCTTCGGCCACTGGTGGTTCGAGGGGCCGGAGTTTCTGGACCTGTTCCTGCGCAAGGCGGCGTATGACCAAAAGGTTTTCCGCCTCACGACCCCGAGCGTTTACCTCTCCG
This sequence comes from Verrucomicrobiia bacterium, assembly GCA_037129975.1. GTDB lineage: Bacteria > Verrucomicrobiota > Verrucomicrobiia > Chthoniobacterales > Terrimicrobiaceae > QYQL01. The sequence goes on along the minus strand of JBAXTX010000014.1, from coordinate 16,103 downwards.
AGAATCCCACGCTCCAGATGGTCTCCCCCTCGCCGTCGAGCTGGGGGAACAAAGGCTACTGGGAGGTCTGGCTCGACCGCTGCAATGCGTGGATCTACCCGCACCTGCACGCGGCGGCGGCGAGGATGACGACCGACGCCCGCAAGCACGCGAAGACGCGCTCGAAATTCGTTCAGCGCACGCTCCGGCAGATGGCCCGCGAGCTCCTCCTCGCGCAGTCGAGCGACTGGGCGTTTCTGATGAAGACCGGCACGGCGACCGATTACGCGACAGCCCGGACAAAGGACCATCTCCTGCGCTTCACGAAACTCCACGAAATGCTCGGGGCCGCGCAACAGGACGAGCCGCTGCTCGCCTCCTGCGAGGCCCGCGACAACCTCTTCCCCGACGTTGACTGGAAATACTACATCTGAACCCCCGTGAAGACCGCCTGCATTTTTGCGATCCTTCTCGCGGCATCGGTCGCGCGGGCGGACATCGAGTTCGCCGTCCCCGATGACGGACGCATCACGCTCGGCGTCTTCGATGGCGCGGGCCGGCTCGTGCGGACGCTCCACAAGCTCTCCCGGCAGGAGGATTTCGGCATCGGGCTCAACGGGCTCGTCACGAATTGGGACGGAAAAAATGACGCGGGCCAACCGCTGCCCGCCGGACATTACCATGTGCGCGGATACCTGGTCGGAAATGATGTCCGGGTCTCCGGGGAGGATTTTCTTTTCAACGACTTCGCTGCCGATGCGGGCTTCCCCGGGTTCTCGCGAATCCGGGATTTTTCCCTGCTGGAAAACGGGGATCTCCTTTTGCTTGCGGTTGCCCCGCCGCCCAACCCGCCCCTGCTCGCGCGGGTTTCCGAGGAGCGCGGATTCGTGTGGTCGGCTGACGTGCGGCGGGAGGCCGGGCCGCTTCTTGGCGGCATCCCGAAAAGCTTCCGCCAAACCGACTCCGCGGGACACCCGCTTGGGGGCTCGGTGATCGTGCCCGCCGTCCCTGTCGCTCCTCCATATTTTCTGCCGAAGCTCGCGGTAAACTCCGCGTTTGCGTTCCTGCTCACCCAGGAGAAGACCGGCGTCTATTCTCTGGAAGACGGCAGGGAGGTCTTCTCCGCGCCGTCAGGCGGAGGCACGGCGGCATTGGCTTTGGCGGCGAATGACTCGGAGGTTTTTGTCAGCTCGCCCGGCGGCCTGACGACCATCTTGCTCGCCAGAACAAACGGGAGGGACGCCCATTCCCCCTGGGATCTTGGGGGCGGACTTGCGGCGCAGTTGCAGGAGAGCGTCACGAAGACGCCCGCCGCGTTCACCTCGCTGGATGCCGACGCCTCCACACTCATCGGGGCGGCCCCGGAGGGCGTGTGGGTGCGGAAGGGCTCGTTCGCAAAGGGGGAACTGCCCGCCGCCGTACGAAGCGTGGCGCTCGGGATGCCGGGCACGTTCTGGTTCGTCGGCGTGGAGGCGGACGCGCCGTTTGTCGGGCAGGCCACGTTTGCAGGGAAGATCCTCCGGGCGCTCCGACCGGCAGCGGAAGATCCCAAGCCCGAAAAAATCCGGGCCTCGCGGACAGCGGAGAAATTCGCCGTGATCGAGTCGCTTCCCGGGCTCCAGCGGCTGCGCGTGATGGCACGCTCGGCGAGCGGGGAGTGGACGATCGAGTGGGAGCGGACGATCCGCGACTCCGCAAACTTCGGGTTTGTGCAGGGCAAACCGTCCGCCGATGCGGGCGACGGCCCCAAGGAAAATGACATTCGGTTCCGTCTCAAAGAAAACCCGCTGACCGGACAGAGGGATTTTCTCACCATCCGGGCGGCCTTCGACAAATCCGGCTCGCGCCTGGTTTCGCCCGACGGACTCCCGCTTGTCGAGGTGAGCGCCCGACCGGAGGTCCGCCGCACGGCCATCCACCGCGGCGATTCCGCCGCCAGCCTCCGGTTGCTTCAGGGCAACGGAATTTTCGTCGAGGAATTTTCCATCACCGGCCTCGACGACATATTCCCGCTCGACGCCGGCGGCGTGGAGCTGCCGTGAGGTTCTTCCGCGCCTCCGGCCAACCCCGCCCGCAATCCGAAAGCTGAGCGCACGCTTCCAGCGTGCCCTTGCCGGCATCCTTGCCGGGAAGATCGGAAGACCGTCCGGCAGGATGCCGAACGGTGCAGGCAGGATGCCCTCGCTCCCACAAGATATTTTCCGGACGGTATTTGTCCTATCCCCTGCGAGAGGGAGGATGCAGCGTGATGATCTTTACGCGGGAGCCCGACGAGCCCGCACATGTCCATGTGCTCAAGGACCGCAAATTCTCCTGATTTGCCCACGCCCGATCTCGAAGTCATCCGCCATGCCGCCCAGGACCCAAGCCTTCGGGATTGATGCCTCCGTATTCCTCCGCCTGCTGACCGGGCACCCGGCAGCCGATTTCGAGGCGACCGTGGCGGCTTTGAAGCGGTTGCACGACGAGCGATCCGCCGTCGAGTTGTTTGTGTCGAACCAGGTCATCGGAGAGACCTACATTGTGCTCCAGCACTTTTACGGGATTTCCAAAAGCGATGCGCGGAATGCCATGCGCGATCTTTTTTCCTCCGGCAGCCTCTCGCCGCTCAACGGCAGGCCGGTAAACGACCTTCTGCAGGCCAAGGATGGTGCCGGTTTGATGGATCGCCTGATCGCCCAAGGCTATCAGCATGTAGAACTCGACATCCTCACTCGCGACAAGAAAACGGCCAAGCTTCCGGGAGCGGTCGCCCTCGGGGTTTGAGCAGGAAAGCTATGCGATGCTTCTGTCTTCTCCTTGTGGACGGTGGTCAGTTGTCGGAAATCAACACTTTCCCCGAAGGCTACGGCGGGAGGTTGGGAGACACAGGCGGCGGCGTCCTGGTTGCGCCCTATCGCGACTGGATCGTCCAGACAACCGGCATCCCCGAGCCCGTGACATGGCTGCTCGTCCTCGCAGGCATGGCATTTATAATCGCCGTCCGCCGGGGAAGATGTCTCCAGCGGGCGAAAAGATGAGAGAGAAAATGCAGGAAACTCAATTCCGCGAGAGACGACGGACGAGGGCGTCGGCCATGTCGGCGGGCGTGGCGGCGACTTCGATTCCCGCGGCTTGCAGCGCTTCGATTTTTCCGAACGCGGTGCCTTTTCCTCCGCTGATGATCGCGCCCGCGTGGCCCATGCGGCGGCCGGGAGGGGCCGTGGTGCCCGCGATGAATGCGGCCACCGGCTTGTTGCCGTGGATCCCGATCCAGGCGGCGGCTTCTTCTTCGGCGGTGCCGCCGATCTCGCCGATCATGATGATCGCCTCGGTGTCCGGATCGTCGTTGAACATTTTCACAACGTCGAGGTGGGAGGTCCCGTTGATCGGATCCCCGCCGATGCCGACGCAGGTGGATTGCCCGTAGCCGCGGCTGGAAAGCTGCCAGACCGCCTCGTAGGTGAGCGTCCCCGACCGGGAGACGACGCCGACTTTTCCCGGCTTGTGGATATACCCGGGCATGATCCCGATCTTGCATTGTCCGGGCGTGATGATCCCGGGACAGTTCGGGCCGATGAGGCGGCTCGGGCTGCCCTTCATGCCGGCGCGGACACGCATCATGTCGCGGACGGGAATCCCCTCGGTGATGCAGACGACGACTTCGATCCCGGCATCCACCGCCTCCATGATCGAGTCCGCCGCAAATTCCCCGGGAACGAAGATCATTGTGGCGTTGCAGCCGGCCTGCCTCCGGGCTTCCAGCACGGTGTCGAAGACGGGAATTTTGTTTTCGAACAGCTCGCCGCCTCGCGCGGGAGTGACCCCGGCGACGACGTTCGTGCCGTATTCCATGCACTGCCGCGCGTGGAAACCTCCGGCTTTTCCTGTGATCCCCTGCACGAGCAGGCGGGTGTGTTTGTTAACGAGAACGGCCATTTTTTAAGAAATGTGGAATGTGGAATGTGGAATGCGAAATGCGGAATGCGGAATGCCGGGAGCGCACGCATCCTGCGTGTAGGACATCCGGCATCCTGCCGGATGCCAAAAATGCCGAAGAAGGCAAAGACAAATTTCTTTTCATCGCGGTCATGCGGCTTTCGCGGCGGCGACGACTTTTTGGGCGGCGTCGGCGATGTCGGCGGCCGAGACGAGCGGGAGCCCGGACTCGGCCAGAAGTTTGCGCCCGGCCTCCACGTTTGTCCCTTCGAGGCGGACGACGAGCGGGACCGGGAGTTGGACGGCTTTGACGGCGTTGATGATCCCCTGCGCGATGATGTCGCACTTCATGATCCCGCCGAAAATGTTCACGAGGATCGCCTTCACGCGCTTGTCCGAGACGAGGATTTTGAATGCCTCCGTGACCTGTTGTTCGGTCGCCCCGCCGCCGACATCGAGGAAGTTGGCTGGCAGGCCCCCATAGTGCTTGATGATATCCATCGTGGCCATGGCGAGTCCCGCGCCGTTGACAAGGCAGGCGATGTCGCCGTCGAGGCCGATGTAGCTGAGGTTGAATTTCGAGGCCTCGAACTCGCGCGGATCCTCCTCCTCGATGTCGCGGTAGGCGACGATCTCCGGATGGCGGAAGAGCGCGTTGTCGTCGAAGTTGAACTTCGCGTCGAGCGCGAGCACATCGCCGCCTTTGGTGACCACGAGGGGGTTCACCTCGAGCATCGAGCAGTCGCATCGGAGAAAAAGCTTGTAGAGGCCGGCGAAGAGTTTGCAGGCGAGCCGCATTTCGCCCGATCCGATCCCGAGGAGTTTCGCGAGCTTGCGTGTCTGATAGGGGAGGAGGCCGAGGAGCGGGTCCACCGCCAGGCGCACGATCTTTTCCGGGTTGTGCGCGGCGACCGACTCGATATCCACGCCCCCCTCGGTGCTCGCCACGATGACCGGAGCCGAGAGTTCGCGGTCAATCAGGATGGCAAAATAGAGCTCGCGTTCGATCTCGACCGACTTCGAGACAAGCACCTTGTGTACCACGCGCCCTTGCGGACCGGTCTGGTGGGTGACGAGGGTCCGGCCAAGCATCTGCTCGGCGATGTCGCGCACTTGGTTGGCGGTTTTGCAGAGATGGACGCCGCCATGAAACCCATTGGTGAAGGTTCCCTTGCCGCGGCCTCCGGCATGGATCTGGGCTTTGACGACCAGATTGTTTGTGGCGAGCGCGCGCGCGACTTTTTCCGCCTCTTCAGGAGTCGAGGCGACTCCGCCCGGGATATTGGCGACTCCGAATTTGTCGAGAAGTTCCTTGGCTTGGTATTCGTGAATGTTCATTGGGAATGGAATCGGTATAAGCGCGCGGCGGCTTTGCCGCAAAAAGAAACTTTGCATTTTCTCGCCGCCGATGCGGGTTTCCGCCATTTCATTCGCACCTCCGGTGGCGGATCTCGCCCCTCACTTTTGGCAAACAAGCCTTGCCGGGCGGTGGGCGCGGGATCTATTAGCTGATCTGCCGCAATGAGAGCCCTCCTCCCCTTCGTCCTGGCCGTGCTCTCCCTGGCATCGGTCCGTCCCGGTGAGGCACAGGACGCGGGCGCCACACAAGGAATGACGGCGCAGGAATACTATACCGGCGGGGAGAGGCTTTATCTGGGCGGAAAGTATGCGGAGGCTTCCGTGCTCTTCGGGCGGTTCATCGGGGATTTTGAAAAATCGAAAGACGCGGAAGCGGCGATCCGGGGGATCCGGTTCCGCCACGCGATGTGCTTCGTGCGCCTCCGGAAGTTTGCGGACGCGATCGAACCGCTCGAAATTGCCCTCGGGCAGGAGCCTCCGCTACAGGCCCCGGAAATCCAGGAACTTCAGTTCTGGCTCGGAGTTTCGCGGATCGAGGAAAAAAACTACCCGGATGCCCGCGCCGCCCTGGAAAAATTTCTCTCGTTGTTTCCGCCGGGCACAGACAGGAACGCGGTCGCTGTCCGGCAATTCCCTGCGGCGGCAAAGATCCCCGAGGCGAGGCTGCTGATCGGTTCCGCCTGGATCCTGGAGGGGAAATTCCGCGAGGCCGCCGGTTATTTTGCCGGGCTGAAGTCCGGCCTTGCCCCGGACATCCGGTCCCGTGCGGTGGTTCTCCAGCTTTATTCGCTTCTCCACGACGGGCAGAACGATGAGGCGATGAAAATCATCGGGGAGGAATTCCCCCGCCTCGGAGACTTTGCGCAGATCATCACGTTCCAGAGCCTCACGCTCGAGCTGGGCAACCGCTGGCTGGAGGCGGGCGAATTCCGGAAAGCCATCATCTGCCTGCAGCGCGTGTGGACGGCCGACCGGCTGCTGAAGCACCAGCAGTCGCGGCTGGAGGAACTCCGGCTCCGCGCCGCCGACAGCGATGCCGGCGAGAAATTCCTTCTTGGCCGGCTGATCCAAAATGTCGGGCGCGAGATCGAGAATTTCCGGAAGATCGAGAGCTTTGACGCGGCCCTGCGGTTGCGTCTCGCCGCCGCCTATCAGGGGATGAAGCGCTACCGGGAGGCGGCACTGATCCTCGAGGACATGCTCGGGCGGATGCCGCCCGACAAGGTCGTCGAGCAGGCTTCGGTCAACCTCGTGCAGATGTGGTTCGAAATCGAACGCTGGCCGAAAGTCTCCGGGGCCGCCGCCGCATTCCAGAAGAAATTTCCGAATTCGAAATCCATCCCCCTCGTGCTTTATCTCGAGGGCTTGGCGGCACAGAAGGATCGGCGCTTCGACGAGGCGGCGGCGATCTTCGACACGATTCCCGGCCAGCATGCGGAGTTCGCCCCCCGGGCGTTGTTCATGAAAGGGTTCACCCTCCTGCTGGCGGAGAAATATGCCGGCGCGATCAAGGTCTTCGAAAAATTCGGGGAATCCTATCCGGACCATGAGCTCGCGGGGGCCGCAACCTACTGGCGCGGGATGGGATTCTCGCTCGACAGGAAGTTTGCGAAGGCGCGCGATGTCATGGGCGAGTATCTGAAGCGTTTCCATGACGGCCAATACGCGGGCGGCGCGGTTTTCCGAAAAGCCTATTGCGCGCAGCAGATGGAGGACTACACGACGAGCATCAGGGAGCTCCGCTCGTTCCTGCGGGCTTACCCCGGCCACGAAGAAATCAGCGAAGCCCGCATCCTCCTGGGCGATGCGCTGATGAACGAAGGGAAGATCCAGGAAGGAATCGCCGTGTTCCAAGGCATCCGGCGCGAGGATGTCAGATTCTACGAAGAGGGAGTTTTCAAGACGGCCAAGGCGCTCAAGCTTCTGGAGGAGTACGACCGCCTCCTCGATCTCATGACGGCTTTCAAAAAAGAAAACCCCCGCAGCCCGCGCGTCGCGGAGGCTGTCTTCCAGATCGGCTGGGTCCACCGCCAGAAAAACAGGCCGGAAAAAGCCCGCGAAGTTTACTGGGAGGCGATCCGGGAACATGGCGGCGACCCGGCGATCCGCTCGGTGGATGCTCTTTTTCCCGCGCTTGCGAGGCTCTACCGCGGCGACGAGGATCATTATCTCACCCTTCTCTCGGATCTTCAGCGCGACGCGGAAAAAACCGGGAGGCCGGTGCTTGCGATGCGGGCGCTTTGGGCGCGGGCGGGGGCGCTGAAGAAGTCCGACCCGGGGCAATCGCGGCAGCTCCTGCTCGAAGCCGGCAAATTTTCCGATGTGCAAACGACGAACCCGCTCCTGCTCGCGGATTTTGCGACGGCCCTCCGCGACTCCGGAAAAACCAGGGAGTCTTTGCAGCTCTTTCGGGATCTGGTGAAATGGAACCCCGCCGCGCCCCAGAAAGACCGCGCGCTGGCCGCCATCGGATTCGCCGAGATCGGGGAAGGAAACGAACCCGGGGCGTTGGCGATGTTCGACCGGTTTGAAAACGGGTCGCCCGGCTCGCTCGAAACCGGGCGGGTCCTGCTCGCCAAGGCCGGCATCGAGGAACGGCTCGGGCACAGGGCCGCCGCCCGCAAGACCCTCGAAACATTGCTCGCCGCAGAAACGTCTTCCGGAAAAGAAAAGGCCGAGGCATTGTTCCGCATCGGGCAGATCCACATGGCCGAGGGGAAACCCGAACTCGCCATCCCCTACTTCCAGCGGATCTATGTCATGCACGGACGCTGGCGCGACTGGGTCGCCAAGGCGTACCTGCGCAGCGGCGAGGCATTCGAAAAATTGAACGATACCGAAAGCGCGAGAAAAACCTACGGGGAGCTGACACAAAAAGAAGACTTCTCGGACCTGCCGGAATTTTCGGCCGCACGGAAGCGGCTCGAAGCTCTCGGAGGCCCGCCTCCAACCCAGGGATGAAAACACTTCTTCTCCTGTTCCTTTCCCTTTCCTCCTGCCTCGCCGCGCAGGATGTGCTTTTCCTGCGCAATGGGGAAAGGAGGGCCGGCCGGATCACCGCGGCCGATGCCCTCGTGTTCCGCCTCGAAGTCCCTCTTCCCGCCCGGCCCGGAATGCCCCCCGCCTTCGCATCCGTCTCGATTCCGAAATCCCAGGTTTCCCATATCGAATTTGCGCGCGATCCCGCACTCGAAGAAATCTTCCCATCCGCGTCGCCCGCCCAACTGCCGGAAATTGCGGAGCTCTGGTCGGCGCAGTTCGTCTGGCTCGATGTTCCCAAGTCGCCCGCCGCCCGGGTCGGCTGTCTTTACGGAGATCTTCTCCTGCGTGCGGGCGGCGTGGAAAATGCAACGAAGGCGCTGGAAATTTTCCGGTTGATCGAGTCGAAGGCCTGGAGCGATGCGGACAAAACCACTGCCAAAAAGGGACGGCTTCGCGCGATGGTCGCCACCGGTCGCGCCAAGGACGCCGTCAGCGAGGCGGAACAACTCGCCGCCAGCACCGGAGATCCCGCCGTCTTGCTCGAAGCAAAATTCATTCTGGCGGAGACGGCAGCCGCCTCGTTGAAGAAGCTTCTCCATGACAACCCGCGCTGGCAGGAAGACGCCGCCGTGATTCCGGAACGCAATCGGCTTTATCACGAGGCAATCGATCTTTACCTCTACCCGAGCCTCTTCGAGGGCTCCGGGACCACGGCCGCGGCCCGCGGTTTGTGGGGAGCCATCGGGATTTACCAACTCGCCGGAGAACCGCAAAATGCTCTCGAATGTGCGAGGGATATCGCCATCATTTACCCCGGCACCGAACAGGCCGTCCCGGCAAATGACCTCATCGCCACCCTCGCGAAAATTCCGCCGCCAGGCGATGCGGAAAATGTGTCCGTCCCCAAAAAACAGGCTCCCGAAAATCTCCCGTCCGACAAACCGAAGAAAAAATCCCATGAAACCAAGAAACCAAAAAAATCCTGACCGTCGCACACGCCCTGTGATTCCCTGGAGGGACGGCCTCCGTGCCGTCCCATATTTCGAGTCGGGGAAGTCGGCGATCCCGTTGGGAACGGGGGGGCGATTTTCATCGCCGAATAGTAGCACAGGCATCCTGCCTGTGTTCGGAAGGCTTCGCATGGGCAGGATGCCCATGCTACATGGCCGAGTCCTCCTTGTGGCGTTGGCAGTCCTCGCCTTCCTGCCCGGCACCGCTTCGGCGGCCGGAATCGCGAGCGACAAGAGCCTTCTCGATCTCTATCGCGATGGCGGGCCGATCATGCACCTGATCGCACTCTGCTCGGTGTCCGTCGTGGCGCTCGGCTCCTACTGCGGGATCATGTTCCGAAAGGGAAAACTCATCCCGCCGAATGTCGTGTCCCGCTTGAACAGCCTCATCGGCCAGCGCGACCTCCCGGCCGCCTATCAATTCTGCCAGGACCACCCCGGGCCGCTTACGGGCGCGCTCGCGGCGGCCCTCATGAAAGCGAACTTCGAGCGGGACATGTTCAACAAGTCCGCCATGGAAAACTCGATCGCCGACGACTGCTTCCGCGAAGAAACCAAAATGATGGTGGTCGTCAACTACCTGAACACCTTTGCGGTCCTTGCCCCGATGATCGGTCTGCTGGGAACCGTCGCGGGAATGATCACGAGCTTCAGCGCGCTCACCGCCGGAAAAGCCGAGGCCTCGGATCTGGCCAAGGGCATCGGCGAGGCGCTCATCGCCACCGGCGGCGGACTGCTTCTCGCGATCCCCGCCATGTTCCTTTACTTCTTCTTCCGCGGAATGCTGACCACAAACATGGCGGACGTCCACAAGGCGCTCTCCCACATGCTTGACCTCTTCACCGGCGAGGCACAGGGCGTGTCCGCCAGGACATCTCCGGTTGCCCCGGCGGAGTAAAAAGATGGCCGTTCCACGCCGCCGCATGCGCCGGATCCATCACGGCGAGATCGGCCTGCAAATCGCGCCGATGATCGATGTGACTCTCCTCCTCCTCTTCTTCTTCATGCTCGCGGGAAAAATCACCAAGGGGGACAAGCTCCCCGACATCAAAGTCCCCCATGCCGCCACCGGGAAAATCCCGGTCGGGGAGGGGGACCGGGATGTCGTGAATATTGATGAAACCGGCCGGCTCTTCAGCGGCAGCCGGCCGGTCACCGCAAAGGAACTCGCCACCCACCTCAAACAACGGTTCAAAGACTTTCCCCCTCTCAAACTCTACATCCGCGCGGATGCCGGCACCCACGGGAAAAAAATCAAGGAGGTCATGGCCATTGCGAGCGAGGCCGGGGCCATCGAGATTGTCTTCGGAGTGATTCCCAAATGAAGCGCCACGATCATCCCCAGATCGAGATGCAGATCGCCCCGATGATTGATGTCTGTTTCCTGCTGCTCTTCTTCTACATTCTCACGTCGAAGCCGGTGAAGCCCGAGGCGGATATGGACATGACCCTGCCCGGAACCGTCGCGCAGGAGGAGTCGCTCGAAATCCCGGACGAGCAGCTCATCACCATCCAGGAGAACGGCCAGATCGTCCTCAACGACCTCGCTCTCGACCAGCCGGACAGCCGGGAACTTCCCGCGCTCCTCGCGACGTTGAAACGCTTCAAAGAATCGGCGGATGCCAACAAAACCCGGGCGCTCATCACGGTGGACGTCGCCGACAATGCCGTGCATCAGCGGGTCATTGATGTCCTGAACTCGTGTGCGCGGGCCGGAATCCAAGGCGTGACTTTCGCGGGAGCCACGGAGGAAGATCCATGACGGCAGAACTTGTCGGCACGACCCCGAAAACCCGCCTGAGGCGTCTGGTCATCACCATTGTTTTGGTGAGCATCGGGATCCATGTCGCGGCGGCCCTCATCGCCGGCGCGGTCATCGTCGCCCGCTACCTCAGCGAGCCGCCCGCCGAGTTCAAAGCCGTGCGGGACCTCCGGCTCCCGGCCAAACAGCGGGAACAGAAAATGAACATGGCCGCCTTCGACAGCATGGCCTCGAAGCCGAGCTTCCATGACAAGATGCAGAGCATCCGCCCGACGGCGTTCGCGCTTCCGGATCTCCCGAAGATGGATCTGAACCAAATGCTGCCTCTGGATCCCTCGGAAATCGTCTCCGATCAGGTGTCAGGCCTCGCGGGCGGGGGAGGAGCCGGCAGCGGGATCGGCAGTGGAAGCATGGGAAGCGGAGGCGGTCCCGGAGGCTTCGGCTTGAGCTTTTTCGGCATCCAGTCGAACGGCGAGCGCATCCTCCTCCTCTTCGACGTCTCCACCAGCGTCGTCAACAAGGCGAACAAGGCCGGCGTTCCGCTCTCGAAGATCCAAGAGGAAGCCGCCTCGCTCATCAGCAGGCTGCCGATCACCGCGCGGTTCGGGATCATCCAGTTCACCCAGAATTACAAACCGTTCCGCCCCGAGCTCATCCCCGCAACCGACCGGAACCGCGCGGACGCGCTCGATTGGATCGAAAACGAATGGGTCGAAACCGGAACGATGGCCGCCTCAAAAAAAGTCGTCGGCAACCCCCGCGGGCTCGTCGGCGTCCTCGATCTGGCCGCAAAAATGCAGCCCGACGTCGTCTTCATCATCTCGGATGCCAGCTTCCAGTGGAAACCACCGGGAGAGAAAAAAAGCTGGGGAGAAAATATCCCCTGGAAGGAAATCAGGAAATGCACGGATATCGCGCTTCAGGGCACGACGGGCTGCAAAATCCATTTCATCGGGTTCGAAATGAAGCCGGAGGACAAGCGCGAGATCGGCTCGATCGTCCGGAAATCCGGCGGAAAACTCCGCGAGATCAAATAGAAAACGGTTTGCAAGCCGACAAGGGCATTTTCGCCCATTTTTTCAGAAGTCGTCAGGAGTCCTCAACCCTCCTCTTGGGGGGAGCAGCATTTGATATCGCTCCCCTGTGATTCCTGTGATTGAATTTCGCGTTTATGGGCAGACCGGCAACGTCATTCGCGCAGTTTCAGGAGGAGCTGGCGTCTCTTGTGGACCGGTTCACAAAGAATCTCACCCAATACAAGGGGCCGGAATACAACGAAGCACGGCTCCGCGACGATTTTCTCAATCCGCTTTTTTCCGCCCTGGGATGGGACATTTCCAACCGGGCCGGAATGATCCAGTCGAAGCGGGAGGTTGAAATCGAGAGCGCAACCCGCATCGGGAGCGCAAAGAAGCGCGCGGATTATCTGTTCCGCGCCGAGGGACGCGACCGGTTTGTTTGCGAGGCCAAGAAACCCCGCGAGGAACTTGGCAAGGCGCATGTGTTCCAAGTCAAACGCTACGCATGGAACAAGGATCTTCCGTTTGCCGTTCTCACCGACTTCGAGGAGATCAAGTTTTTCATTGTCGGGGCGCGCCCTGATTCCGAAGAGCCCGCAGTTGGCGAACTGAAGACGCTTCACTTTTCGGAATATTTGAAGAATGCGCGTTTCCTGTGGGAGCACCTGTCCCGCGAGAGCATCGCCGGGGGATTCATTGACCGGCTTATTGATGCTCTTCCGAAAAAAGCGGCGGGCAAGGGCCGCATGCGCCAGGGCTACCTCATCAAGCCGGATCGCAACCGCGCCCTCGACGTGGATTTCCTCAACTTTCTTGACGAAGCCCGCAAGGAACTCGCTTCCAGCCTTGTCAAACACAACGACCGGGAAACCCTTCTCCATGACGGTGGACTGAACGCAGCCACGCAGAAAATTCTCGACCGCATCCTTTTTCTCAGGATTTGCGAGGACCGGGACATTGACACCGGGGCCAGGCTGGCATCCCTCGTGGACACATGGGCCAGGCACACATCCCGGCCCCTGCCGGAACGCCGTTCCTTGATTCACGATGATCCGCCGGCGCGCGGCTCCCAGCCCCCCGGCGAATCCCTTTACCGCCGGATTGTGCGCCACTTCCGCGAACTGGACCGCCGCCCGCCTTCCCACGTCCCATTTTTCAACGGGCAACTTTTCAAAAAGGATCCCAGCGAAGACCTGGAAGTCGGCGACGATTTCCTCATCAATTTCCTCCGCGACCTTTCGGATGAAAATTCCCCGTATCTCTTCAATGTCATCCCGGTGGAAATCCTCGGCTCCGTCTATGAGAGGTTTCTCGGGAAAGTTGTTCGCCCGCAGGGCCGGGGCGTCACGGTCGAGGAGAAGCCGGAGGTTCGCAAGGCGGGCGGCGTCTATTACACCCCGCGCTATATCGTGGACTATATCGTCGAGCAGACGGTCGGCAAATTGCTTGACGAAATCGCCGCCGGAAAAGATCTCAAATCGTTTTCCTCCCGCACCGACGAACTTCGTTTCCTCGATCCGGCCTGCGGGTCCGGGTCGTTTCTCATCCGGGCCTTTGAACGGACTTGCGAGCACTGGGAAAAATTCCTCACCGAAGCCCTGCCGCCGCAGGAGAACAAAGCGGGCCGCGCCGCATGGGAGAAAAAGCATCGCGCCTTGTGCTGGGTGGACCCGGAGAGCAACAACGTCCACCTGACGGTCGAGCTCAAACGAAAAATCCTCACTCAAAATATCTACGGCGTGGACCTCGACGCCGCCGCCGTGGAAGTCACCCAGCTTTCGCTTTACCTCAAAATGCTGGAGAACGAGAACCGCACCACGCTCCAGCACCAGCGCGAATTCCTCGCCGACCAATCCGATATCGCCCTCCTCCCGCCACTCCAGGACAACATCAAATGCGGAAATTCCCTCATCGCTTCCGATTTCTCGATGATGCCCGAAGACCTCGTGCGCGTGAATGCCTTCGACTGGCCGGATCAATTCGCGTCGATCATGAAAGCCGGGGGGTTCGATGCCATTGTCGGGAATCCGCCATATGGAGCAATGCTGACAGAATCCGACGTTGAATATTTTCGCAACAACTACGCGTTGCAGCAATACCAACTCGACACCTACATCGCATTTCTTGAGCGGTCAATTAGCCTCGTAAAACGTGTGGCGCTGCAAACAAACCTGGACAAAAGTGCGCGATCAAAGCTGGACAGGTCTGGAAGTTGGGAAATGGAGGATTACGAGAGGCAGAGAACCATGTTCGGGAGGGCGATGAAGGAGGGAAAAGTCGCCGTTTGAGTGTTGGCAGCGAGTGAGTTTTGAGCCGTGGGGAGACTGGACCGGGAGGCGCAAGGAGCCGATAGGAACGCAACCGTCGGAAGAGACGGAGACCTGGGAGCGAATGCTCCAGACATAGGGCCACCAAGGGCAGGCGGGCGAGACGCGAAGCACAGAGCGACCTTGGGCAATGGCCAGTTCATGCGCGCGGAGCGGGGTCATGCGCAATTCGCGGTGGATTTCCTTGGAGTTGTGATGGAGACGGAGAAGGTCGATGAGGGGATTGGCGCGGGAGATGCGAGAGATGTTCTCTGCGGCGAAAAGAGCCGGGAGACGTTTTTGCCAGAAGAGATGGAGACGCTCGATCTTGCCTTTGGCCTGAGGGGTCGGAGCATAGCGCAGGGCCACGCCATAAAATCGGAGGGCGGCTCCGAGTTGGGTAAGGGCCTCCGGCACAGAGGAGAAAAAGAAGCTGTGATAATCGACATAGAGGGCCAGAGGCAGGCCGTGCTGCAGGAAAGCGCGAGGCAGGAAGTCCAAGTAGGCCAAGAGGGTCTCCCTGGCATAAATGCGGGCACCGGTAATGAGTCGGGAACAATCGTCGAGGATGTCGAGCAAGGGGAGGTTTTGCTCGAAAGGAGGCAGCCACTTGTGAGGGGAGGCATCGAGTTGCCAGAGAGCGCCGGTATCCTGGCATTGCCAGCGACGAACGGCGGCGTGGGATGGCCGGTGTAGCGGCTTGGAGGGACACAGGGAATTGGCAATGGCGAAGCGCCGGACCGTGGCGGAATCAATCCGCAGAGCGAGACGGCGCAGGAGTTCGCTGGTGGCAAAACGGTAAGAGCACGGCGGGTCGGCGGAAAGGAGTTTGCGCAGCAACGCCTCGGCGTTTTTGCTGATCACATTGCGGCGGGAGCCGCCGGATACGCCGGGCTGCCATTGATGAAGAAGGCCGCCGGGGACCGCCCGTAAATAGTCGGCATAGATCTGGTAGAGCCGCGACCGGCTTACGCCCAGTTCGGAGGCGGCCTGCGAAGCGGGCATGTCGCCGGATCGGAAGGAGGCGAAGATGTGGCGCACCAGGGGTGCTGGAAGACGGGTCAGGAGCTGGCGATAAGGTTTTTCACACGGGAGATCAAATCACCCCCGCCCTGCGGCGTCGCCCCCATTCGCCCGCCTACGCTACGCTCCGGCGGGCGAATGGGGGCGCTTTGTGCTTGTCCAGGTTTGATCGCGCACTGTCCAAGTTTGATCGCGCCGCGACATTAGCCTCGTAAAACGCAATAATTTCGTCGGAATGATTATTCCTAATACCTGGCTCCTCAACGTGCAGATGCCAAAGATTCGGGAGCACTTTGTTTCAAAAACAACAATCGAAGAAATTGTTCACTTTGCAGAGCCCGTGTTTGAACAAGCCACAGTTGACACGGAGGTATTGGTTGTTCGCGCCGAAATCCCCCCGGAGTCACACCATGTTACAATAACTTACGTTAATCGCGGAGGCGTTTGGGAAATATTCAAAACGGCGCAGTCACGTTGGCAGAAGTTAGCAGGCGGTGTTATCAACATTCTTGAACGACCCGACATTGCTGATTTAGCCGACCGCTTGCGCACATTCCCAAAACTTGGTGATTTTTACAAAGTGACGCAGGGAGCCAAACCTTTTCAAGTGGGAAAGGGAAAACCCAAGCAAACACGCGCCATTGTGGACGCGAAACCGTTTGTCGGTGAAACGAAAATCGACCGGAGTTTCAAACCCATCTTCTACAGTTTGAAAAACTGAGAAGTTGATGGTCAGCAGGTTAAG
>JBAXTX010000139.1:0-6903 GCA_037129975.1 Verrucomicrobiia bacterium | reverse complement strand
TCGGTGCCGAAGCTCATCATCCGCAGCGATACCGAGCCCCCGAATGTGCTGGTGGACATCGAGGTCCGCCAGTATTATATTCCCTCGTCTTCAACCGGCCCATGACCTTACTCCCCAAAGCGATTTCTTTTGCCTTGGTTGCGGCCGGTGCCACAGCCATGTCGGAGACCGATGCCCCGTGGGCGATGCCGCGCGAGATTTCATCGTTCCAGTTCCTCTTGGACAGGTCGCCATTTTCCCTGCCAACCGCAGAGGAAAGCTCGCCTCTGGCAGACAGGTTTTCCCTGACCGGCGCAGTCGCTCTCGATGGCGAGGCGATCGTCTTCGTCCTCGATAAAACCACGCAGACCCGCCACATGCTCTCGAAAACCCCGAACAAGCAAAACATGGGGCTTGTCGAATATCTTCCCGACCCTGACCCCCGCCGCATGCACGCGACAATCCGTGTGAATGGACAGGTCGCCACCATCGCCTACGCCGAAGCCAACCCCCAACCACTGCAAGCGCAGCAGCCCGCAGGCCCCCAGGCCAATGGCCCTCCCCCAACTCCATCTTCTGTTGTCAACGCTCCCGCAGGTGCGGCCCCCGGCTCGCCAGCCTTCCAACAACAAAATACCCAGCCCTCCAACCATCGCGTCATCCGGAGACGGATCATTTCCGCCCAGCCGGCTCCAGGAAAATGAAAGCCGCTTTTATCGCCATCTCTGCGCTCCTGCTCGCGGCTCATGCCTCCACCGCGCAGGCTCCCGCTGCCCAACCGGCCCCGCCACTTCCGGCCCCCGTATTCCCAACTCCCACTCAGCCCGCTGTGCAACCCGCTGTGCAACCGGTGCAACCTGCGGCGCAGCCGACGCAACCCGTCGCCCAGCCAACGGATCGCGTGAACATTCAATTCCCACGAACGTCCATCTTCGAGGTCCTCTCCCTCTACGAAACATTGACTGGAAAAAAAATGATCCGCGACTCGAACCTCGCGGGCCCGGAGCTTTCGATCATGGTCGCGCAGCCGGTCACCCGGACGGATGCCATCAAGCTGATCGAGAGTTCGCTTCTGCTCAATGGCTACAGCATCGTGCCCGTGGACGACCAAACCATCAAGGTGCTCGGGCCAAGCCGTGCGCCACGCTCGGAAGGTCTTCCCCTCTATATGGAGAGCGGGGCACTTCCGAAGAGCGGCGACCAGGTGGTGAGCTTCTACCAGCCGCTCGCGTTTATCTCTCCCGAAGAGGCCATTGCCGTGCTCGACCAAGTCATCCAACGAAACGCCTACGGAGTGATCGCGCCAGTCCCAAACACCAACGCCCTCATCATCACCGACAAGACTCCCGTCATCCGCAAAGCCCTCGGAGTTCTCGCGCTGATTGACGTGGAGCCCGCGCAGGTTGTCACCGAGTTTGTCTCCCTGCAGCGTGCCAATGCCGAGCGGATTGTCGAGATCCTCGACGAGATGTTCGGAAAAGACGACCCCGCCTCAAAGACCGGAACCCCCGCGAATGTCCAAGCCGCCCCGCCATCTCCCGATGGACAACCGGCCGCAGCAGGCGGCGGAGCCCGCTACGAAAACCGGCTCATCTCCGGCAAGGCAAAATTCCTCGCGGACAAGCGCACGAACAGGATCCTTGTCGTCACCCGCCAGGAAAACTACCGCTATGTGCGCGATGTGATTACCCAGCTCGATTCCGCCGGCAGCTTCGAGCAGCCGTTTGTCCGCGTGCTGAATTATGCGCCGGTCACCGACGTTTTCCCTGTCATCTCGGACATGCTGGCCGATGCCGAATCCGAAAAGAAAGGAGGCAACGCCGGCGCACAACCCACGTCCTCGAATCCGTTCAAAAACAACAACAGCTCCTCCGCTCTGGGCGGTTCCATCGGATCCTCCTCGGGCTCCAGCGGAGGAGCAACGGACAAGGGGGATGTCCTCACGGATGATGGCACGCAGTCGGCTCCGCAGTCTGTCACTATTGGAGAAATCAAGATCATCGCCGACCCCAGCTCGAACAGCATCATCGTCTTCGGACCTCCGGAGAGCAAAGAGCGCGCCAAGCAAATCCTCAATCTCCTCGACCAACGGCCCAAGCAGGTCTATCTCGCCGTGGTCATCGGACAGCTTAACGTCACGAACAGCACCGATTACGGCGTTCAGTATCTGATCAAATACCAAGGGGCAACCGGCAACGGTTTGGCGGCGGCGGTGCTCAATCCCCTCCTTTTCCCGGGCAGCACCGGCGGCAACGGCACCCTCCCGATTCCTTCCTCGATCATAAGCCCCGCGGCATTGACAAATGGACTCGGAGCCCTTTCCGGGCTGACCGTTTTTGGAACCATCGCCAACTCGGTGGATGTTTATGCGAGGTTCCTCGAATCCACGGGAAAATTCCGCACACTCTCCCGTCCCGTCATCTACACCACCAACAACAAGAGGGCCACGATCTTCTCCGGGCAGAGGGTCCCGTATCCCCAGAACTCTCTGACGACCGCCACCGGCGGAGGAATCAACAACAACGGCACGTCCGTCGCGTCGAGCGTCGGATACCAGGATGTCGTCCTCAAGCTCGAGGTCAAGCCGCTCATCAACTCCGACCGCGAAGTCAACCTCGTCATCGTCCAGAAAAACGACACCCTCGGCGCGGAAAAAAATATTTCCGGCAATCTGGTGAACATCATCAACACTCAGGAAATCAAAACCAGCGAGCGCGTTCCGAACGGCTCCACGATCGTGCTCGGAGGCCTCATCACCGAGACCAAAAAAAGGGACCAGGCCGGGATCCCCTACCTTTCGCGAATCCCCGTGATTGGGTCCCTGCTTGGCGGGCGGACCGGCGTCTCCGTGGACAGAAACGAGCTGATTGTGATGATCCAGCCGGTTGTCGTGGATTCCAACGCCGAGATGATGAAGGCCAGCGCCTATGAAGGCGAGCGCTCGCCGCTCGGACAGGATGCCCAGCAAATGACCGCCCCGCTCGCCGAGCAGGCCCATGAGCCGGCTCCGTGGAAACCCAAACCGACGCCCACGCCAAAGAAAAAAAAATAGGGCATGGTCAATCTCATCGAGGACCTTACCGCGATTGCGAAAGATACCGGCTGCAACGAACCGGAAAAATGCCGGGAGACCTTGCGGCGCGCTGCCTTTGCCCAGCGTTCGCTTGTCGCCGCTCTCCTCGATGCCGATCTCGTCCGCGAGCAGGATTTCCTCAGGGCACTCGCCGGATCGCTCGACATCCCCTGGCGTGAGGAGAGTGACATTCAGACGATTGAAAATATCCGCGAACGGTTTCCCGCACGCCTCGCTCTCGGTCAGACGGTGCTCCCCGAATCCGCCGTCGAAGGCGGCGAACTCCGCCTGCTGACGTTCGATCCCTTCGATCACGCGGGCTGGCAGGCGGTCGTCCAGCACTGGCCGGGCCCGGTGCGCCAGGTCCTCACCACACGCCGCCGCCTGATCGAAACGTTGAAGACAACCTACGGCGTCGGGGCAGATACGTTCGAAGAGCTCATCGAGGGACGCGAAAACGATGTCGGGGGAATCCAAGAGGAAGTCAACGTCGTGGACGAGGAGGACAGCGAGGCGTCGGTCATGAAGTTCGTGAACCAGATCCTCCGCGAGGGCCTCCACCAAGGAGCGACAGACATTCACTTCGAACCGCTCGGACAGGACCTCCGGATCCGCTACCGCATCGACGGCGTCCTCCACGAAACCCCCGTCCCGCCGCGCATCAAAGTCCTCCAGGATTCCGTCATCTCCCGCCTCAAAATCATGGCGGGCCTCGACATCGCCGAGCGCCGGCTGCCGCAGGACGGACGGATCTCGCTCGAACACGGCGGGCAGCCGATTGACGTCCGCGTGGCCACGATCCCGTGCGTCTATGGCGAAAATGTGAGCCTCCGCCTGCTCGGGCAGGAGCACTTTGATTTCGCGCGACTCGGCCTCGACCCGATCTCGGAAAAACGCATCCGCAGCCTCATCTCGATCCCGAACGGCATCGTCCTCGTTACCGGCCCGACCGGCTGCGGAAAAAGCACGTCGCTCTACACATTTCTCAGCAGCCTGAATGTCAAGGAACGACGGATCGTCACGATCGAGGATCCGGTCGAGCACAAGCTCAACGGCGTCATCCAGATTGCCGTGAAGCCGGAGATCGACCTCACATTCGCAAACGCCCTGCGCAGCATCCTGCGCGGCGATCCGAATGTCATCATGGTCGGCGAAATGCGCGACCATGAGACCGCCGAAATCGCGATCCGCGCTGCGCTCACCGGACACCTCGTCTTCAGCACGCTCCACACGAACGACGCCGTCGGCGGGATCACCCGCCTGCTCGACATGAACATTGAGCCGTTCCTCGTCGGCTCATCGGTGCGCGCGTTCATCGCCCAACGGCTCGTCCGCCGCTTGTGCAAACACTGCTCGCAGCCCGCAAATCGCAAACCCGGGGAGGTTGTGGAATTCGGATTCCCGATCGAGTGGACCGACAAAATCCGCCGACCAGTCGGATGCGAAAAGTGCCGCCAGAGCGGATACGCCGGACGCACCGCCCTTTTTGAAATCTGCCTGATGACCTCGCGACTCCAGGAGCTCATCCAGCGCCGCGGCAGCGGCCCCGAGCTCCGCGAGCTCGCCGTGCGCGAGGGCATGATCCCGCTCCGCAAAGACGGATGGCTCAAAGTCGCCGACGGCGTCACCTCGCTCGAAGAAGTCCTCCGCGTCACCAGCAGCGAACTCGAAGTGCTGGATGAATAGTGCAAGAAAATGGGGAATGCGGAATGATGTGCCGCGCTCCGCACGGGTTGATTTTTATTCCAGATTCCAAATTCCAAATTTCCTTCAAGGTGCCTGACTTCTCCTACAAAGCGACCGGGCCGGACGGCGGGGTATCGGCCGGGGTGATCTCCGCCAACACCCGTGCGGAGGCTTATCGCATCCTTCGAAGCAAGGGGCTCCAGCCGGTGAGCGTCGGGGAGGGCGGAGTGCCGACAACAAAACCCGCCCAGCTCGAGATCGGTCTCACCCGGCTGTCGTCGGCCCAGCTTCTGTATTTCACCGAGGAGCTTGCCGAGCTCCTGGAAGCCGGGCTGCAACTGGAAGGCGCGCTGAAGGTGATCGAGCAGCGGCAGGAGAAATCCGATGTCCGTCTCGTGGCGGCGAAACTCCGCCAGCGGGTGCGCGACGGGGTGAGCTTTTCGCAGGCACTTCGGGAATGCGGGCGCACGTTCGACGCGCTGTATTGCAACCTCGTGGCCGCCGGTGAAGCGGGCGGTGCGCTGCCGCAGATCCTCAAGCGCCAGTGCGCGTATCTCGAACTCATCGAGGATCTCCGCAAACGGGTCGTCAGCTCGCTCCTGTATCCGAGCATCGTCTTCGCCTCTGCGATCATCCTCATGTTCATCTTCCTCACGTTCCTCGTTCCGCAGCTTTCGGTGCTGCTCGGGAAAACCGGACAGAAGCTGCCGATGATCACCCAGATCCTGATTTCTGTGAGTGGTTTTTGCGGGAAGTGGTGGTGGGCGATCCTCGCGGGCATCGGCGCGTCCGCACTCCTCACACGCGCAGCCGTCGGCACTCCGTCCGGAAAAGCCTGGTGGCACCGCGCGATGCTCGACATTCCGATCGTCGGCCCGGTCCTTCGTGCGAAGTTTTACGCGGAGATGCTGCAAACCCTTTCCACTCTTGTATCGAATGGGGTCAACCTCCTCCAAGGGATCAAGCTCATGCTCGCCGCCACGGCGAACGTCTATCTCCAAAGCCTCCTCGGCAGAGTTGCGGAGATGGTTGGCGAAGGCACAAGCTTGGCCACTGCCCTGCGCAAGATCGGTTTTTTTCCTCCCGTTCTCATGGACATCCTCGGCGTCGGCGAGCAGACCGGCGACATTGCGGGTGCGCTGGAGCGGGCGGCGAAACGCTACGACCGGGAGCTGACATCCCGCATCGGACATCTCACCACCCTGATCCAGCCGGCGATCATCCTCCTCGTCGCCCTCTTCGTCGGCGTCGTCGCCTACTCGATGATCGCCGGCATCCTCACCAGCGTTAGCTCGCTGCGTTCCCGCTGAGCCTTTCTGGCAAGGCGCTTTCTGGCATTGCAGTTGACATTTTCAACGGAAAGATTTGTCGCGGCTGAAATCATGGCTTTCTTTCGGACAGGGGTTACGCTTGATTGATCTGTGGGCTTTTTGAAAAAGAGCGTTCCTGTCATCTTGGCATGGATGGCTGTCGCCGGGCCGGTGCGCGGGCAGGCGCAGGATCCTTCGCTCTCGACGGGAAGGAATTTTTCCCCGTTTGTCCTCACGTTGAAGCCCGCGGTCCAGATGAGCCCGCTGCCGGGCTGGATGTCCCTGCCAGCTCGCGTCGAACCGGAACTGGCGACAGTCGAACTTCCCATTCCCGCGCTTTGGAAAGTGCCCGCTGTCGAGTTTTACGCGCTCACGGTGGTTTTTGACGACCGCGGCGACGGCGGTCCAGCGGTCGAGTGGCGTTCGCCCGACGGCTCGACGACCGCCATTTCCACCGGTCTTGGCGAATCCCCAAACTCGCTGGGACTCAACGCCCGCACGCTTCTTCTGCCGCAAAGCCTGACCCGTGAAGGCGGGGTGGCCTTGGTTTCTTATTACGGAAAATTTGATGGCCTCGTGAGCGTGACCGTCCGACCAGCTCGGGGAAATTTGCTTGCAGTGCTCGGTGCGCAGAGCGATCCGGGCCTTGTGGACGAGGCCTTGCGGGTCTTTGACCGTTATGAGGTGGACGGCTCGCGCGGCGGCCCTTTGACCGGAGATGTACGGAATGGATCGGTTGTCGAGGCCGAACTCTCCGCGGGCGTCGAGCAGATCGACGGCGAATTGGAATTTATCGTCCCGACCGAAGGGGTGATCGAGTGCGCGATGTTGCGTCTCGAGGCTCTGGGGCTTGAT
>JBAXTX010000138.1:0-6904 GCA_037129975.1 Verrucomicrobiia bacterium | reverse complement strand
CGATTTCGGGATTCGTGTTGGCGACGAGGGCGGCCTCGTTCATCCGCGGACGCGCCGAATCGAAGACGAATTGGCTGACCCCCTGGTTCCGGCTGGCCGCAAAAATTTTCGCCAGATCGCCCGGTGGAAGGGCGATGGCGATGTCGGGCCGGACGCCGAGAGGAAAGATCGGCGAGTTGTCCGGGAGCACCACCTGCGAGACGGCGACGCGGAGGAGTTTTCCGCCACCGAGGGGGAATTCTGAGAATTCGACCGCCTCGCCCGCTGTGTCGCTTCCGATAATCATGGCGCGCGCGTTGAATCGCAGTGTGGCCGCGAGGGCTTCCGCCGCTCCGGAGGTGTTGGCGTCGGCAAGGACGATCAGGATGCCTTGATACGCGGGGTTCTGGTTCGAGGTCAGGATGCGTTCCTGCTTGGCGCTCGGCTTCTGGACGGTGAAGAGCATTTTTCCGTTCGGGCAGAACCTGCGGGCAAAATCTGCGGCGGCATCGAACCCGCTCCCCCCCGGAACGGCACGCAGGTCGAGGATCACGGCGGGCAGCTTCTTTTGGGTGAAGCTGGCGAGCGAGGAATCGAACTGGCCGAGCGTGGCGGCGTCGAGGTTGCCGGGCCGGAGATACCCCGCCCGGTCGTCGAGAATCTCGGCAAGAAACGGAACCGGTTCCGGCGCGGCGGCGGCTTTCTCGGAGGAGCGGATTTCGACTCCGGGCGCGAGCCGCCGAATGAGCCCCTCCAGAAGAGCCTTTTGTTTGGAAGGATCGTCGAGGGACTGCTGGGAAAGGAAATTCGTTTTGATCGCCTCGACCGCTTTGTCAGTCTGGGCGGGGTCGAGCCGGCTCACGGTCTCGCGCAGGCTGGCCGGCGGCTCGTCCGCCGCAAGAAGGAGAGGAAGGGCGAGCGCCGCAAGAAGGAGGAGTTTCATTTCGAAAAAGAACCACACAGGCACAGGGAACGCAAAAGAAATGCTTCGCGCACGATTCCCGTCGCACTCCGGCACGGGCGTGGCTTCAGGGAAACAGTGGAAAGTGCGCGGGGAGCGCACGCGCCCTGGCGCGTGCTGGCTTCGGCGCCTCCGCCGAAGATCCTCCACAAAGCAAGAAGTTCGCGGCAGCGAGGGCGCTGCCGCCCGCACGCCTGGCTGCATCCTCCGCTTCGCGATGGGAATTGTCAGGAGCTCCGCGCTCTGGTTGGATCCTTTCCGTGAACCAACGAACACACGCGAGCCTCTGGATTGGGGGAGCTTTGCTGGTTCTCCTCGTGTCCTGTCGGCGCGGGCCTTCGTCCGAGTATCAGGGATACATTGTCGGCGAGTATGTCATGGTCGCTTCTCCGGTATCCGGGAGGCTTGTGCGGCTGGATGTTGGGCGCGGGACCCGCGTGGAGGCCGGGGCCGGGCTTTTCGCGCTGGAGCCGCGGCCGGAGCTCGACGCCTTTGAAGAGGCGGAAAAAAACCTGGCCCGGGCGCGGGCGGAGCTTGCCGACATCGGCAAAGGCGAACGGCCGGCGCAGATCGCGGCTCTCGGGCACGCGCGCCTCGCCATCGAGTCGGCCCAGAGTTATACGGACATCCAGCTCGCCCGATCGAAAGAACTGTACCGGACGAAGGTCGTCTCGCAGGAAAATCTGAACCTCAACCAAAGCGCGGACCTGCTTTTTCAGGAGCTGGGCGCGGCGGTGGAATCCCTCGTTGCGGAGGCGCGCCTCGGCGGACGCGAGGACCAGGTTGCCGCTTCGGCCGCCCGCATGGCCGCCGTGGAAAAGCAGTTGAGCCGGGCGAAGTGGACGCTCGATCAAAAAATCCAGAAGTCCCCGGCGGACGCCCTGGTCTTCGATACGCTCTACCGTCCGGGCGAATGGGTTCCCGCCGGCCAGCCGGTGGTCAGCCTCCTTCCGCCCGGGCGGGTGCGTGTCCGGTTTTTTGTTCCCGAGCGCGAACTGGCCCCGTTGAAAACCGGAGAGCCCGTGCTGGTGGAAGCCGACAAAAGCGGGCCGGTCCGCGGGCGGATTTCCTTTGTCTCTCCCGAGGCCGAGTATTCGCCGCCGGTGATCTTCAGCCGCGAAAACAGCGCGAAACTCGTCTTCATGGTCGAGGCGGATTTTGATCCGGAAATTGCCGCCGCGCTGCATCCCGGGCAGCCGGTGCTTGTGAGGCGGGATTCGCGGTGAACGCTGTTCTTCCCGAGCAGGGGCGGTGCGGCGCCCCGGCGATTGACGTCCGCGGCGTGACGAAAAGCTTCGACGGGAAGAAGGTCATTGACGACATCGCGATCCGTGTCGCGCCCGGCGAAATCTACGGATTTCTCGGGCCGAACGGCAGCGGGAAGACGACATTCATCCGCATGCTTTGCGGGCTGCTCAAGCCCGACGCCGGGGAGGGGACGTGCCTCGGGGTGGACTTCCTGACCGGCAGCCGGGAGATCAAAAACCAGGTCGGCTACATGACGCAGAGATTCAGCTTCTACGAGGATCTGACGGTTTTCGAGAACCTCGATTTTGTCGCGCGGGTTTACGGACTGCCCGGACGGCGCGCGCTATTGGACAGAACCCTCGGGGAACACGGACTCGCCGGGCGCAGGAACCAACTGGCCGGCGGACTCTCCGGCGGGTGGAAGCAGAGGCTCGCTCTCGCGGCCTGCATGCTGCACGAACCGAAGCTCCTGCTCCTCGACGAGCCAACGGCCGGCGTGGATCCCAAGGCGCGGCGCGACTTCTGGGAGTCCATCCACAAGCTTGCCGCAGGGGGATTGACGGTTCTCATCACCACCCACTACATGGACGAAGCCGAGCGCTGCCACCGGATCGGTTACCTGGCCTACGGGCACATCCTCGCCACCGGCACCGTGCCGGAGGTCATCGCGCAATCCGGCCTGCACACATGGTCGGTCGCCGGTCCTGATCTGCCCCGAGTCGCCGCACGGCTTGAAGGAAGGCCGGGCGTCGAGCAGGTGGTGCCGTTCGGAACGACCCTGCATATCAGCGGCACCGATCCCGCCCGCCTCGAGGAGGACATCCGTCCGGAGCGCGCGCCGGGCTTCTCCTGGCAAAAAATTCCTTCGAGCCTCGAAGACGTCTTCATCCACCTCATGGAATCCTCCAAGGACAATTTCCCATGAACGCGTTCCGCATCCGCCGGATGGTGGCCGTCGCGTTCAAGGAGTTCATCCAGATGCGGCGCGACAGGCTGACCTTTGGAATGATGGTCGGGATTCCGCTCATCCAGCTCACGCTTTTCGGGTTCGCGATCAACTCGAATCCGAAGAACCTCCCGACGGCGGTTGTGGCCGGCGACCACGGGCAATACGCGCGGACTTTTCTCCGTGCGATGGAGAACAGCGGGTATTTCCAGATCACCGCGGAATTCGACGAGGAGGGCGCGCGGCAGGCACTGCTGCTCGGGCGGGTGCAGTTCGTCCTGACGATCCCCCCGGATTTTTCCCGCGCCCTGCTGCGGGGCGACCGTCCGGAAATCCTTGTGGAGGCGGATGCCACGGATCCCGCCGCGACGAGCAACGCGCTTTCCACGCTCCAGACACTCGCGCGAACCGCATGGGACCGCGACCTCCGCGGGCCGCTTGCGAACCTTGCCGGCAAGCCGGGTCCGGTGGAGCTCGTGACCCATGCGAAGTTCAACCCGGAGGCCGTCACCCAATACAATATCGTGCCCGGGCTCATGGGAGTCGTGCTCACGATGACGATGGTCATGATCACCGCCCTCGCGATCACCCGCGAACGCGAGCGGGGGACAATGGAAAATCTCCTTTCCATGCCGGTGCGCCCGCTCGAGGTCATGCTCGGAAAAATCATCCCCTACATCCTTGTCGGCTACATCCAGGTCACGCTGATCCTGCTTGCTTCGCGGCTCGTCTTCCATGTGCCGGTGGCGGGAAGCCTGCCCCTCCTGCTGGGGGCGGTCTTCGTCTTCATTGCGGCGAACCTGGCGGTCGGGGTGACATTCTCCAGCGTGGCGGCAAACCAGCTCCAGGCGATGCAGATGTCATTTTTCTTTTTCCTCCCCTCCCTTCTGCTCTCCGGGTTCATGTTCCCATTCCGCGGGATGCCGGTCTGGGCGCAATGCGTTGGAGAAATCTTTCCGCTGACCCACTTCCTGCGGATCATCCGGGGGATCATGCTCAAGGGCAGCGGACTCGATGCCGCGTTCACGGAAATCTGGCCGATCGCCATTTTCCTCGTTGTCGCCCTTGCGGTCGCCTTGCGCCGCTACAGACAAACCTTGGACTGACGGCGTTTTGCCCGGGACGAGGTGATTTTTTTTGCGCAAGCCCGCCGAAGCGTGCTATGTTCGGCCATGCAGCATTGTCTTTTCCAATGCAGACTCCTCGTGAGCAGACGGGCTTCCGGCTGGAAAGCGTCCGGGTTCACGCTCATCGAGCTCCTGCTGGTGATTGCGATCATCGGGGTGATGAGCGCGCTGATCATTGCGACGGTCTCGAACGCGGCGGCGGATGCGCGCCTGACGCTGTGCTACCAACAGCAGGTCACCCTGCAGGACGCGCTCAATTCCTGGGTCGCCGCGAATTCCAGCGGCACGAACACGCTGAACAACGCTGTCACGCTTTACAATGCGGCCTCCCAGAATGCCGCGGGCTGGCTCGGTCTGCTCGGCTCCAACTATCTCCATAAAGCAACGTATGATCAGTTCATAAGCAATTCCACCGGCACCCAGATCAAAAGCGATGCCATGGACAAATCGGGGAAGTCGCTGAAGTTCACAACATGGGACGGAACAACGAATCATCCGTATCCCACCGTCGAATGGAATTAACACCTATGAAAAACAGAATGCGGAACGCGGAATGCGGAATGCGGAAAGGGAGCGCACGCATCCTGCGTGTAGGACATCCGGCATCCTGCCGGATGCCCCCCCAATCCCCTTGGCTCTCCGCCTTTTCTCTCGTCGAGGTGCTGGCGGCGATCGCCATCATCGGCATCGTCACATGGCTCGCGATCCCGAACATCGTCCGCGTCAAACAGGATGGGGAAGACAACCTGGCGAGGGCGCGGGCGGAGGCGCTCAACATGGCGATCGCCTCGTATGTGCAGGCGGTCGGGACAAACGCCGCCGCGACGAATTGGGGCACCAACACAGGCTCCACCGTTGACGGCACCCGCTACACAAGCTACCTGGCAAAATACATCGGCTTCGCCGAGTCCTCCTTCGCCGCCTTCCAGCCTTCCGGCTACACGTTTTCCCTCCCGGCCAGCATTGTCCCCATGACAAATAAAACAACCATCAGCAATACGGTCCGGGGCACCAACATTTATTACTGAAATCATGCGGAGAGGTTTGAGAAAAGAAGCGTTCTCGTTGATTGAAATGATCGTCGTGGTTGCGTTTTTGGCCATCGTTGCCGCCATTGCGGTTCCTGTGATGTCGAACGTCATGCAGTCCTCCTCCTACCAGACCGCCCAGAGAAACCTGAACCTCCTCAACGGGGCGGTGATCTCGTTCAACGAGGGCAACTGGGAACTCGTTCTGACGACGAACAGCGGCAGTTCCGACGAGCTGGCGATCTTCGATTCCCTCCGCTACCGGGCCGCCACCAACCCGGCCCCCGGTTCGCCCTACCTGCCGCAGAACGCCACTTTTGTCGCCACCAGCGATCCCACCACCTACCGCGCAATCTGGAACGGACGGATGTTTGATTTTTCCCCTGTGGGCTCGAACGGCACCGGGATCGACCTCGTCAAGATCATGGGGCCGATCCAAGCCCCGCCAACCGCCACCCCGGTCCAAAGGAGCACGAACTGATGAGCCCCTCCGCCTGGCAAGACCTCTGTGCCGTCCTCAAAGAAGGCGGGATTGATCCCGGCAACGAGCCCGAAGAATCCCTCGACCTCCATCAGCACCTGGCGCATGTCAACGGCATCTCATCCGAGGAATCCCTCGAGTGGTTGGCGAGAAAATTCGGCATTCTTCCTTTTAATCCGATCCGGACAAGCTGTTCGACCCGCGCGGAAAACTCTTTTCGCAGGCTTTGTCCGAAAATGTCGGACACGCAGGAGGATTATTGGATCCCGTTCGGCACCCTCGGTCCGCTCCTCCTCTGCGCCCATTACAATCCCGCGAACACCCGGCTTTGGGAGATTCCGCACGCGCTCATCATTCCGGTGCTCCTTCCGCAGTCGAAATACGCCATTCTCCAGCGCGACTTCATGGGCCGTCTCGACCTCCAGCCGCTTGAGGAAAAAGCTCCTTTGGCTGTCCCGCATCCGCTTCCCGAAAAACCCAGCCCCGAGGCGGCGCTGGAGTGGCTTATGGGGTTTTACCCGTTCGAGGATGACATCCGCAGCAAGCTGGATCGCGCCCAAGCGGATCTTTCGGGGGCAACCGTGGATGCGTTGACGTCCATCAAATCCCTCCCGTCGCACTTCGGGCTCGCCCTGCGCTATCTCTCGACCGGCGAACCATGCTTCAACGCCGAACACGCCCCTCCGCAGGGCCTTTTCCCGGATTCCCTTCTTGAGAAACACGCCGTCTATCCGCTTTATTGCGGCCTCAAGACGGTCTTCCTGCTTTCCGCGGAGAAAGAAAACTTCGGCTTCGAAGACGAATGGCTTTCCGGCGGAAACGACCCGCTGTTTTTTCGCACGGTTCTGGCCGAGCACGAGGGGATCATCGCGACGATCAACCGGGACCGCAGCCGGGCCGCGGGCGCCAGCACGGCGGCCGCCGACCAGGAGCTCACCTACTCGGATGTCGCGAACATCGTGGACATCGATGTCCAGGAGATCCAGCGCATCAACCCCTCGAGCATCAACACCACCCCCGAGCAGGTCGTCCATTGGGTCCTCTGGCGCGCGATCACCGGACGCGCCAGCGATCTCCACATCGAAAAATTCTACAACACCGCGCGCTTCCGCGGGCGGATTGACGGCGAGCTGA
>JBAXTX010000137.1:0-6908 GCA_037129975.1 Verrucomicrobiia bacterium | reverse complement strand
TCCCATAGCTTATTTTGAGCTTCTGCTGGTTCGAAAATGGGGTCCACCTCATTCCTCAGCGTGATGAGCCACGAGCTGCGCACCCCGCTCAATGGGGTGCTCGGCTTCTCGGAGCTCCTCAACGGCTCCCCGCTCAACGACGAGCAGAAGGGGTTTGTCCGGACGATCAGTTCCAGCGGCGAACACCTCCTCGCCATCGTCAACGATGTCCTCGATTTCGCCAGCATCGAAAAAGGCACCCTGGCGCTCCAGGCCGCTCCGTTCGCCATCGCCGAACTCGTGAAGGAGGCGGAGGCCGCCGTCCACAAATCCGCCGCCGACAAAGGGCTCGAGTTCCGTTGCGAAACCGCTCCCGGCGTGCCGGAGCACATCACCGGCGACGTGCGCCGGATCCGCCAGATCCTCATCAACCTCCTCGGCAACGCCGTCAAATTCACAAGCAAGGGATCGGCCGTCCTCCGCGTGGCCCCCGCCTCCGCCGAAGGCCGTCCGGCTCTGGATTTTTCCGTCGAGGACACCGGCATCGGGATTTCCTCCGAAACGCTCGACCGGCTGTTCAAGCCCTTCACCCAGGAGGACTCGACGCGCAGCCGCGCGTTTGGAGGCACCGGGCTCGGGCTCGTGATCTCGAAACGCCTCGCCGAGGCCATGGGCGGCTCGATCACGGTCGCGTCCGCCCCAGGAAAAGGCAGCACGTTCACCTTCCGCCTCCCCACAGGGGGAACAGGGGCCCCGCCCGTCGCGGCAAAGAGCATCGCCGCGGAGAAGATCGCCGCCGGCCTGGTGCTCGTCGTGGATGACGACCCGAACAGCAGCAAGCTCGCGGGAAAAATGATCGAGAGCCTCGGCTGCCGCGTGGCGTTTGCAACCGACGGGCTTGAGGCGGTCGCGGCCTTCGCCCCAGGGAAATTTTCCGCCATCCTCATGGACGTGTGGATGCCGGTGATGGACGGCCTTGAGGCGACACGAAAAATCCGCGGGGCCGAGGCGACGGCGGGCGGCCGCGTGCCGATCATCGCGCTGACCGCAAACGTCCTGCACGGCGTCTGCGCGAGCTGCCTCGCCGCGGGCATGGACGACTTCCTCTCCAAACCCTTCAAAAGGGAGGAGCTCGCCGCCAAACTTTCCCGCGCCCGGGATCTCTGAGGCTCAGCGCTTGCGCTGGAAGTCGGAGATCGCACGGTCCACCTCGCGCTCCACCACACGCTTTTTCAGGTCGGCCCGCTTGTCCCCGCCGTCCTTGCCTTTTCCCAGCCCGAGCTCGACTTTGACGCGGCCGTTTTTCCAATACATCCGGAGGGCGACGACCGTGCGTCCGGCCCGCTCGATTTCGCCGACGAGCCGGTCAATTTCCACGCGGTGCAGGAGGAGCCTGCGGACGCGCTTGGTTTCATGCTGCTCGTGGCTGGCGCGTTCGTAGGGCTGGACGGTGGACTCGTAAAGGCAGAGGTTGGCGCCGTCCATCCGGGCAAAAGACCCCTGGAGCGAAGCCAGGCCGGCGCGAATCGCCTTGACTTCCGTGCCGACGAGCCCGATCCCCGCCTCGAACCGTTCCTCGATATGGAAATCCCGGAGCGCCTTCCGGTTCGTGGTGATCTCGGCCGCCATGGGGAGGATTCCCCTCGCGCGTCAGACGACGGGCTTTTTGAGAACGCCCAGCTTGCCCTGGGAAATTTCCGCCAGCGCGATGTCCGCCAGCCCCATGCGGAACCCGACCTCCACCATCGGACGGCTGCCGGCCATGAGCTGCTTCACGCGGCGGGACACCGCGTTGATGAGGACCTGGGGTTCCTTGATAACTTTCGTGGCTTCTTCGAGGAGTAGTGCGTTCATGAAAATGCTGAAAAAAATGCCTGCGCCGCCTTGTGCCCGGACCGACAGGGGAGGGAATCATAATTGCCCCCGCAACCCTGTCAAATTTATTTTTATTTTTTCTTTGACACGTCCCACCGGACGGTTAATCTCTCCGGCTCGCCAACAACTGGCGGGGAACAAAAAACACAACCCGCAGGAGACCCGTCCGGTCGATCGCACTGCAAAATGTCCATGCAAAAAAAACGAAGCAAACGCTACTCCGCCGCCGCCGGGAAGATCGACGGCAGCAGAAAATACCCGCTCGCGGAGGCTCTCAAAACCCTGAAGCTCCTTCCTCCGACGAAGTTCGACCAAACCGTCACCCTGTCGTTCAAGATCGGGGTGGACCCGAAGCAGAGCGACCAGATGGTCCGCGGAACCTGCCCGCTCCCGAACGGCAGCGGAAAAAATGTCCGCGTTCTCGTCTTCGCCACAGGCCAGGCCGCCGACGCGGCCAGGGAAGCCGGCGCCGAGTTCGTCGGGTTTGAAGATCTCATCAAAAAAGTGACCGGCGGGTTTTCCGATTTCGATGTCGCCGTCGCGACCCCGTCCGCCATGGCCGAGGTCCGCAAGCTCGGCCGGGTTCTCGGCCCGCGCGGCCTCATGCCGAACCCGAAGACCGGCACCGTCACCGACGACACCGCCAAGGCCGTCAAGGAGGTCAAGGCCGGACGCGTGGAGTTCAAACTCGACAAAAATGCCAACGTCGCCGTCCCGGTCGGCAAATTTTCCTTCGAGGAGACCGCGCTTTTCGAGAACGGCTCGGCCGTCATTGAAGCCGTCCTCAAAGCCCGCCCGGCCACGGCCAAGGGGGCCTTCCTCGAAACCATCACCCTCGCAGCCACGATGACCCCCGGCATCGCGGTGGACCCGACTCCCTTCCTCAAGAACTAACATGAGACCCGAGAAAACTCTGATCGTCGCGGATGTCCGCGAGAAACTGCAATCCTCGCCCTTCCTGCTTTTGGTGGATTACTCCGGCATGAAGGTGCTCCATTTCGAGGAGCTCCGCACCCGGCTCGCGGTGGCCGGCGCCCGCCTCAGCGTGGTCCGCAACACGTTCCTCAAAATCGCCGCCAAGGAGCTCCGGATGCCGGAGCTGGACAGCCTGCTGACCGGGCAGACCGCGATGGTCACCGGGGAATCCGACATTTGCGCCGCGGCCAAAACACTCAAGGCCTTCGCCGCCGAGTTCCAGAAACCGGTCGTCCGCGCGGGGGTTCTCGACAACGCCCCGCTGACGGCGGCCCAGGTTGCCGAGCTGGCGGACCTCCCGAGCAAGGGAGTCCTCCAGGCCAAGCTCCTCGGCCTGCTCCAAACCCCGGCCAGCCAGTTGGTCCGCCTCCTCAACGAGCCGGCCGCCAGCCTCGCCCGCATCCTCAAAGCCAAGGCCGACGCGGCCGGAGAAGCCGCCTAAACCATTTCCAAACCATTTCGCAAGGCGTTCGAAGCCGCGCCGCGCGATATCACCAAACCAAGAAAAAACCGGTTCCTCGTCGGTCGGGCGGCTGCCCGGCTCAAATGCCCTGAGGCTTCGGGGCGCAACGATACCAAAATCAAACACACAACATGGCAGACACAAAAGCACTCGTAGACCAGCTCAGCGGACTCACCGTCCTGGAGATCGCCGACCTGGTAAAACAACTCGAAGAAAAATGGGGCGTCAGCGCCGCCGCGCCTGTCGCGGCCGCCGCGGCGGGCCCCGCGGCCGCATCCGCCCCGGTGGAGGAGAAGACATCGTTTGATGTCATCCTTCTCGAAGCCGGCGGCAACAAGATCGCCGTCATCAAAGAAGTGCGCGCGGCGGTGGCCGGACTCGGCCTCGCCGAGGCCAAGGCTCTCGTCGAGAGCGCACCCAAGTCCCTCAAAGAGGGCGTGACCAAGGAAGAAGCGGAAGAGATCAAGAAAAAGATCGAAGCCGCAGGCGCCAAAGTCGAAATCAAATAATCCATCCCATCCCGCGGAGAGGTCTCGAAAAAAAACCTTGATCTCTCCGCGGATCCCTTTACTTTCTCACCTTCGCTGAAAGCCACGGCTCTGTCACTCTGTCCATCTCTGCTCGAGCAGGAATCAATCCGTCAACAGACGGGCGGGAATCTTTCCGCCTGCCTGAGCGGGTTTTTTGCGCTTGAGGGGTCCGGGCGGTTGACGGCGTTGCGGCGAACCGGCCGGCACAGCCGGCCACCTGCGAAAACAGCCACTCGAATCCACCATGTCTGAACGTATCCATTTCGGCAAATTGCAGGAGGCCATCGAGCCGCCCAACCTCATCGAGCTCCAGATCAACTCGTACAACGAGTTTTTCCAAAAAGACACGCCGCTGGCGAAGCGCCGGAACGTCGGGCTTCAGGCGGTGTTCCGCGAGTTTTTCCCGATTTTTGGATTCGAGGACAAATCGTCTCTGGATTTCGTGAGTTACGATCTCGGGGATTCCAAGCTTTCGGCCTTGAACTGCCAGCGCGAGGGGCAGACCTACAGCGCCCCGCTTTACGTCACATTCCGCTACAAGGACGAGCGCTGCACGAAAGAGGAAAGGGTCTATATGGGCGAGCTTCCGCTCATGACCCTGCAGGGCACGTTCGTGATCAACGGCGCCGAGCGCGTCGTGGTTTCCCAGCTCCACAGGTCGCCGGGGATCTGCTTCGAGACATCCGTCCACACCAACGGAAAAATCCTTCATGGATTCCGGATCATTCCCGATCGCGGGTCCTGGATCGAGGTGCAGTTCGACACGAGCGACCTGCTTTACGTCTATCTCGACCGCCGGAAGCGCCGCCGGAAATTTCTTGCGACGACATTCCTGCGCGCCCTCGGGCACCCCTCGGACGAAGACATCATCAAGCTTTTCTACAAGGTCGAGGACCTGAAGCTCAGCGATCGCCTCGAGGAGGAGGAAATCACCACGAAGGTTCTCATCGCGGACATCCGCGACGGGGAAATCACTGTCGCCCGCGCGTTCGAGCCGCTCAACGCCGCCACCGTCCGCAAACTCATCACCCTCGGCCACAAATCGGTCAAGGTCGTTGATACGAAAAACGACGACACGATCATCAAGTCGCTGAAAAAAGATCCGGCCCACGACGAGGACGAGGCGCTGAAGGACATCTACCGCAAGCTCCGTCCCGGCGATCCGCCAACCGTGCAAAACGCCCGCGGGATGCTGAAGCGGCTGTTCTTCGACGCGAAGCGCTACGATCTCGGGCGTGTCGGGAGGCACAAAATCAACCAGAAGCTCGGGCTCGATGTCCGCGAGGAAGAACGCATCCTCACCAAGGAGGATTTTGTTGCCGCGATGAAATATCTCGTCCGGCTCCGCAACGGCGACGGGATGACCGACGACATCGACCACCTGGGCAGCCGCCGCGTGCGGACCGTGGGCGAGCTTCTCGCCAACCAGTGCCGGGTCGGGCTCGCCCGCACCGAGCGCCTGGTGCGCGAGCGCATGACGCTCTTCGATGCCAACGTGGACCAGATCACGCCGCAGAAGCTGATCAACCCGAAGTCGCTCAGCGCGGTCGTCCGGGACTTCTTCGGACGCAGCCAGCTCAGCCAGTTCATGGACCAGACGAACCCGCTTTCCGAGCTCACCCACAAGCGCAGGCTTTCGGCGCTCGGGCCGGGCGGGCTCAGCCGCGACCGCGCGGGCTTCGAAGTCCGAGACGTCCACCCGTCGCACTACGGCCGGATCTGCCCGATCGAGACGCCCGAAGGCCCGAACATCGGCCTCATCAGCTCGCTCAGCACGTTTGCGCGCATCAACGAGTTCGGGTTCATCGAAACCCCCTACCGGAAAGTTGTCAACGGCCGCGTCACCGATGAGGTCCAATACCTCAGCGGGGACCGCGATGAGAATTTCCACATCGCGCAGGCCAACTCCGCGGTGGATTCGCGCGGACGGCTGACCGGCGAGAAGGTCTCGGCGCGCTACCGCGGGGACTTCCTCGAAGTCGAGCCCGCGCACATCCAATACATGGACGTCTCGCCGAAGCAGCTCGTTTCCGTCGCGGCCGGGCTGATCCCGTTCCTCGAGCATGACGACGCGAACCGCGCGCTCATGGGATCGAACATGCAGCGCCAGGGGGTTCCGCTTCTGGTTTCCGAGGCTCCGATTGTGGGCACCGGACTCGAGGGCCGCGTGGCCCGCGATTCCCGCGCCGTGACCTGCGCCGAGGCCTCGGGCAAAGTCGCCTCGGTCACCGCAACGCACATCATCATCACGAAGGATGGGGAGCTTCCGGAGGGCAAGAAGAAGACGAAGCACGATCCGGAAAACGGGGTTCACGTTTACGAGCTGCGCAAGTTCATGCGCTCGAACGCGAGCACCTGTATCAACCAGAAGGTGATCGTCCGCAAGGGCCAGCACATCAAGAAGGGCGAGGTCATCGCGGACGGCCCGAACACCGAAAGGGGCGAGCTCGCCCTCGGGCGCAACGTCCTCGTCGCGTTCATGCCATGGAACGGCTACAACTTCGAGGACGCGATCCTCATCTCCGAGCGCGTGGTCAAAGAGGACATCTACACCTCCATCCACATTGATGAGTTTGAAATCGGCGCCCGTGACACGAAGCTCGGACCCGAGGAAATCACCCGCGACATTCCGAATGTCAGCGAGGAGGCCCTCCAGCACCTCGGCGCCGACGGCGTGATCCGCATCGGCGCGGAGGTCAAGCCGGGCGACATCCTGGTCGGCAAAATCACTCCGAAGAGCGAAACCGAACTCGCTCCCGAGGAGCGCCTCCTCCGCGCGATCTTCGGCGAGAAGGCGGCGGACGTCAAAGACACCTCGCTGACCGTTCCCTCGGGAACCTACGGGATCGTCATGGACGTGAAGGTCTCCGCAAAGAAAGAGGTCGCCCGCACGAAAATGACCCCGACCGAGTCGAAGCGCCAGCAGAAGATGATCCTCGAGGATTACAAGAAGCGCAAAGACGACCTCCACGAGCTCCTCACCGCCGCGCTCTCCAACATCCTTCTCAACGAAAAAATCCCGCTCGATGTCGTGAACGCGCAGACCGGCGAGATCATCATCCCGGCGAACCGCAAGATCACGAAGC
>JBAXTX010000136.1:0-6936 GCA_037129975.1 Verrucomicrobiia bacterium | reverse complement strand
AGAGGAAATCCTCTCATTCTTTGCAAACTCCACGCTCCTGAAGAATGCGGAATTGGAGGATGAGGCCGCAGGGTTGAGGTTCACGGACGGCAAACTGAGTTTTTTCGAGGTGCAAGTGAACGCGTATTTTGCGTCTGTGGCAGCGGATTTTCTTCGGCGGAGGTTGCTGGAAAAGCGGATGTCGTTTTCGTTTGAGACGGTGATGTCTGCCCCGGACAAGCCCGCGCTGCTGGAAATGGCGCAAAGCCTCGGCTATCGGACTTACCTCTACTACATTGCCACCGACGACTCGGCCATCAATGTGGCCCGCGTAAAGAACCGCGTGCGGCAGGGAGGGCATGATGTCCCGGAGGACAAGATCGTGACCCGCTATGCCCGCTCGCTGGATCTGCTTCTGGATGCGATCCGTCACACCGACCGCGCCTATCTTTTCGACAACTCCCGCCACGGCGGTGCCCGCCTGTGGGTGGCCGAGGTTACGGACGGTCAGGATTTGGAACTCAAGTGCGACCCTATGCCTCAGTGGTTCCAGACAGCCGTATGGAACAAGATCAACCCGTCGCAAGGGACCAATATTTGTCCCAAACTTGTCCCAAACTCAGAAAAAATCTGATTGCCTATCGTAAAGCATACGGCTTCGAATCCCGTACGCGCTGCCAGTTTCAGAATGGCATTTCCTCATTCTTACAGCGATTTTCTCATGCCGGTTGTGCCTGGGACGCCTCCTTGGCTTTTGAAGAAGTTTTTTCAGCATTTTCCTTCGCGGCGGCAACCATCGCATCCATCCCCTCTTTGATCTCGCCGACTTGGGGATGCACTTGCTTGATGAGATCATGTTCGACCCTGGACAATTTTTCGATGCGTTTTCCCTGCATGCGAAGTTGGTCCAACAAGGCGTTTTGGTTCCTTGAAATCAAATGCATCCACCAAAAACAAACAACCCAGCAAAGGGTTCCAGCCAAAGTCATCCAAAAAGCAAAATCGGTTTTATCCATGGCCAATTCCATTCATTACTGCCGGGATATTACGCAATGGGCCGGGTCTTCGCCATGGGCTGAAACCCTACTCCGGACAATCAAGAATTCTTTTTATGGCGCGACACTGGGAGGGCTCTTTGCATTTTCCAGCAGCCGATGATCAGCAAGGCGGTGGCATCCGCAGCGCCTGGATCTGGCGGAGGATGTCGTCTCCGGTCACGGCGTCGGAGACGAACGCCTCGCCGGGACGTTTGAGCAGAACGAACCGAACGGCGCCCCGGTGGAATTTTTTGTCCTTCCGCATCGCGGAAACGATGGCCTCCTCCGGGATGTCCGGCGGCAGGGCGATGGGGAGTTTGTGGCGGGCCAGCGCCGAGAGGATCCGGTCGCAGTCCGCCCGGGCGAGACCGGATTTTTCGACCGACAGTCGGCAGGCGGCGACGAGCCCGAGCGCGATCGCTTCGCCGTGGAGGAAGCGTCCATAGCCTGCGGCGTTTTCGATTCCGTGTCCGATCGTGTGGCCGAAGTTGAGCAGGGCGCGGACGCCGCGTGTTTCGAATTCATCCTCCGCGACAATCGCCGCCTTGATCGCGACGTTGCGCGCGACGAGCGCCGGGAGGTCGTCGGTCGCGTCGAGCATGGCAAAATCCCGGATCGCCGCGTGCTTGATGATTTCGGCGAACCCCTCGTTGAACTCGCGTTCCGGGAGAGTCGAGAGAGTGGAGGTGTCGGCGATGACAATCCGCGGCTGATGGAATGCTCCGATCAGGTTTTTGCCACCCGGCGCGTTGACTCCGGTTTTTCCCCCGACCGAGCTGTCCACCTGTGCGACGACGGTCGTCGGGATCTGGAGGAACGGGATGCCCCGGAAATAGATCGCGGCCACGAATCCCGCGAGGTCGCCCACCACGCCCCCGCCCAGCGCGGCCAGGCAGGAACTGCGGTCCAGTCCGGCGGCGATCATGCGGTCGCACAATGAGGCGGCCTCGGCCATGCACTTCGAGCTTTCGCCGGCCGGCGAGACGAGAGTCGTGACATCGAACCCCGCCTCCCGCAGCGAACTCCCGACTTGTTTCGCGTAGAGTGGTCCGACATTCGAATCCGTGACAAGGGCGCAGCGTCCCGGCTTCACCACCGAAGCCGCGAGCCCGCCGACCTCTGCCAGCAGGCCCGCGCCGACATGGACGTTGTAAGGAGAGAGTGAAAGGGGAATGGGAATAATCATGATTTTGTTATCCGGCCAGCGAGCTGGATTGATCAACGAACCGGTCGCCGGTCCAGTCACCGTCGGCCGGCACAGCCTGTTTCAGAGCGCCTTTGCGGGCGCGCTGCTTTTCGACAAGATCCGCATGGGTGGTGAAATACTGGAGACTGCGGCCTTTGAAATCCGCGAGCGTTTCGAAGCCGTGCTTTTCCATGAAGGCCAGCAGTTCCTCCTGGAGGCGCCGGACCATGCCGTAGCCGAATTTCATGACCCCGGTGCAGACCTGCACGGTATCCGCGCCCAGGAGAAGAAATTCCGCCGCGTGCGAGCCGCGCTCGATCCCGCCGATCCCGCTGAGCGAGCGTCCGGGAAATTCGTTTTTGATCAGCGTCGCGATTTCCATGCACATCCGCAGGGCGATCGGGCGGATCGCGATCGAGGAATATCCGCCGGGCGTCGAGCAGCCCTCGACGGTGGGTTCCGGACGAAGCGTTTCGAGGTTCACCCCCATGACGCCGCGGATCGTGTTGATCGCGCTGATCCCTTGGCAGCCGGCCTTCAAGGCCGCGCGGGAGGGGTCCTCGATGCGCGTGATGTTCGGGGTCATCTTCGCCCACACCGGCTTTTTTGCGGATGCCATCACCCAACCGCAGACCTCTTCAAGAATCCCGGGATCCTGCCCCATGGCCGATCCCATTTTCCTCTCGGGCAGCCCGTGCGGACACGAGAAATTCAGCTCGAACCCGTCCACGCCCGCGTCCTGGCATCTCTCGACAATCTCCACCCAGGCATCTTTCCGGAACTCCTCCATGATCGAGGCGATGAGCACACCGTCGGGATGCGCGTCTTTGCACTTCTTGAATTCCTCGAGCCAGATCGAGAACGGCCGGTCGCTGATGAGCTCGATATTTTCCCATCCGATCACCTCGTTGCCATCGGAGGAATGCAGCTTGGCGTAGCGCGGGCTGACATTGACAACCTTCGACGCATCGAGGCTCACCGTCTTCGCGACGACCGCTCCCCAGCCCTCGCGGAACGCACGCGAGATGACGTTCAGATTTGTCCCGGGAGGCCCGGAGGCAATCAGAAAGGGATTCGGCAGTTTGAGCCCGTCAACGGTAGTGGCAAGTGTCGGCATGTTCAGAGTTTTGCGGCGAGGCGGATGATCTGGTGCGAGAAGTCCGCGGAGTTTCCGATCAGGTCGCGGACGAAGCCCAGCCAGGAAACTCCGGGAGCGGCCATGATGAGAAGGATCGCGAGGAGGAGGAGGTTGAGGAGGTAGATCAGAACGAGGGAGAAAAACGTGCCGCCGTAGGCGAGGTCCGGCTGGCCTTTGGGGATCATCCAGAAGGTAAACGCGAGGTGAAACGCCCAGGTGAAGCCGATGCCGCCGTAGAGCAGCTGGCGGAACGGGGTGACATCCGTGAAAATCGCGGCGGCACCGTAAATCGAAATGACGAGCAGACTGTAGATCGGGAAAAAATACGGGGCGAGCGCGATCCAGGTATTCGTCTTGTCGGTGAGGATATGGCCGCCCTCCTTCGAGATTTGGATCCGGTGGACCCGCCCGCCCATGAGATAAACCCAGAGCGCATGCGTGAGTTCGTGGCCGAAGACATAGATCCACAGCGGACGCGGAAGACAAAAAAACACGACCAGCCACAGGACGGCCCCCAGCGAAAAAAACCAGAACTCCTCGGTGATCCAGAACGCGTCGTGGACGGTCGTCCGGGCGAACGCCGTAAAAAACGTCTGCGTCAGGATCCATGCGGCCGGAAGAAGGAGTATCCCCACGAAGAATTTCACCCAGCGCGTGGGGACGCGATCCGGGATCGCGCCGGCGATCGAGGCGTGGAATCCGGACGGCTTGCGCTTGGGGCGGCGTTTCCCGGCCACGGCTTCTCAGGCCCGGCCCAGGTAGGAGCCGTCGGCGGTGCTGATTTTGATCATCTCCCCTTCCTTGATAAAGAGCGGAACAGTGACAACGATCCCCGACTCGAGGGTCGCGGGCTTCTGCACGTTGTTCGCCGAGTCGCCGCGGACGCCATCGGCGGATTCCGTGACTTTCATAGTCACCGAAGAGGGGAGGATGACCTGCGCCGCACGGCCTTCGATGCTGAGAACTTCGACCTTCAGATTCTCCACGAGGTATTCCTTCGCATCCCCAACAAGCTCGCTTGGCAGGGTGATCGTCTCGAAGTTTTCCGGGTCCATGAAATGGTATCCCTGGTGGTCGGCGTAGCTGAATTCCAACTGCTGGCGGTTGACGTCCACAAGGTCCACTTTCTCCGTCGAGGAATACCGGATGTCGGCGGATTTTCCGGTGCCGATGTACCGGATGATGCACTGCACGAAAGCCCGGAGGTTGCCGGGCGTCCGGTGCTGAACGTCGAGAACGATGGCCGGATTTCCGTTGTATCGGATCGCCATGCCCTTGCGAAGGTCGTTTGCTGATGCCATTGTCGGTTCCTGTTAGTCTCCCGAGCGGGCTTTGGCAAGCCGCGAATCGCGGTTCGAGGTCGCCCCAATCATTACAATGAAAAACACTAGAAGCGGCATCTTGCCGCTTGGATGCTTTCTCCAAGCGGCGGGACGCCGCTTCTACAACAACACCCTCTTTGCCAGGTCTTCCGTCTGATCGTAATGATTCGGGCGGCTGGAACTCTTGCGTGCGGGATCAGGAGTTCTGGGACTCGGGGGCGGGATCCTCGTCCTCGCCATCGCTGACGACCGGGGCGATCCCCTGGAGGTTTTCTCCCTCGCGGAGGTCAATGAGCCTGACTCCCTGGGCGTTGCGGCCGGTCTCGCGGATTTCTTTGATCCGGGTGCGGACCATTTTCCCCTTGTTCGTGATGAGCATGAGTTCGTCGGCGTCCCGGACGGTGAGGGCGCCGGCGACACCGCCGGTGCGCTCGGTGGTCTTCATCGTGATGATCCCCTTGCCGCCACGCGCCTGGACGCGGTATTCTTCGAAGCTTGTGCGCTTGCCGAGGCCGTTTTCTCCGGCGACGAGAAGCTGGGAGTCCTTGTTCACGACAGCGGCGGCGACGATGTAGTCGCCTTTTTCCGGGCGGATCCCCCAGACTCCGACCGTG
Source organism: Verrucomicrobiia bacterium (assembly GCA_037129975.1). Classification (GTDB taxonomy): domain Bacteria; phylum Verrucomicrobiota; class Verrucomicrobiia; order Chthoniobacterales; family Terrimicrobiaceae; genus QYQL01. Next base: position 1,660 of record JBAXTX010000136.1, on the reverse strand, counting down.
TCGCGGCCCTGGTCGCGCATTTCCTCCTCGTGGAACCGGATGCTCTGGCCACCGTGGGTGATGAGGACGATTTCGTCCTGGCCGAGAGTCATCTTGCAATCGATCAGGCGGTCGCCTTCCTCGATCTTGATCGCGATGAGCCCGCCCTTGCGGATGTTTTTGAAGCCGTTGAGATTCGATTTTTTGACGATCCCGCTGCGGGTGGCGAAGACGATGTGGAGGTTTTTATTCCAGGTGTCCTCGTCTGTTTTCTGTCCTTGGACGCGGATGGTGGCGGCGATTTTTTCGTCATTGCGGAGCTCGAGGAGGTTGGCGATCGATCGGCCCTTGCTGGCGCGCGAACCCTCGGGGATTTCGAAGACGCGCTCGACATAGCATCGCCCGGTCTCGGTGAAGAACATCAGGTAGTCGTGCGTGGTCGCGGTGAACAGATACTCGACGAAGTCGCTGTCCTCCTCGTTCTCCGACTCGCGGGCGGTCATGCCGATGACGCCCTTGCCGCCGCGTTTCTGGGCTCGGAAAGCGCTGACGAGCGTGCGCTTGATGAACCCGTTGTGGGTGAGCGTGACGATGACCCCGTCGTTCGCGATCAGATCCTCGATCGCGATCTCGCCCTCCGCGGGGACGATCTGCGTGCGGCGCGGGGTGGCGAACTTCGCCTGCAGCGCGCGGAGTTCGTCCTTGATGATGGTGAGGACGCGTTTCTCCTTCGCGAGGATGTCGAGGAGGTCCTTGATCGTCGCGATGAGCGCGTCGTATTCGTTCTTGATGCTGTCGCGTTCGAGTCCGGTGAGCTGGTAGAGCCGGAGGTCGAGGATGTGCCCGACCTGCTTCTCGGAGAACTTGTATTTTCCGTCCGCGACGCGGGCCTCGCTGCGGATGAGGATGCCGAGTTTCTCGACCGCCTTCCGCGTCCACGAGAGCGCGAGGAGCTTCGCCTTCGCGTCATCGCGGTCGTTCGAGTCGCGGATGATCCTGATGAAGTCGTCAATGTTTGCGAGCGCGATGAGATACCCTTCCAACTTCTCGGCCTCGACCTCCGCCGCGTTGAGGAGGAAGCGGGTGCGGCGGAGGATGACTTCCCGCCGGTGTTCGATGTAGCAATTGATCGCATCCTTGAGAGAAAGAAGCTTCGGCTTGCCGCGATCGATCGCCAGCATGTTCACGCTGAACGAGGATTCGAGCGCGGTGTGCTTGAAAAGGTTGTTGATGATAACCTTCGGGTTGCCGTCGCGCTTGAGCTCGATGACGACCCGCGTGTCCTCGGCGCTCTCGTCGCGCACGTCGCTGATCCCGGTGAGGATCTTCTCGTTCACCAGCGCGGCGATCCGCTTCACGAGCTCCGCGCGGTTCACGTTGTAGGGGATCTCCGTGATGATGACGCTTTCGCGCCCGCCCTTGCCCTCCTCGACCGCGACGCGTCCGCGCACCCGCACCTGTCCGCGCCCGGTTTCAAAATACTGGCGGATGCCCGCCGAGCCCTGGATGACGCAGCCCGTGGGAAAATCCGGCCCGATGATATGGGCCATGAGGCCGTCAATCGTGATGTCCGGATCGTCAATCTGCGCGCAGATCCCGTTGATGCACTCGCCGAGGTTGTGGGGCGGCATGTTCGTCGCCATGCCGACCGCGATGCCGGTGCCGCCGTTGACGAGAAGGT
>JBAXTX010000135.1:0-6947 GCA_037129975.1 Verrucomicrobiia bacterium | reverse complement strand
CATGCCCGTCGGCGGAGTCATCCTTGTTGAAGCTGATGAAGCTCGAATACGGGAACATGCATTTCGGGGCGTGATCCAGTTGGGCGGCGAATTTCCAGTCAACCCCATCGGCGGACGAATACAAAAGCAGGGTGTTGCTTCCATGCGTCTGAACGGTGATCAGATAACGTCCAAGAGGTTTGCAGAATGTGGCGTCGCTATGGAAGTCGAAGGCCTTCGGCGAGTTGTTCGGAAACCGGCTCCCCTCAATAATCTCGGAGCCAAGTCCGGTCATCCCGTCCTCGGTCCAGGTGCCGCGCGAATACTTTTTGAATTCGGGCACACGATCGAGGGCCACTGCGGCCATCAAGTCATCCAGCCTGGTCCGGGCTACCGCCAGAAAGCGGGAGTCGGAATCTTGAGGCCCGTCGTGCTCATTGAAGTAGAGATAGAGCCAGCCCTCCACGATCAGATACGGAACCCCGCCCAGGTTCGCCCGGCCCGCGTTCGTGGCCCCGTTTGCGCGGGTTGCGATGACGTCTCCGAGATATTTCCAATTCAGCCCCCCGTCGGTGGACCGCGCTAGGCCCACAAAAAAATTATTGCCGCGATCCTGGCGGCCATTAGCAGGAAACAAATCTTCCCGATGCACGAGTCCGACCAGCGTCCCGTCGGCGCCTTTGTAGATGTTCTGGATCCAGGCTCCGCTTGGCCACGTATGGTTGTAGCCGTTGTAATCCCATGCGAACGGCGCCAATTCCTTTTTGAGCGGATTGTCGGGCGTGCCGCTGTGGCGGAAATAATACGGCTTCTTGGCCATCGCCGTCTCAAAGATGGTTATGCTGCCGTCCGCCTCTCTCAAGGAGGCCCAACTGCCATCCATCGTGTAAGGCATCTGGGCGTCGGCGTAGATAACTCGCGGGCTTCCGATCACCAGCCGGCTCATTACGTCCGCTGCCTCCGCACCCGCAGCACCCCGGGCGCCGCCAACCGCGGCGATGTTCGCTAATATAAGCAAGCCGTATCCAACATGACGGATCATCGCTCTGGTGTCAGGAAATCTCATGGATAATAACGACGCTTCGATTCTTTCGAAGATCGGGAAATAAACTAGTAATATATCGCTCCGTTCGCGCCACAGCGAGGTGCAATTTGGAATCCTGAAAAACCAGGTTGGAGCGACGAAAGGAACGAATATTCAAATTCCAGAATCAGGCGACCTCTGTGCGTTGCTGCCCAATTTCGTGCTTCCCGTGGTTGGTTTGAATTGCGGGATTCCGCTTCATTCGGTTTAATGTCGCGTAACAACCGCAACTCGGAAAAAACAGCGATCCCTCCACTATGAAAAACACAGCCCACCCCGGATCCTTATCGTCACCGCGCTTACAATCGTCCGCGGCAACACCATCACTCGTGCTCGCCTCTCTCGCGTTGGCATTCCTGCTGGCAACCTCCGCGCGAGGGCAGCAGCCGTTCTATGAGGAAACCTTCAACGACGGCGGGGCTAGCCTAAAGCTTTACAACGAAGCAGCCATCGGCGCGGCAGGTTCCGGGGTGAGCGGAAAGCCCGGCGACGCGGCCTATGAAGCAGCGGCGGCGGAGCCGGGTGTCCGGGCTCCCGTAGCAACGATCATCTCCGAACTGCCGGCCGATTCCCTTCAGGAATTCACGATGACGGTCTGGTTCAAGCCCGGGGCTGACATCTCCGGGAAATTAGCCTCGCTGTTTAACTCCCACGGGATCGTGCTGGGATGGGACGGGGGCCAGTGGCTGCTCCGCGTCAACGACCGCAACGGAGAAAAGGCGGCGGAAAAATATTACAAGGCCGGAACGGGCATCGACGCGGCACCCGGCGATTGGAAGTTTCTGGCCTGCACCTGGTCCAACGCTGCAAAGGAAGCCGCATTCTTCGTCGGCGACAAGACAAGAGCCGTCGAGCAGGAAACCTCAGTCGCCTCTAAAGATCCACAACCCGAAATGAGTTTTGGGGACCCGAAAATTCCCAAGGCTGTCGGCAACACATTCGTCCCTGCTGCCGCGGAGTCCTTTCCCGGACACATCGACGACATCCGGATGTTCGACAAGGTTCTCACCGTCGGGCAGATCGAAAAAATCCGCCAGGCTGACCTCGAGAACAAGGCCATCTATTTGAAATGAGTTGTTTGCAGTAACCGATTTTCGCCGAATCACCCAAGCTCGAAAAACTCGAAGTCGGCAAAGCCGCCCTGTCCGGCGACATCGTGGCAGCCGATGCCGATCATCGCGCCGGTGAAGTGCAGCGCGGAGCCGTGATCGTCGGAGATTTTTGAGAAATCGAAAACCCCGCCGACCTGGGTCCAGCGGATGCCGTCGGGCGAGGCGAACAACCGTAGTTTGCGCCGGTCGATTTCCGCGCGCAGCCAGACTGCTGACGGCCAGTCGCCGATTGCGAGCACGGCGTCCTCCGGTTCGGCGTAGGCGAAGTCGTCGCTGAGCTGCACCCGCGCGACACGCCCGAGCTTCTCATCATGAGTGACCCGCAGGGCGTAGTTCGTGCGGATGTCATACCAGCATGCCAGGCCCGCAAACTGTGTGAATCGCGACGGGGAGAATTTCATGCGGGTCGTCGCGGTGGCCTCGAAGGATTCGAGGCGGCGCGCGAGAAAGCTTTGGTCGCGCAGCGAGTGGGGGGACTCGCCGCCGGACAGGCGCAGCCAGCCCGGCCGTGCGGCAAAGTCGGCCCAGCCCGCATCGACGGGCCGGCGCAGCGACTGCCAGCGCGGATCAAGGGCTTCCGGTCCGGTAAACTCCGTGCGCGTCGGCAAGGTCGGCCAGGGGTGGGGGGGCAGTCCGGCAGGTGCCGGAAGTTCGACTGCCGACAGCACGCCGCCGTGCGCGAGCCTCAGCCACCCGTCCTCGCTCCATTCGACGCGCTGGAGCGCGGTCTCGCGTCCGAGCACACAGCGGTCGCCCGCGTGGGCGGTGGCGCTCTCGCTTTTGTCGGGTGAGGAGGAGTTGGCCGCCGACCCGGTGCGGAGCGGCCGGCTGCACAGGTGGGCGAGCCACCATTCTCCTGCGGGTGTTTGCACGAGCTCGCCGTGTCCGGCCTTTTGCAGCGGATGGTCGGGTGCGTGGCGGGTGGTCAGGACAGCCTCGGCCGGATCCAGCTCGTAGGGCCCCGCCAGCGTGCGGGAACGCGCCATCGAAATGCCGTGGTTCCAGCCGGTCCCGCCCTCGGCCATCATGAGGTAGTAGTATCCGTTGTGCCGATACAAATTCGGCCCCTCGCACAGGATGTTCTCCTTGCGCAGGAGTTCGAGCACGGGCCCGGTGAGCTGGTGCGCGGCGGGGTCGTATTCCTGCGCCACAATGCCCGCGAACCGGTGGCGGCCGGGCCGGAAATCCCACTGCATGTTGACCACCCACTTGCGGCCGTCGTCGTCGTGAAAAAGCGAGGGGTCGAACCCGATCGAGTCGAGCTTCACCGGCTCCGACCATGGCCCCTCGATCTTTTCGGCGGTCACGAGAAAAACGTGCGGGTCCTTGAACGGCCGGCCCATGCCGGTCGTCACGACATTGGTGTAGATAAGCCAGAACATGCCATCCGCATGGCTGAGCGAGGGTGCCCACGAGCCTGCCGAGCAGTCCACCCCGCGCAGGTCGAGCTGCGAGCGGCGGGTGAGCGCGTGACCGATTGGCTTCCAGTTTACGAGATCGCGCGAGTGGTGCAGCATCACTCCGGGAAACCACTCGAACGTCGAGGTCGCGATGTAGTAGTCGCCCCCAACGCGGCAGATGGACGGGTCCGGACGGAAGCCGGGAAGGACAGGGTTGCGGAGTGTCGGGGTGGTCATGGGATTATGCGTCGGGTAAACAGGCGTCCCGCCCGTTACGTCCCTATGGTAAACTGAGTCTGCCTTATCCTCCAGATGCAATGCATTCCGCCAGCGGACGGACGGAGATTTTATCGCCGAGCGGGTAGCTCCGCTGTCCGGGATAGACGACCCAGAGCTCGTCAAGTTCCAGGTCGGTGAGGACGGTCTGCATCGAGCGGGTGAGCACCGGGGCGTCGGCGCGCTTGAATTCGACGCCGACTTTCCTCCCGTGAAGGAACATCAGGAGGTCGAGCTCGCAAGCGCTGTGGACCGCGTAAAAATAGGCTTCGTCCGGCTCGTGCGACCTCAGGATTTCCTCGAGCGCAAAGCCCTCCCATGAAGCCCCAAGCTTGGGATGCGTGAGCAGGTCGGTAGGAGAACGAATGCCGCTCAGCGCATGAAAAATTCCAGAGTCGCGAAAGTAAATTTTCGGGGTCTTGACTAGGCGCTTGCCGAGGTTCGCCTGCCAGGGAAGCAGGCGGCGGATCATGAACGTCTGCTCCAGGGCATCCAAGTAGGCGCGGGCCGTGTTTGGAGCGATGCCCATCGATGCCGCGATCTCGCTGCCGTTCCAAACCTGCGCATGGTAGTGCGCGAGCATCGTCCAAAACCGGCCCATCACCGCCGGCGACATCCCGAACCCAAGCGCCCCCAAGTCGCGATCCAAAAATGTGCGGATGAAATTTTTCCGCCAGTCGATGCTGTCGACGTCATTCGCGGCCAGAAACGCCCGGGGAAATCCCCCGCGCTGCCAGAGCAGATCTGCCTGACCGACCCCCGTTTCCGCCACGTCGAATCCCTGCATCTCGATCGTCTCCACCCGCCCGGCCAATGATTCCGCACTCTGGCGCGACAATTCCGGCGATGCGCTGCCGAGAATCAGAAATGTCGCAGGATTCCCCGGACGGTCGGCCAGCACGCGCAAAACCGGGAACAAACGAGGCTCCCGCTGCGCTTCGTCAACCACCACCAATCCCCTCAACCCCTCCAAGGCGGTCAGCGGGTTTTCCATCAAACCGGTAACAACCGGATCCTCCAAATCAAAATAATTCGCGTGATTCAAAGGCAAAATCTGACGCGCCAACGTCGTTTTTCCGCATTGCCTCGGGCCAATCAGCGCCACCACAGGGTTCCTTCCCAGAGCACGCTCGAGTTTTTTCTGATAGGCAAATCGCGGGATCATCTCTGAAAACTTGCAACGCTGGTGCAAGATTTCAAGAACCATCCATCGGGCAGCAATAAAAAATGTACCAGAGGTGAATGGCAGTGTCCCATCCTGGTTCGAAGGAAAAAGGAGAAATCCCGGTGAGAATCTATGGTGTGGGAGACGGGGCCGGCTCCAACTTTCGTGTGGTCTCCTCGGTTCGGATCAGTCGTCCGTCCTTGTATTCCTCCACTTTCACCGCGATTGCATCGCTCTTGCCCTCCATCGCCGAGAGAGTGATGCGGTGTTCGCGTCCGTCTTTAAATTTCACGGTGACGTGGTCGGCATCGGCGGCCTGCACCGATGAGATGACATCGCCGCCTGCTTTTTCAAACGGTTCGACCACGGTCAGAAACCGCGCGGAAGGACCGTTGGTGCGGACGCCCATCGTGATCCGATGGAGCGACTCGTCACCGACCGGGTAATCTCCCCCGACCACCCCGCGCAGGCGCACGGCGTTTTTGCCTTTGAGATCGAAAACATACGTCGCCGGATTGGCCTCGCCGTCGGCGGCGGGCTCAGCGGGTAGTCCCCAGCCGATGCGGTTGCCGGCGATCTTGATCGGGCCGCCTTCGTAGTCCTGCTCGGGCGGCGTGGATTTTTCCTGGAGGTTGGATTTTTCCGATGCGAAGTCGGTGAGCTTCACGGTCCGGCCGTCTGCCAGTTCGACCATGGGATCGCCCCAGAATGTGGTCATCACTTTCGAATTGCGTTTGACGGTGGTCTTGAGTTCGAGCTTGTCCACGCCGCGCAGATCGACGTCAATTTTTCCCTCGCCGAGGATCCATGCGCCGAAATTTCCCTCGGCCAGAGTCTTGCCGTCGCCGAGGACGCTGTAAATCAGCCGCCGCTCGACCGGATGCTTCTCCGCAGCCTTGCCGGTGAAGGCCGTGCGACTGGCGTTCGGCCACGCGTAGTGGAAATTGAGATAGAGGTCACCCGGTTCGCCGAAAGGCGTCTCGCCATACTTTTTGATGTCCGGGCCGAAGCGTGTGCGGAACGAGGCTTTGAGCGTGCCCTCGATGTCGTAGGTATCCACATCGGTGACAAACTGCGAGGCGGAGAGCGGGTCGTCGTTCAGCTGGGCGAGGTGGCCTGCGGGCTTGATTTTCGGTGCATCCAGTCCGAGCAGACCCTGCACGTGGAAGAGCTGGTCGAAGCGGTGGCTCTTGTTTTCCGTGCTCCGGTCGAAATCCGCGAGGAGCACGTAGTCGTCGGCGACCACCATGATCCGGCGCTGGAAGATCGGCTCGGTGAATCCCGAAAGCACGCCGTAGGGCGGGTGTTCTTTGGGCACGGGGACGTAGCGGTTGTCGCGCTCGACTTTTTCCTCGAACGGGCGGCCGTTCGGCATCGCGTGGCGCAGGCCGCCGTATGCGGGGTAGCTCCATTCGGTTGTGCCCTCTGCCCAGCCGGCCTGAAAGAGCTTGCCGGTGTGCATGAGCCGTCCGACGCTCGCTCCCGCCTCCTGCTGCTTCAGGTCCACGACCACCATGTTCTTGGTGATGCTGGACTGGCAGTAGAAATTATACATGTAGGGCTCGTAGATGTAGAAGACCATCTTCGGGTTGAAGAAGCTGCGGCCGTAGCGCATCAGCGAGGTGAGCGCCATCATGTCGAAGTGGCCGTGGTAGCCGCCGTGCGTGCCATACTCGAGGGCCGCCTGGATCCGGTCGCGCAGGTCCTCCTGTGTCGAGCGCAGGGTGATGAGGCCGGCGTTCGGGCTGAAGGCACCATTGAGCGACCCGAGGCGCAAATCGGAGTCCGGCAGCTCGGGCACGCCGTAGATCAGGTTTTCGCGCTTCCCGCCCTGCTTGATGATCGAGGCGTAGCGCGGATCGCGGAAGGCGTAGTATGCGAGCTCGTAGTTTTTGCCGGCGACGTTGATCTCGTTCGAGTCGTTGATGCCG
>JBAXTX010000134.1:0-7170 GCA_037129975.1 Verrucomicrobiia bacterium | reverse complement strand
CGCCGCTCGATTTTGCCTTTGGCCTGCGGGGTCGGAGCGACCAGATGCGCAACCCCGATCCACATTGCGGATTCCACAACCCTTGAACTGATCGCCAAATGCATGGACTGGGCCAAACACCGACGGCGTAAGGCGGCTGCCAAGTGCCACATGCGGCTCGACCTCCAGAGCTTCCTGTCCGGTTTTCGCCCTGATTGACAGTTTCGCGGGCGTCCCCCCCCCTTGGAGGTTCGGTAATCGTGCCGCCGCACCTGTCGTGCCTGCCGTATCTTGAAGAAAAACGAACCTGCCACTCGACAATTGGAGCCGGCGGGCCATATTTTTGCGCAAGATGAACAGTGCGCTCAACGACGTGGTCCGCGACATCCTTTGCTCGTATGAGGAGGTCGGTGGGCTGAACAACACGGACAACCTCCCGTCGAAACGCGCGCTCGGGCACATTTGCAACCGTCTGCTCCAGGTTTTATTTCCCGGATTTCATGATGATAAGCCGATCCACAAGAGTGAATTATCTGATTTGACAGCCGCGCGTGTCGGTGAGCTGGCAGCGGGGTTGGAGGATCAAATTGCGAAGAGTTTGCGGGTGGCAGATCCCGCTTCTTCAAAGGCCGGAGCCCGTGGGGTCTTGCTGAGGTTTCTTCGGAAACTTCCCAACTTGCGGGCTCTTTTGCGCACGGATATCGAGGCCGCCTACGAGGGCGATCCCGCAGCGCTGAGCAATGAGGAAATTATCTTATCCTATCCGTGCCTCGAGGCGATCGCCATTCAAAGAAGTGCACATGTTCTTTATTTGGAGAATGTTCCATTGCTTCCGCGCATGATGACCGAGTGGGCGCACGGGCGGACCGGAATTGACATCCATCCGGGCGCGCAGATCGGGCCGTATTTTTTTATTGATCATGGGACGGGGGTGGTGATCGGGGAGACGTGCCGGATCGGGGCGCATGTGAAACTTTACCACGGGGTGACGCTGGGAGCGCGGAGTTTCGCCAAAGACGAGGCCGGTCACATCGTGAAGGGCGGCAAGCGGCACCCGAATGTGGGTGATCGTGTCACGATCTATCCGAATGCCACGATCCTCGGCGGGGAGACGGAAATCGGGGCGAACGCGACGATCGGGGCGAATGTTTTTCTCATGCACAGTGTTCCCTCCGGTTCGCTCGTGGTTTACGAGGAAAATCAGATGAAGATCCTGGAGAAAACCCGGCGTGCGGAGGCGCCTGATGCCGAATGGTGTATCTAGATCACAACGCGACGACGCCGCTCTGCGCGGAAGCGAGATCGGCAATGCTGCCATTCCTGAACGGGAACTTTGGGAATCCATCCGCGATCCACGCCGCGGGCCGCCTGGCACGGGCCGGGGTGGATGATGCCCGCGAACGGCTGGCCGCCGTGATGGGTGTCCGCCCGCAAGAAATTATTTTTACCGGGGGGGGGACGGAGTCGTGCAACCTGGGCGTCATCGGGCTTGCCCGTGCCCATGCAGCGAAGGGCAGGCACCTCATCACCTCGGCGATCGAGCACCATGCGGTTCTCCACGCCTGCGAATTCCTGCGGGACTTCGAGGGATTCGAAATCGGCATCCTTCCGGTGGACGCAAGCGGGAGCGTGAGCCCGGAAGCCCTTGAGGAAATGATCCGCCCGGACACAACCGTTGTCAGCGTGATGCACGCGAACAACGAAACCGGGGCGATCCAGCCGTTGCGCGAGCTTGCGGAAGTTTGCCGGAAGCACGGCGCTGTTTTTCACAGCGATGCGGTGCAGACATTCGGCAAGTTGCGGGTGAATCCACACGAGATCGGTGTTTCGGCGCTCTCGATTGCCGCGCACAAATTCCACGGCCCTCAAGGCGTGGGGGCATTGTTCCTCGGGGACGGCATCGCGCTTTCCCGCACCGCCCACGGCGGCGCCCACGAGAACTCCCGTCGGCCGGGGACTGAAAATGTCGCCGGGATCGTCGGGATGGCGGCGGCGGCGGACGCCATCTCCGGGGAACCCACGCGGCTCCTCCCGCTCCGCGAAACCCTTTGGGAGGGGATCCGCGCGGTCTCCCAAGCGGCGGTCCGCAACGGGGATCCGGAACGAACCCTCGCCAACACGCTGAATGTCAGCTTCCCCGGCGCGAACGGGGAGGCGTTCCTCATCGGCCTGGACCTCGAAGGCCTTTGCGTTTCGAGCGGGTCGTCCTGCATCGTCGGCGCGATCCAGCCTTCGCACGTCCTGCTGGCGATGGGGATCCCGGCGCGGATCGCCATGACAACGGTGAGATTTTCTCTTGGAAACGGAACAACCGAAAGCGATGTGCGGCACGCGATCGGAGCCGTGCGCAAGGTCGTGGATCTTCAACCTCTGGCTTCGTGATGAAATACCAGCAGCTTCTTCTCAACTTCGGCAGGGCGGTGATGCGGAGGGTCCGCTCCTCGCCGGACGATCTCATCAAGCCGCGCCGCAAATCCCGCCTGAGATCGGACCCGTTGCTCGAGGATTTCGCCAACCAGCTCCTCGTTGCGGCGGGATGTCGCGGGCTCCATATCTCGGTGTTCTGGAATCCCGGCCTCCGCACAACCGCCGGGATGGCCTGCTGGCGGGATCGCCGGATCATCCTCAATCCGAAACTCGTCGAGGTATCGGCCGCGGAGGTTCAGCGAACGCTCCGGCACGAACTCGCGCACCTGCTCGCCCAGCATCGCACCGGACGCCGCCGGATCGAGGCGCACGGGACGGAATGGAGGCAGGCCTGCACGGACCTCGGCATCCCGAATGAGCCGCGCTGCCACGCACTGCCTTTCAAACGCAGGAAGATTCCGAGGAAATTTTTCTATTCCTGTCCGGGGTGTTCGACCGTGCTGGCGCGAGTGCGTCCGGTCCGGCGGAGGGTCGCGTGCGTGAAGTGCTGCCGGAAATTCCACGGCGGTGCCTACCACGATCGGTTCCGCTTCAAGCCGATCGAGCCTCCCGCGGAGATCGCGGCGTAGCCTCGTCCCGCCTGGCCTCCACACTTTCGCCGATGCGCCCGGGGGTCTTCCGGAGAGAGGTCGCTCGCCGCTGCGCCGGATTTTTCTCTGCATCCTCGCCGGGCTCTGCTATAGACACCCGTTTCGCCACGCATGGAAGAACCCTCCGAGACGTCCGATGAAGAGCTGGTGGCCCGCACGCAGGCGGGCGAGGCCCGGGCGTTCGACGAGCTTGTCGTCCGTTTCAGCCCCAGGCTTTACGGGCTGGTTTATAACATGACCTCGAACCACGAGGACACCAACGACCTGCTGCAGGAGATCTTCGCCAAAGCCTACCGCTCGATCAAAGGGTTCCAGGGGAAATCGAGATTCTCCACATGGATGCACACGATCGCGGTCAACCGGGCGATCAATTTCCTGAAAAAGAGGAACCGACGGATGACGATGAGCCTCGACGACGTGGACAACGGGATCGCGAACGATCCCGATTTCATCGAGGCCACCAGCGACCACGACCCGCGGCATCAGGCAAATCTCGGCGAACTTCAACAAAAATTGAACGAAGCGATGATGAAACTGTCTCATGACCATAGAGCTGTGGTGACGATGTATGACATTCAAGGACTTCCTCATGCGGAAATTGCCGGAATCCTAAAGATCTCGGTGGGTACTGTCCGCTCCCGGCTCTTCTACGCACACCGACAGTTGCAAAATTATCTCCAAGAGTTTATTTCCCAATAGGCACATCATATGACACCCGAAGAAAACATTTCGAAGCTTTTGAGGTTGAAACGTTATGAACAGCCTCCGCCGGGATATTTCGACGGCTTTCTCAGGGAGTTCCAATCCCGCCAGCGCTCGGACCTGCTCCGGCTTTCGCTCTGGGAGATCGTGTGGGACAGAATTTCCACCATCGCACCGTCGTTTCAGGTTCCGCGCTTCGCCTACGCGTCGGTCGCGGCGCTTGCCCTTGCCGCCTCCGTTTTCATCATCGCGCGCCCGGCCACGAAAGCTCCTGGAAATCTGGCGGAGAGCCGCCAGTCGCTCACCCTGACTTCGCCGCAGCCGGTCATGATTGGGGCATCGCTTCCTGTTGTCATGACCTCCACCGGCTCCCCTTCCGTGCACTATGTGCTGCCGACCAGCCCGGTGAGTTATGCTTCCTCGCGCAGCTTCTAATTTCCTTGCCGCCGCGCTGGCGGCTTTCGCGATTTCCTGCGGCGCGGGTTCTGTGTTGAGGGCCGAAGATCCTGCCGGGGGAGATCTCTCCGCCCAGGTTCGCAAAATCTTCGATGAGCGGCGCAACGCGGTCGTGAAGGTCCGCGCAACAGACAAGCTGGGAATCCGCTTCGGCAGCGGGTTTTTCGCGGATCCGACCGGCATGGTTTACACGCATGCGGGAATTGTGCTGCGTGCGGATGAGGTGTCGGTGCTGTTGTCCGGAGGGAAGGAACTGCCGGCACAGGTTCTTGTGGCCGACGAGCGCAGCGGGATCGCGATCTTGAAAGTGGATGCCAGCACGCCATCCATCCCGATCGGAGATTCCCCAAAAGTGACCATGGGAACCCCGCTGATCCTGATCGGGTACCCTGAGGCTCTTGAAGTGCGCGGGGACATCGGGATTGTTGCCGGCTTCGACCGGAAGCTTCTCGACCAATACTTTTCGACCACGCACATCCGGGCGAACCTTCCTGTCCAGCGCGGAGAGGGAGGCGCCCCGGTCCTCAACCTTCAGGGCGAGGCGATCGGGATTTTGGTCGGCCGGATTGATGGCGGGGCTTCCTGCCATGTCCTGCCGATACGCGCCGCTGAAAAAGTGCGTAGTGATTTTGCGCGCTTCGGGGCGCTTCGTCCCGGCTGGGTGGGCGTCGAGGTCGAAGACGTCGCGGAGCCAACCGGGGGATCCACCGCGAAGGTTGCTGTCCTTGATCCGGAGACTCCCGCCGCGAAGTCCGGCCTGAAATCGGGGGATGTCCTGCTCAAGGTCGGCGGGACCCCGATCACATCGAGCGAGGATGTGATTGACGCGTCCTATTTCCTCACGGCCGGCGAGAACGCGGAGATCGAAGTCCTGCGCGGAACCGAGAAACTTTCCATCGGGGTGCGTCCGATCCTCCACCCGCGTGCCGGCGGACATGAAATGCAGGCGACTGCCTTGCCGGATGACAGGATTCATCTTGATTAGTCTGCGGCGGATTGCCATTGCGGGAATGTTGGCCTGTTCCCTCCCGGCTTACGGATGGGAGATCAGGTTCTTCGGCGGACACGAGCACGTTCCCCTGCAGGAAGTGGCGGCGTTTTACGGACTGGAGGAGTCGCCCGCCCCGGACGCCAATTCAAAAAAACTTTGCGGCTCCGGCAGGGAGTTTCTCGTGACAAAGTCCAGCCGCGAAGTGGTTGTCAACGGGATCAAACACTGGCTTGCCTTCCCGGTTGTCGAGGAGGGCGGACGGTTTTTTGTTTCGCGGCTCGACCTCGGCAAGACGATCGAGCCCGCGTTCCGTCCGACGCACATCCGCGGGTTCCCGGCTGTCACAACCGTCGTCCTCGATCCCGGCCACGGCGGAAAAGACAACGGCGCGAGAAGCCCGTATGAACACGAGAAAAATTTCGCCCTCGACGTCGCCCGGCGGGTCAGGGACCAACTCAAGAAATCCGGCCTCCGCGTGCTGATGACCCGGAACAATGATTCCTTCATCGAGCTCCCGGCGCGCGCGGCCTTCGCGAACCGGCTGAAAGACGTTCTCTTTGTAAGCCTCCACTTCAACGCCGCCGACTCGAACCCGGCGGCCAATGGATTCGAAATTTTCTGCGCGACCCCGCGTGGCGCTCCCTCGACCGCCTACGAGCAGACGAGGCTCCGCGACATGATCGAGGAGAACGGCAACGAGCACGATATCCACAGCTTCGCCCTCGCGAACACGATTTCCCACGCGCTGCAAGGGAAGATGAACATGACCGACCGCGGGGTGAAGCGCGCGCGATTCGCTGTCCTGCGCCTTGCCGGAGTCCCGGCGATCCTCATGGAAGGAGGCTTTCTCACAAATGCCGGTGATGCGCGGAAAATTGCTTCGAAGGCATGGCGCGATCAATACGCCGCGTCCATCTCCTGCGGGATCCTGGAATACAAAAAGCTCGCCGAGCAGCGGATCCCACCCCGCGAAGTGGGCGCCTACCGGAACCCGGCCTCCGCGCAGTCTCCCCCGGCAGACGTCCACCCAAACCCGCCCGCTGTCCCGGGCATCACGCTCCGCGAACTACCGGAGTAGCCCGGACATCGGGCTCTTTCTCCGGGTCAACGATGAGATTGCTCCTGGGCTTGTTCGCCCACGGGGAGAGTCAGCCTGGCCTTGGTCAACTCGCCGAGAACGGCGGCCATTTTTTCCCGGACGCCGGGAATGAAACCGCGGTCGCGGTGGAAGACGAGCATGGTGAGATCGTCGCGATGAAAAAAGCTGATGACCCCTTTTTCGGTATGGAGCGTGACCGCGGGCACGGTGCCGACACCCATGCGGGCGGAGGACGCGCGCATCGCCTGTAGCATGTCGGCCGCATGGGCACTCATGGAGACGAGGTCAACGCCTTCCGGGACGTTGTGGGAGGCGACGACGACCGAGCCGTGGGCCAGCACGCAGGAGTTGATCCCCGGAAGCCCGCCACAGAGCTCGATCACACGGTCAACACTCATGATCTCATCGGTCAAAAACAACGCCTGGAGCGGTTCCTGCTCGATGATTTCGTTGCCGCGCGCCTCCCGGGGCATCGCCTCGGTGTGCAGCATTTTCACCGACAACATGGCGCCCGGTTCGGACGTGAACTTTCCCAGAGGAGGAACCTCCGCCGACAACGCGGGAAAGGGATCGGACGGGATGCCGTCCGGTTCTTGAACAACCGGCTCGGGTGGCTCGACAACCGGATTTTCCACAACGGGTTCCGCGGGTGCCGGGATGACATCCCCGGCAGGAAATTGGGGAATGTCCGTAGCCGGCGAAGAGGCTCCGGCGAGCGTGGACCCGTGAGACACGGAGGCGGCTGGAGGTTCCGGAATGACGGACAGCGGAGGGCATCCCCGGGCCGGCGGAACGGTATTTTTTCGGAAAAGCGGGAGCCTTGTAAAAAGCCCGCTGCGGCGGGCCGGAAGTTTTCCGGAGGAAACGGGGAGCGGAGCGGCCTCGGGAGCAGGCGTCTCCAAAGGCGGCGCGAAAAAGGCGGAGAC
>JBAXTX010000133.1:0-7179 GCA_037129975.1 Verrucomicrobiia bacterium | reverse complement strand
CCGTTTTCGGCGAGGTCTTCAAATTGCCGGTTTGCTTTATCCATGGATTGTTTTTCCCGTTGCGGTGTTAAAAACCGGCCGGGGTTTCCGATCCCTTGAAAAATTCGACAGGGAGCGCGTGAGTTGCATAGAAAGGGGGCGCTCCAATGTCAAATGAAACCCGCCAGCACGGCGCACGCGCCCCAAGCATTACGATGAAAAACCGTAGAAGCGGCAAGATGCCGCTTCTTCGAGATTGGTCTTTCCAGATCGGCGAGTTTGCCGCCGCAGCATGAACCAATCTCGCGATCATTGATGCGTCGGCATCAATGATTGGCAAGGAGACTTCCCCGGCTTGCACGGCCCGCACCCCGCTGCTACAAAGCCGGGCATGTTGAGAGTCCGAGCGTTCCAGGGGCTGAGCCCGAAACCCGAGCTGGCGGCCGATGTCGCCTGTGTGCCGTATGATGTCGTGAACCGCGGGGAAGCCGCGGCCCTGGCGGCCGGCAACCCCCGCAGCCTGATGCGTGTGGACCGTGCGGAGATTGACCTCCCGCCGGAGACGGATCCGTATTCGGATGTCGTTTATCAGACGGCAAAAAAGAACCTCGACGGCCTGGTGTCCGCACGCGTTCTCGTCCGCGAGCCCGTGCCGACAATTTATTTGTACCGCCAGCAGATGGGCGGGCATGTGCAGACCGGGGTTGTCGCGGTTTGCCACATTGACGATTACGAGAATGACATCATCCGCAAGCACGAGAAAACGCGGAAGGACAAGGAAGACGACCGGACGCGGCTGATCGGAACTCTCCGTGCGGATACCGGTCCGGTTTTCCTGACCTACCGCGGCCACCCGGAAATCGATGCGCTGGCCGCCGCGCAGACATCGCTTCCACCGTCAGTGGACTTCGTGGCGCCGGATGGCATCCGCCACACGCTTTGGCGCATGCACGAAAACCGTTCGCTCACGGAGGCATTTTCGAAAGTCCCCCTCGCTTATGTGGCCGACGGCCACCACCGGAGCGCGAGCGCGGCGAGGGTCGGGCGCGAGCTCCGCGAGGCGAACCCGAACCACACGGGTGCCGAGGACTACAATTGGTTCCTCTGCGTTCTCTTCCCGGCCGACCAGCTCCGCATTCTTCCCTACAACCGCGTGGTGAACGACCTCAACGGGCATTCCCCGCGGGAATTTCTCGCAAGGGTCCGCGAGAAGTTTGAAGTCGCGGAATCCGCGCCCGCTTCCCCGTCCGCCCCCGGACACGTGAGCATGTTCTTCGACGGACGCTGGATCGGGCTTTCGTGGAAATCCGAACCCTCCGCCGACCCGGTCTCACGGCTCGATGTGAGTGTGCTCCAGGACCGCATCCTGGCCCCGGTGCTGGGCATTGACGACCCGCGCACCAGCAGGCGCGTGGATTTTGTCGGCGGCATCCGGGGCACGTCAGAGCTCGAAGAGCGCGTCACCGGCGGGCACGCCGCCGTCGCGTTCTCGATGTATCCGGTGACCGTGGACCAGCTCATGGACATCGCCGACGCCGGACAAATCATGCCGCCGAAAAGCACGTGGTTCGAGCCCAAGCTCCGCTCGGGCCTCTTCATCCACACGTTCTGACTTTCCGCGTAACACCTGCGCCGTTTTCTGTATGATACCGGACACCCATGCAGGTCCGTGACGCCCATCCGACTTTGTTCGCCACCACGCGGTGGACGCTGGTGTGCGAGGCGGCGCGGGGAGGGGACACCGAAGCGGTCGGGGCGCTTGAGGCATTGTTCGGAACCTACTGGCAGCCGCTCTACCGCTACCTCCGCCGCCTGGGCCGGACCGCGCAGGATGCGGAAGATTTGGTGCAGGGGTTCTTCGCCCATCTGCTTTGCCAGAACGGTCTTCGTCTTGCCGACCGCGACCGGGGGCGCTTCCGGGCCTTCCTGTTGGGCAGCCTGAAAAATTACATGGCGAACGATTGGCAGCGCGAACACCGGTTGAAGCGCGGCGGTTATGCCACCCACCTGTCCATCGATTGGCGGGATGCCGAAACCGGGCTCGGCCTGGAGCCGGCGGATCGCCGGAGCCCGGACCGGCTCTACGACCGCGATTGGGCGATGACCCTGCTCGACAAGGTGCTCGACGACCTGGCACGCGAGGAAAAAGATTTCGCCCGTTGGAAACCTTTCCTCAGCGTGCGCAGCGACGGCCTTTCTTATGCGAAAATCGCGGGGGACTTCGGCATGACCGAGGGGGCGGCGCGCGTGGCGGTGCACCGTCTGAGAAAGCGCTATCGCCAACGGCTGCGCGACGAGATCGCCCGCACGCTCGCCGACGCACATCTCGTCGAGGAGGAAATGCGCTCGCTCTTCGCCGCGCTTTCCGAATGAATCCCTGTAACACTCTGCCGCGAGCGCGTAAGAGCGGATCAAGATGAGCACCATTTGCCCCGAATGCGGAAAGTCCGTGCCAGCCGACAGCCAGCTCTGCCCGTCGTGCCTGCTCGCACAGGCGATGGCCTCCCAAACCCATGATGGCAACCAGTGCGCGCCTGCTCCCGAGCCGGAGGAAATCGCCGGAAAGTTTCCGCAGTTTGAAATCCTCGAATGCCTCGGGCGCGGCGGGATGGGCGTGGTCTATAAAGCCCGCCAGAAATCGCTCAACCGACTGGTCGCAATCAAAATCCTCGCCCCCGAACGCGGCCACGATGCCAGGTTTGCCGAACGTTTTGTCCGCGAAGCCGAGCTGCTCGCGAAACTCAGCCATCCCCACATCGTCACCATCCACGACTTCGGCGAGACCGGTGGGCTCTATTTCCTCGTCATGGAATTCGTGGACGGCGTGAGCCTGCGAGATCTTCTGCGCGAGGGGAAACTCGAGCCGGAACAGGCGCTGGCGATCGTTCCGGAGATCTGCGACGCGCTCCAGTTCGCGCACGACCACGGCATCGTCCACCGCGACATCAAGCCGGAGAACATCCTGCTCGACCGCCTCGGGCGCGTGAAGGTCGCGGACTTCGGACTCGCAAAGCTCATCGGGTCGGCAAACGATCAGGCCACCGGCAACGGGACCGTTTCTCCCGACTTGACCGAAGCGGGAAAAATCATGGGCACGCCAAGCTACATGGCCCCCGAGCAGAGCGAGCACCCCGGCGATGTGGACCACCGCGCGGACATCTACGCGCTCGGCGTCGTCTTCTACCAGATGCTCACCGGCGAACTCCCCGCCCAACGCCTCGAGCCGCCTTCGCGCAAAGTGCGGATCGACGTCCGCCTCGATGAGATCGTCCTTCGCGCATTGGAAAAAAATCCCGAACTCCGCTACCAGCAGGCCAGCATCCTCAAGACCCAGGTCGAGACAATCGCTGCAGCTACGGGGAGCGCGCGCGTCCCGCGTGCCGTTTCCGGCGTCCCCGCCGGAAACATCCCAAGCCAGCCCGGCGAAGCGGAAAACCCAAGTGGCGCGGAGCGCGTTGGGGACGAGTCGTCCGCGGGGGCGCGAACGACGGCGCGCCGGGCGCGTGCGCTCCCCGGAACGGGAAGAACCCTCGCTGTGATTGGCGCAATTCTTCAGCTCGGACCAATACTCGGCCTGCTCGGAACCGTCCTGGGAATGATGCGGTCATTCGCGGCCTTGAATGCGCAGGGGGTTGCGGCCCCGGGCCAATTAGCCGAAGCCATTGGCCAGACCCTGACAAGCACGGCCATGGGAATGGTTGTGGGTGTCATCGGGCTTGTCCTCCTCTGCATCGCGCTGACGGCTTCACGTTACCGGGCGAAATGGTTCTTCCGGTTTCTCGTTATCTACAGTTGCCCGTTGCTTCTTTTCATGCCTGTTGTCGGGACGGCGTTCGGAGCGTTTTTCCTGATTTATTGTCTGCCCCGGCGCGAGGACTTCGGCAGCGAAACGAATTTCACCGCGGAAAGCGAAGCGGCGCGATCCGGGACCGAGTTGCCGATCCCGGACTCCGCATACGCCGGGTTCTGGAAACGATTTCTCGCCGTCATCATCGACTATACATTGGTTGCCGTTGCCGTATTTCCCTTCGTGGTGACGATGGCTGTCATTGCGCCGGGATCCGTTGTGGTGAGTGTTCCCTTCCGCCTGTTCACGACCGAGCGTGTTGTCGAATCGAAACCATCGGAACGCAGGAATCCCGACGGGTCAGTAACGGCGGTAGATTACCGGATCGTTGAGGTGACCGCCCTTGGCCGATGGAAATATCTGTATCGCGACGAGATCGAACACAGTGCGGGGAAGGAGGAGAAGTCCAGGCAGTTGATCGACCCGTCTTCAAGAAAGGATATCAAAACCACGACGGCATGGGACATCGAGATTTGGGTGCTGATGATTTACTGGATCCTCATGGAAAGCAGTGCCTGGCAGGCTTCCGTTGGCAAGATGTCTGTCGGGATCCGGGTGTGCGACAGCCAGGGAAGGCGCATCGGCATCGCGCGGGCCGCCGGTCGCAATGCCGCCAAACTGCTCTCGGTCGCAACGCTGATGATCGGATTCCTGATGGCGGGCTGGACGAGAAAAAAGCAGGCGCTGCACGACATCGTGTCGGATTGTTGTGTGACCGGTCCCGCCGCCCCGCCACCCCAAAGCAGCCGCCCGACCGGCAAAGTCATCTTGATTGGCTGTGGAGCCCTGTTGCTGGTCGCGTGTTTGATGTTGGCGGCGGCCGGCTCGTTTTTCTGGTTCCGAAAATCAGCGGCACAGGAAACGGTCAACCAACTCCAACGGAAGGCGAAAATATTGCGGGCCGAGGCCGCAAAAATTCCTTCTTCCCGACCGGGTTCGGCCAAAGCGCCCACCGATCAAGCGGTTCGTGAAGTTGCGCAAAAGCTCGTTGCCGCGATGCGTGCCGGGGACGATGCGGCGATGAAAGCGAATGTGTGCGATTTGATCGCGGGCTGGCGCGACGGGCTGCCGGTGTTCGCGAAAGAGATACGCGGGAAGTTGCAGGAAGTTGCCGGAACCCCTGAACCGCTGGAAGCAATCGACGAGGTATTTGTCGCCGGCGATTTCGCGGCGGTGAAAACGGCGAAGCTCGAAAAGCTCGGGGCCTGCCTCATCCTGTTCTTTGCCAACACGCCCGATGGCTGGCGGAACTGGACTTTGAGAAACGCGCCGATGGACGCCGCTCTCAAGGACTGTCTCGCGAAGGAAACCGCCACGCTGGACGGCGCGCTCAAGAAGCGCGGGAATGATTTCGTCGCTCTGCTCGTGGCCGGAAAGTTCCCCGAAGCAACGGCGCGGTTCGCGGACGTCATGCGGAGCGCGATGCCCGAAGCCAAGCTCGCCGAAGTCTGGCATCAACTCGAAACCACCGGCGGCAAATTTCTCGGAGCCGATCCGGCTGCGCGCATGGAGAGAAAAGCCGAATTCTTCTGCGTCTATGTCCCATGCCGCTGGGAACGAACCCGGCTCGACCTCAAGGTCGTGTTCGACCTCGCCGGCAATGTGAGCGGTTTGTGGATGGTGCCCGCCACGAAATCGGAAGCTGACAGCAAGCCCGTCGCCGAGGCCGAAAAATCCGCCGCCTCGGCGGCCCAGGCCTGGTTGGCACTCGTGGACGATGGCCGATATGCCGGGAGTTGGAAGGCTGCCGCCGCCATTTTTCAGGGCGGGGTCACGGAACCGGCTTGGATCAATTCCATGGAAACTTTCCGCAAGCCTTTGGGAAATCTGATTTCCCGAAACCTGAAATCAACCCAATTGATGAAAGAAATGCCCGGCGCGCCCGACGCCCAATACGTCGTCATGCAGTTCGACACGTCATTCGCAGGCAAAAATTCGGCGGTTGAGACGGTGACGTTCATGCTGGAAAAAGATGGCCAATGGAAAGCCGCAGGATATTTCATCAAGTGAACAACGCGGCAAAGGAATCCCCATGAAAACCTATAAAGCCCCCTGGTGCACCACCCTAATCGTCATCTCCACCCTTGGCACGGCTTTGATCCTTGCTCTTGTTCTTTGGATGTTGTTTCTCCCCCTGCCAAGGCACTGCAGCGCACTGGCATCGTGCCTGCGTTGGCTGCCGCTCGCTTTGCTGCCCGTCTCCGCGCTGTTCACCGTGCGCGGCTACACGATCACGCCCGACGCGATCCTTGTGCATCGGCTGCTCTGGGCCACGCGCCTGCCGCGCGCGGGCCTGCAATCGGCGGCCTTCGTTCCCCATGCGATGTGCAAAAGCCTCCGCACATGCGGCAACGGCGGGTTCTTCTCGTTCACCGGATTTTACTGGAGCAAAAAGCTCAAATCGTATCGCGCGTATGTGACCGACCTGCGCCGGACCGTGGTCCTGCGCTACGAACGGCGCACGATCGTCCTCTCGCCCGATGAACCGGAGGATTTTGTCAGGGAATTGCTGGAACCACTGAATTCCACTCAAGGCCACTAACGGGTAGAAAATGCAACGTGTCCCTTCGACCCATTCTACCGTGGCATGGGCATCCTGCCCATGCGTAACAATCCAGCTGGACATGGGCAGGATGCCCATGCCACCGAATGGTTTCTACGCAGCAATTTCAGACCTCCTCCGACTCCCACAGGAGCCAGACCCGCATCGCCGGGCTGATATCCTGCAGGCTCACGGGTATTCGATCCTCTTCGCACAGGAGGCGCTGAACGCCCAGGCTGCGGCAACGAAAATCCATCGCTTGAATTTCAGGCCACTGATGGCGAAGACGAATCCCTGCCAGAATGCGGCGCATACAACGACCAATAAGGCCATCGCCGAGACGATGGCGAGGCGACCCTGTCGGCGAGGTGATGGTCTCGGTGGATTTCGTGGTCTTTCCGATAAACGCGCCGGGCAAGGTTTCTAAATACACAGCACCAGCGCTAGGCGACTGAAGCGGAACCTCGATCGAAATGGCGGCTCTCCATGCAGCCAAAGTGAGGAGAATGAGCGCTGGCACGAGGATAAGCATCCAAAAAAGAGCGGCTCGTGCCCGGAAGATCACTGGCCGATCAACGGCGCGGGTCGGAAGGAAATCTGTGGAAAAACCCTGAAGGCTTTGCTGAGTCTGCAAACCTGAGCCCGAGAAGGTACATACCTCCGGCGTGAACAAAAATGCTGCAATCATCATGGGTCCCATCCACATCATGCTGGAGGTCGAAAGGACCATTGAGAGTCCCCACCAAGTATCACCGATCATGAACCTAATTTCCGCAGTTGAAGATGAGGAATTGAGGCTTGAGCGGGGAAA
>JBAXTX010000132.1:0-7204 GCA_037129975.1 Verrucomicrobiia bacterium | reverse complement strand
ATCCCGGGGTCGCGCTCAATCACCTCTACGTGGACAACGCCGCGATGCAGCTCATCAAGAATCCGAAATCCTTCGACGTGGTGCTGGCCGAAAACCTTTTTGGGGACATTCTGAGCGACGAAATGGCGATGATTGCGGGATCGCTGGGGATGCTTCCCAGCGCGAGCCTCGGGGGCCCGACCGGAGGGACGACGCGGTTCGGGATGTATGAGCCGAGCGGGGGAACCGCTCCAGATATTGCGGGGAAGGGCATCGCGAACCCGATTGCCCAGATCCTCTCTTCGGCGATGATGCTCCGGTTTTCCTTCGAATGCGAGGAAGCGGCGGCAGCCATCGAGTCCGCCGTGCGTTCCGTGATTGCGGCCGGTCTCCGCACCACCGATATCCACACCCCCGGAACCAAGCTTGTTGGCACGAGCGAGATGGGTGACGCGATCGCCGCGGCCATCTGAAATCCCCTTCTTGACTTCGCGGAGGGGAAGCATTTCGTTAGCAATCCGATTTATGCCGAGCCCCTCCATCCACGTCCATGAAGCGGAAGCCGGCGGGAGCATCCCCTGGTGGAAAATCGGGGGCGTCCTTGTGCTCGGTGCGCTCACCGCATTTGGTTTTGTCGGCATTTCATCGCTCAACCAACAGGGCGGGGTCGGGATCTCGATGGATCTTCCCGTTTTGACGGGGGGATTCGAGGGGGTGCCGCAGGATGTTTCCGAAGCCGAAAAGGTGGTGCTGCCGGCGGACACGGAGTTCGCCAAGATGCTCTACAAAAACGGATCCGGCGCCCAGATCAACGTGCAGATCGTGCTGGCCGGAGCGGAAAAACGGAGCATCCATCGCCCGGAGGTTTGTCTGCCCGCGCAGGGCTGGACCATCGCCTCAAGTGGGGTTGTGTCTGTCCCGCTGGACAACGGAGAGAGCCTGGATGTGATGCAGCTCGTCTTGTCGCGTCCTGTCGAGGTGCGTCCGGGGGAGGTCCGGCCGTTGAACTCGGTTTTTTGGTATTGGTTCGTGGGGGACCGGGTGACCACGCCCAGCCACTGGAAGCGGATTCTTCTCACGAGCTGGGACCGGGTGGTGCACAGAAAAAACCACCGCTGGGCCTATGTGATTGCGAGTGCTCCCGTCCTCAAGGGGCTCGCCTCTCAAGGGCTGGACCTGCCGGAAACGGAGACCCTGCTGCGGAAATTTGTCGCGGAACTTGCGCCGAAAATCATGCGGAATGGGAATCCCCCGAAGTGAGCGAAAATCATTTCCAGAAAACCAGATCATGACCTGTCGCGACAACAAACTCCCCCTCATTGCGGCCGGGGTGACTTCCACGGTCCTGCTGGGCATGCTTCTTTCGTTGCCTTACAGCTTTGGCGTTGGGACGACAAATTATTCCATTGGCGAGTTCCTCTGGGTGAGCTGGACCACCAATCCGGAGATGCAGCACGGGTTCCTTGTCCTCCCGGCAATCGCCTATCTGATCTACCAAAGCCGCGGGGAACTTTTGAAAGTTCCGCGGACCAGCGCCAACATTCCCGGTCTGTTCGTCCTCGCCGCCGGGCTTTTTCTTTTCTGGGCCGGCAGCCAGGCCGATGTCACCAGCATCGGTTTGGGGAGCCTGATGGTTGTCGTGGTCGGGCTTGTCTGGTTTTTCCTGGGTTGGCGCATGCTGCTGCTGCTCTCATTCCCGATCGGTTTCTTTATTTTTGCCATTCCCATTCCGGGGCTTGATACGATGGTCGCTTACCCCCTGCGCGTGATCATGTCCAACACCAGCGCCGCCGTGCTGGATTTTATCGGCATCCACGTGGTCCGGCAGGGAACCGGGATCCTGTCGGCACCGGATCCCCTGCTCGGGCTCCCGGCAGGGAAGAAGTTTTCGGTGGATGTCGCCGACCCATGCTCCGGGATCCGCTCCCTGTTCGCCCTCCTCATGGTCTCCGCCCTCTACGCGCACTTCACCCTGAAAATCTGGTGGGAGAAGTGGATCCTCTTTCTTTGCGCAATCCCCCTCGCCATCGCCGGCAACCTCGCCCGCATTCTGGCTCTCACGCTTGCCACGGTCGCCTTTGGCACGGAGTTCGCCATCGGGAAAAATGCCCTTACCGAGCCGAGTTGGTTCCACATGGCCGCCGGATACCTCGTCTTTGGCGTCGCCATCGGAGGAATGCTCGGGATCGCCTGGCTGCTGAGCAATGGCAAAAACCTGAAAGCGAAAATTGCAAAGCTCCTCCGGACCTTCCCCAATGAGGTGCGACCGCCCGCCCCGATTTCGGATTCCCCATCTTCGCCTTCCTCCGCGCCCGGCAAACTTTCCCATGCCAGGAACCGCCGCTCCGCTCCTCCCCGCGATTCTCCCTACTGACCCGGATACCCTCTCCGTCCGGCCGCCAGCATCAATCCCGCCGTTTTGTCCATCGTCTCCTGCCATTCCTGTTCCGGCACCGAGTCCGCGACAATGCCGGCGCCGGCATGGAACGACGCGCGGCCCGCTTCGAAGACAGCGGTCCGGATGGCGATCGAGAACCGGCTCTCTCCCCGGTATCCGAAATATCCGATCGCGCCGGTGTAGAGTCCTCGCGGGAAGGGTTCGAGTTCGCGGATGATTTCGATCGCGCGTTTTTTCGGAGCCCCGGAGATCGAGCCGCCGGGGAAGCATTCCCGGAGCGCGCGGACATGGCTGACATCCGCGCGGAGCTGTCCTTGGACGGTCGAGACCATATGGAAGACCTGTTCGTAGCGCTCGAGGCGGAGGAGATCGGTGACGCGCACGCTTCCGAATTCGCAGACCTGCCCGAGGTCGTTGCGTTCGAGGTCGGTGATCATCACGAGCTCCGCGATTTCTTTCGGGGAGTTGAGGAGGTCCTGCTCGCTCCGCAGGTCTTGGATGGGATCAGGCCTCCGCGGTCGCGTCCCCTTGATCGGGCTGGTGGAAATATTGCGCCCGCTCATCCGCAAAAAACATTCCGGCGAGGCCGAGGCGACCTGGAACTTTCCGAAGTCCAGGAACGCGGAATAGGGAGCCGGGGAGCATTGGCGCAGCCGCTCGAAGAATCCCCATGCGTTGCCCTCCGCGGCGGACGCCTCAAAGGGATGCGAGAGGCAGACCTGGTAGATGTCTCCGGCGGAGATGTATTCCTGCGCGGCCGCGACCATCGCGAGAAAATCTTCCCGGGCAACCCCCGGCTGAAAATCCAGCGCCGGGCATTCTTCCGCGGGACGCGGAGCAAACGCCCCCGGCGGATTTTTCCAACTTCCGCGTTCGTGGTTGAACCGGTGCGGGCGGTCGTAAAACCCGAAGTGGAACGTGCCGTCAAAAGCCACGCACCCGATCGCCGCCCCGTCCGGACACCCGCCCTTCCTCCTGCGGGCCAGCTCGCTCTCCAGCCGCTCCCAGTCGCCGCCCGAAATGACGAGATCGGGTTCCGAGGCCAGCAGGGAAATTCCGGCGTCTCCGGGGGTCACGGAATCCAGAAAAACGAATCCCGGCCGGTGTCGCAGCGCCCGCGCCGCCCTGATCGGGCGATTGTTCTGGTCGGCATGATGCATCCTCTTGCCAAGAGAAGGGAATTTTGCTCTGATATCAAGCCCGCCGCACATCCGATGTATTTCATTCTTTTCATTTTTCTCGCAGTTCCACTCATGGCCCAGGAGAACCCTGCTCCAACGCCCGAAGTCAAGCCAACGCCCCTGACCGATGCGACGCCCGCAGCAGAGCCTTCCGCCACGCCGGCCGCGTCTCCGGCGGAAAAAAAGACGGCGGACGAAGACGTCATCCCCTTGCCTCCGGAATCGGGGGCGGCCGAACCCCCGATGGTTTCCGAGACGGAGGTCGCCCCGCGTCCGAAGCCCGGCGCGCCACTTCCCGACTCCGCCTTTGCCGACCCGAACGCCGTGATCCCGGATGATGCCTCTCCCGCTTCGCCCGCCCCGGTGGGTCCGAGCGCCACCGAGATCGCGCGCAAACTCAAAATCCGGTATCAAGAAGTCCGCACAGAAGTCGAAAAAGACCCCGCCGTCCGCTCGCTCCGGGAACAGGCGCAATCGGCCAAGTCGTTCGAGGACGAGCGCGCCGCCCTCCGCGAGTATTATCGCCTTCTGTTTAAAAAAATCAAGAAAGCGGACAAGGATCTCGCCACCAAGTGCGACGTTCTGGAGAACGCTTACATCGCCCGGTTGGCGCAGACCAGGATCGAGCCCACGATCCCGCTCAATCCTCCGCCCGCACCGGAGCCGCTCAAGGAATGACGTTTTTTTTCATCCCGGATTCCCTATGATTCTCACGAGCAATTTGGAGATGAAAATCTTCACCGGAAACGCGCATCCGGTCCTTGCGCAATCCATCTGCGGCTACCTCAATGTCGCACTCGGCGACGCATCGGTCAGCTCGTTTCCCGACGGGGAGACCTACGTCAAAATCAACGACAACATCCGGGGACGCGACGTTTTTATCATCCAGCCAACGTGTCCGCCCACGAACCAGAACCTGATGGAGCTGCTCATCCTCGTGGATGCCGCCCGCCGCGCCAGCGCGGCGCGCATCACCTCGGTTCTCCCGTTTTTCGGCTATGCGCGACAGGACAGGAAGGACCAGCCGCGGGTGCCGATCACCGCAAAGCTTGTGGCCAATCTGCTCGTCGCGGCCGGCGTGAACCGGGTCCTGACGATGGACCTCCACGCGCAGCAGCTCCAAGGGTTTTTTGATATCCCGGTGGACCATCTTCACGCCCGCCCGGTCATGGTCGAACACCTCCACAAGCTCGCCATCGGGAATCTCGTGGTCGTGTCGCCGGACGTCGGCGGCGTAAAAATGGCATCCGCCTACGCGCAGGCGCTCGGGGCCGGCCTCGCGATCGTTGTCAAGAAACGCAAGAACGCGGAGGAAACCGAGGCCTCGCACGTCATCGGCGAGGTCGCCGGAAAAAACGTCCTCATCGTGGACGACCTCACCGAAACCGCCGGCACACTCACCAGCGCCGCCAAGATGCTCAAAAAACACGGAGCCCTCGATATTTATGCTGGCGTTTCACATGCGGTCTTGACAGATTTGGCGGTTGAGCGATTAAAGGGCTCCGAAATCAAGGAGTTGATCACGACGGACAGCGTTCCAGTCCGCCCAACATCCGATCAGCGTGTCAAAGTGCTGTCGGTGGCCGAGCTTCTCGGCGAGGGCATCCGACGCATCCACGACGACGAGTCGGTGAGTTCGCTCTTTGAATTAAAATCCACATAGAACATTTATGGCAACGCAAGTAAAACTCTCCGCCCGCCTCCGCTCCGAAAGCGGCCGCAACGCGGTCAAACAAGTCCGCGCCCGCGGCGGCGTCCCCGCCGTCATCTACGGGTCGAAGGATGAACCGGCCAACCTCGAAGTCTCGCAGCGCGAGATCCAGGCGCTTCTTTCCCATGCGGTCGGCGAGAACATCCTCGTCGAGCTCGAGATCGAGGAGGGGGGAAAGAAGACCAGCCGCCTTTCGCTCATTCAGGAAGTCCAGCGCCACCCGCTCCGCAGCGAGATTGTCCATGTGGATTTCCACGCGGTTTCCATGACCGAGGAAATTTCCGCGGACATCGTCATCGAGGCGTTCGGCGAGTCCGAGGGGGTCAAGAGCTTCGGCGGTCTGCTCGAGCAGAGCATCCGCTCGGTCTCGATCCGGTGTCTTCCACAAAACCTTCCCGAGATCATCAGGGTGGATGTCTCGCCGCTCAAAATCGGCGACTCGATCCACGTCCGCGACCTCCCGCTTCCCGCGGGCGTCACGGCGACGGACGATCCGGATCTCACCGTCTTTATTGTGGCCGAGCCGACTGTGGCCGAAGAGCCGGTGGCCGCACCCGTTGCGGAATCTCCGGAGGTCATCAAGGAGAAGAAGCCCGAGGCCGCCGCCACAGGAGAAAAGAAGTAGCCTCCCCCGCGCGTGGAAACCTCCGCGGTTTTTCGTCTCGTTGCCAGCCTGGGAAATCCCGGCCGCGAATTTGCGGGGACCCGCCACAATGTCGGATTCCTTGTCGGCGACGAACTCGCGCGAAGGGCGGCCTGCACGTTCGCCTACGATGCCAAGTGGAATTCCGAGATTGCGCACTGCGGCGGACGCTCGATCATCAAGCCGCAGACGTTCATGAATCTAAGCGGCGAAGCGGTGGGCGGGTATGCCAGATATTTCAAGCTCCAGCGGGAGGAGATCATGATCGTTCTTGACGATGCCTCGCTCCCGCTCGGAACCCTCCGGCTCCGCCGCTCCGGAACCTCCGGCGGACACAACGGCCTCGAGTCGGTGCTCGTCCACCTCGGCAGTGAATCGGTGCCCCGCCTGCGCGTCGGCATCGGGGCGCCCGACGGACGGCCGCTCCACGACCATGTCCTCGGGAAATTTGAGGATTCCGAGGAGGCCACCCTGGCCGGGGCCGTCTCCCGCGCGGCCGACGTTTTCGAGTATTCCAACGCCCACGGCCTGGAGGCCGCCATGAATCAATTCAACCAAAAACAACCATGAAACGTTACGAAGCCCTGCTGGCCCTGGATATCCGGGGGAAAGAAGACACCGCCAAAGAAACCATCGAGCGCCTCGAAAAAGTGCTTGCCGCCGAAGGAGCCGTGATCGAACAGGTCCAGCGCCTCGAAAAGCGGGAGCTCGCCTACGAGTCGAAACACACGAAAAGCG
Source organism: Verrucomicrobiia bacterium (assembly GCA_037129975.1). Classification (GTDB taxonomy): domain Bacteria; phylum Verrucomicrobiota; class Verrucomicrobiia; order Chthoniobacterales; family Terrimicrobiaceae; genus QYQL01. The sequence goes on along the minus strand of JBAXTX010000132.1, from coordinate 554 downwards.
CCTATTACGTCAATTTCATCTTCGAGGCGGAACCCGCCACGATTGACAAACTCCAGAAGAAGTTGAAACTTGAAGCCGCTGTGCTTTTGCAGAATTACCTGCAGCTCCCCCCGAAGAAAACCCCCGTCACCCCTTAACCTCTCACTACCATGGCCAACGTCAATAAAGTCATCCTCATCGGAAACGTCACCCGCGATCCGGAAGTCAAGTTCACACCCAAAGGCAGTGCTGTGACCGACGTGTCTTTGGCCATCAATCGGAACTACACGCTCGACACCGGGGAGAAGCGCGAAGAGACGACCTACGTGGACATCGAACTCTGGGGACGCCTCGCCGAAATCGCCGGGGAATATGCAAAAAAAGGCCGTCCGATTTATGTGGAAGGACGTCTTCGCATGGACACCTGGGAGGATAAAACCTCCGGCCAGAAACGCAGCCGGATGAAAGTTGTCGGAGAAAACCTTCAGCTTCTCGGCAGCCGTCCGGGCGGCGCCACCGGGGCGCCATCCGGCGGGGACGAGCACGGCGGGCATTCCGAGCACGCCCCGCAGCGT
>JBAXTX010000131.1:0-7239 GCA_037129975.1 Verrucomicrobiia bacterium | reverse complement strand
GGGCTCGGGCTGCCGCTACCTCGCCCTCCGGGCGTTTATGAACAAGCCTCGCTATCCGCCAGAGGGCACAAAAATATTTACCCCCAAGTGTCTTTTTTTCATTGAGGCAACACGTGGGCGCGACCGCGCGAAATGCCGGAGCCGGAGTTGTGGTCGGGGCGACAGGATTCGAACCTGCGACCTCCTGGTCCCAAACCAGGCGCTCTACCAAGCTAAGCTACACCCCGATGTCGTGAATTCACTATGCGCTGGTAAAGCAGCGTGGCAAACAAATTCTCGGATCGTGGAAACGATTGGGGGAGCGGAGAGATTCGCGACAATGCTTTGCCGGGTGGGATGGCGGGAATTTTGCGAATTTTCGCAACTTTCTCATCCTGCGCCGGTTTATTCCTTTCCATGAATATTTCCACCTATGCCGTTTCAGTGCTGGCACTCGTTTCCCTAACCGCCTGCAAACCCAAAACTCCCCCGGCAGCGACGGCTCCGGTCGCAACCCCGGTCGTCGCCGCCGGAGAAAATCGTCCCGAGCGCGGTCAGGCGGGCGGCAGCCGCGGCGACTTTGCCCAGCGATCCAAGGAACGATTCGAACAAATGAAGACCGACCTCGCCCTGACGGACGATCAGGCGCAAAAAATCAGCGCCATCATGGATCAGCGGGCGGCCTTCATGCGGACCGTGGTTTCCGATCAGTCCCTGAGTCGCGAGCAGCGCATGGCCAAATTCCAGGAAGCGCGCCAAGCTTTCGTAAAACAGGTCGAACCCCTGCTCACAACGGAACAAAAAGCGAAGTGGGAGGAGCAACTGAAAAAGCGTGAGGCGGACAGGGCGGAGCGTCGCGGCAAACGAACGGATCGGGCCGGGGGAGGTCAGCCACCACAACAGTAATGGGGGAGCTTCTGTTCCGCTTGCAGCTGCCCAGAAGTACGGTCGCCGTGAGGAGGCATATGTTCCGGCCCGGCTTCTCGATGACGAGGAGGCGGCTGGCGGTTTCATGCGCCCACTTCAAAGAAGTCCGGAGACAGCATTGATTCCAAGTGCCAGGACCGCTGTATTGAAAGCAAAGGAGATGAGGCCGTGCAGGAGCACCCAGCACCGGACTTCCTTCGACCCGACCTGGACATCCGAGACCTGCGAAGTCATCCCGATGATGAAGGAAAAGTAGGCGAAATCGCAGTAATCCGGTTCCCCCTTGCCCTCGGGGAAAATCAATGCGGTGCCTTCGCCCGCCGGGTGGCGGCAGTAAAAGAGATAGGCGTATTGCAGGGCAAAGATCGTATGGATGAGGGCCCAGGACAGAAGCACTGTACCCAGTGCCATGGCGATATGCTCGCCGGCTTTGGTCCCCGAGAGGGCCTTTGCCGGCCGCAGGAGGAAGAAGACGGCGGCCAGACTGGCGCAGGCGGCCGCCAGCACGAACAGAAAAATCCCTTTGCGGGCGGAGTGCTGAAGGCGGGCGGTGCGGAGGACGACCTTGGGCTGGGCCGTAAGGATTCTGGTCCATGCCAGAGCCAGCAGGCAGAGGGTGAAGACGTCCCACGACAGAAGGAAATGTTTCCCCCATTGCAAATGGCCGAGGAAAGAAAGGTAAAAAACCAGGGCCGCCACAATCGAGACAATGAGGCGGTGATGCGCGTCGAGCCGCGAGATCAGGGTCAGGATCGCCCGGGGGAGGGATGGATTTTCAGGCATAAGGGAATTGCCTCCCATCGGAAAAGCAGAGCGGCGTCCGGCGGGAGAGGATCCGTTGCCCGGGCTTCAGGTCCGGCCGACAGAAATTTTCTCAGGAGCGCGGGAAATCATCTCATGCAAGGAGCTGAAAACCACCACGCCTCCGGTTTTCAACTGCCCGGGGTTATGCGTCCGCTCATGTTCCCGGAGCACCGAACCGCTCCGAGGCTATTTCCTTTTGGGAGAAGGCTGCACGGATGTCGCCGGCTTCTTCTGGTTGCTGGCTTTCTTTGCGCTTTGTTGTGCCTTTTTCTTCTGGTTGTTTTTTGGATTTGTATCGCCCATAGCCTTCACTATGGCGTGATGGGATCAGTGGATGCAAGAGGCAAAAATCTTGCGGACTCGAAATGTCCTCCGGTTACTTCGTCGGGGAGGCGCTGTCCCTTGCGGGGAACCCCGGGCCGGATGTGGTGGTCGCCGCCGTGATGATGCCGTTGCGGAACGCTTTTTTCGGGACCCATTCTTTGCATGGGCATTCCCGCCGTTACCGGCTATATTCCAGAGGCCATGAGGTTTCTTCCTTTCTCGTTCGTTCTGCTTTCCCTTCCTCTTTTTCTTTCCGCCGACGAAATCGCGGCCATGCAGATGATCACGTTGAACGACAGCAGCGTCATCCACGCGCGGGTCACGGAGGAGGCGGGGGGATTTTACCTCATCAAGTCGCCAACCTTGGGCGACATGAAAATCCGGACCGCTGACGTTCTTTCCATCAGGCAGGCCTCTCCACAAAATGCCACCGCACCCGGCGATGCGACGGCTCCGGCAGCCTCCGCGAGCGGCCAGTCCGGAACCGCCGGCCTGCGGTCCGTTCTTTCCGCGAAGGTTCAAAACTTCATTTCCACCCGTGATGGAATGGCCGCGGTGACGCAATTCTCGCAGAACCTGGATTTGAAGGCCGTGCTGGCCGACCCGAACGTGATGAAAGCCATTCAGAGCGGAGACAGCGCCGCCTTGATGAATTCGCCGTCCATCAAACGGCTCATGGAGAACTCCCAAACAAAAAATCTCATCCAAAGCATCCTCAACCCGGCCACCCAAACTTCACCGCCGGAAAAGAAAACTTCGGCAACGGGAGCCGCCCCCTGAGGATGCCGTGCCCGATGAGACGTTTTCTTGAACGCGGGGGAATCTGGGTGGCCGGACAGTTCCTGCTCTTCGCGTGTGTTGTCTTGCTCGCGCTCCGGTATCCGGGCGCAGGCCCGGTGGTTTGGAGATGTGCCGGGGCGCTTCTTGTGGTCGTCGCGGCAGCCGTTGCGGGAGCCGGGGCGCTGGCGCTTGGCAGAAACCTCACCCCGTTTCCGGAACCCTCCGCCCATGCCCGACTGGTTCAACACGGGATCTACGCCAAGATCCGGCATCCGCTCTACACCAGTGTGATCGCGGCCGGATTCGGGTGGGCATGGGTCTGGCTGAGCTGGCCCTCGGCATTGTTTGCGGCGGCCTTGGTTCCATTCTTCCTCGCAAAATCCCGCCGGGAGGAACAAATGCTCCGCCGGAAATTTCCGGAGTATCGCGAATACGAGACCCGAACCCGTCGGTTTATTCCCTGGATTTACTGATCAGGCTGTCAGTCCGCGGAGGGTTCCCCTTCAGCGGGAGCGGGATCAGTCCCGCCGGGAGCGGAAGAACAGCGCTCCCACCAAGACGGAGAGCAGGAGCCCGATTACCCCGGCAATGATGAGGTGGCAGGGGGTCAGGTTCTTCCCGCACTCGCAGCTTCCTCCCTCCCATTTTCCGGTGGTGATGAGTGTCTTGACGGATTCGATGCAGGGACAGGTATTCATGGTCGTGGTGTGTTCTTATGACAAGCTAGCCTGGATCATTCCACTTTGCAGCGAAAAAATGGGAGAGCTTTTGATCCGAAAAAAGCGTTTATCCGGCGTGATCGAGGAGGAATCGGGCGATGGAGCGCGAGGCGGAGGGTTTTTGGAGGGAGGCGAGGTTTTTTTTCCACGCCTGCCAGACGGCGCCGTGATTTGCGAAGGCTCCCCGGACCTGCTGGAAGACCTGCCCGGCGGAATTCGCGGCGAGCGCGCCGATGCCGGTCTGTTCGATGAATGCGATATTGCCCTCCTCCTGTCCGGGAACGATATGGTTCACCAGAAAGGGAATTTGCGCGGCAATGGCCTCCTGGACGGTGGCGCCGCCGGCCTTCCCGATGAACAGATGGTGCGAGGCCATGAGGTCCGGCATTTGATCGGTCCATCCGGTGAGCGTTCCCGCACGGGGGAAACCTGCGGCCGCGATGGCGTCGTGTGTGGCTTTGCGCCGCCCGGTCACGACGTCCACCACCACATCCTCCAGCCCCGAGAGCAGGCGCAGCGTGTCAACCGCGCGGTCGGATGTTCCGCTGGGAAAGAAAAGAACTTTCCACGGCAATGCAGCCCCCACGGGCTGAAGCGACTCGAAATCCAGACCGACCGGAAACCCGAGAACATGAATTTTTTCCGTGGGAACCCCGTCGTTGCGGAGCACATCCGCTGTCTGCTCGTCGGCAACAAGCGATCCGTCGCACGGCCAGCGATACCAGGCCGAGTTGATCTGTGTCGAATCCGTGATCACCGTGAAAAACGGAACCTTCATCGCGGGGTCGGACTTCCGAATCTTCGCGTTGAGGAACGAGAAGACCGGATACGTCGAGACGATCACGTCCGGATGAAACTCATGAATCAGGCCGCGCACCGCCGCGGTCAGCGCGGCCAGCATCGGCCCCATGCCCTCGACAACGCCTTTCCTGCTCAAAAGCCCGAAGACAACTTTCCAGGCTCGCGGATAACAGTTGATCGCCATCGTGTAGCCGCTTTGCATGAGGCGGTTCACAATCGGATTCGTCCGCGTGTAGGGGTCGGCGATGAGCACCTCCGCCTGTCCGGGACGCTCGGCCAGGATGGCATTTCGGATGTTCCGCGCGGCCGTGTTGTGTCCCTCTCCCATGCTGGCGGTCAGGATGAGGACGCGGATAGGATTGTTGATTTCCGGGTTCAAAACTTCCGGGAAGCCTGAAGGAAAACCGGCGCGGAAGCAAGATCGCGCCGAAGGAATTGCTGGCATCTCTCCTTCGCTTCGCATAGGGGATTCCCTATGACGATCCCCCTCATTGCTCTTTCCCTGCCCGGCAAGCAGCCACACAAGACGGCCTGAGCCGGATTCTGCGGCATGGAATCCGAAGCCGAAACCTCCTGCGATGGACGGACGCAATAATATTCCCCGGACCTTCCGGGTCGCATCGGTTGCCCTCCTTTGTCTTCTTCCCGGGCTTCTGCCCGCACGGGCGAAGGATGTCGTCGTCGCCGCATACAACATCCGGAATTATCTGAAAATGGAACGTCAGGTGGACGGAAAGCCCGTGGCCGCCGCCCCCAAGCCCGACGAAGAGGTTGCAGCGGCCATCGGGGTCATTCAACAAATCGCTCCTGACATCCTCGGTCTTGTCGAGATGGGAGACGAGGCGACGCTGAAGGATTTTCAGGATCGCCTCAAGGTGGCCGGCCTTGATTACCCGCACAGCGAGTGGGTCAAAGGCGCGGACCCCGAGCGGCACACCGCCCTCCTGAGCCGGTATCCCATCGTTGCCCGCAATTCCCGCGACGACGTGCCATTCGAGCTGAACGGAACCCGGCAGCGAATCGCCCGCGGAATCCTCGATGTCACGGTCCGACTCACCGGCACCCAAACCCTCCGACTGGTCGGAGCACACCTGAAATCCCGCCGGTTGATTCCCGACTTCGATGAGAAAACGCTGCGCGCGAAAGAGGCGTCGCTTCTGCGCGGACATCTCGATGACATCCTCGACGCGGCCCCCGACGCAAACCTTCTGCTCTTCGGCGACCTCAACGACACGAAGAACGAGTTTCCCGTAAAGGAATTGATCGGCTCCCCGAAGTCGCCGAACTTCATGCGGGATCTCTTCCTGACCGACAGCCACGGCTACCGGTGGACACATTTCTGGTCCGTCGCCGACGTGTATTCCCGGATCGATTATCTCCTCGCAAGCAAGCGGCTTTGGCCGCAAATTGACATGGGCCGCAGCGGGATCAGCAACGCGGAAAACTGGTCCAAAGCCAGCGACCACCGCGCGATCTACACCACAATTCAAACCCCGAAAGAATGATCCGCATTTTTCTCGCCCTCATGCTTTTCCTGCCGCTTTGCGCCCGGGCGGGGGCGGACGAAGAATGGTCCGCGATTGTGGCCCTCGATTCGGGGCCTGGAAAAAAACCCGCCACGCGCGAGGAGGCCCGGTTGCAGGCGCGGACGCATTTTGGAAAACATCAGAAGCTGATCGAAGGATTTCTTTCCAAATATCCGGCCGACCCGCGCGCCTTCGACGCCCGTCTCCGCCTGGCGGCCATTCTCGCGGCGTCCGGAAAAATGGACAATGTCCCATCGCGGGTGGACGAGGCGGCGCGTATTCTCGCCGCGCTTGAAAAGACGCCTGGAATTCCGCTGGAAAAACGTGCCGACGCCGGATTCCAGCGGGTCTCGCTCTACTTCCAGAGCCTGACGGGCCGGGAAGAGGAATCGCGAGGGGCGATCGTGGATGCCGCCAGAAATTTTTTGGTGAAATACCCGGGCGACCGCCGCGGTCCGAGGCTCCTGGTCGAAGCCGCCACTGTCTGCGACAACGACCCGCCGCTCAAGCGCGAGCTCCTCAACGATGCCCGCGCCCTGTCGAAGGAGGACGCGCTCACCCGCCGGATCGCGGACGACCTGGTCCGTCTCAACCTGCTCGACAAGCCGCTCCACCTGAAATTCGTCACCCTTCAGGGCGGGACGTTCGACACCGACGCCCAACACGGAAACGTCGTCCTCCTCGTCTTCTGGTCGGCCGAATCCCCGCACTGCCTGATGTGGATGGAAACGTTCCGCCGCGCCGTGGACAAGCTCCCGAAGGCCGGCCTGCGGATCGCCGGCATCAGCCTCGACACCAATAAAATCGCGCTCGCCCAGCGGATGAAGGAATTTCAAATCGAAGCCTGGCCGACAAATTTCGACGGCGGCGGCTGGGACAATGCGATCGCCCGTCCGCTCGGAATCAACTCGCTCCCGACAGTCTTCGTGCTCGACAAATCCGGAATTCTCCGCGCGCTCAACGCCCGTGACAACTGCGACCTTTGGGCGCGCGGACTTCTCGGGAAAAAATGAGCTGCCCGGCGGTCCGTCGCGCCCACAGAGGGATCACTCTCCGATCACCTCCTGAATGGCTGACGCGATTTTGTCCGCGCGGGCATTGATCGCGGCCTGGTCGCGGCCTTCGATGAGCAGGCGGATTTTCGGCTCGGTTCCGCTGTAGCGGAGGAGGACGCGGCCTTTGCCGTCGAGAGCGGATTCGGTTTCGGCCAGAAGCTTCGAGACTTCGGCGAGGGATTCGAGGGGCGGCTTTTCGCGCACGCGGAGGTTGCGCTGCGCCTGCGGGTATTTCTTCAAAACTTTTTTCAGCTCGCTGAGCGGCTTGCCGGTGTCGGTCATGACCCGGAGGATCTGGAGCGCGCTGACGATGCCGTCGCCGGT
>JBAXTX010000130.1:0-7428 GCA_037129975.1 Verrucomicrobiia bacterium | reverse complement strand
AACACGGTTCTCACACCGCAAAAGTGACCAAGTAACCCGATGAGAGTTGTCGCCATGGCGGCAGCACTCATGGTCCTGCCAGGGATCTCCGGATCTCTGGCAAAGGACAAACGATCTTTGACAGATTTTGAATATGTGCAGTTGGGACGGGAAATTTCCGTCCCGGCTCCGGAATACTCCGGCTCCGGCAGCCTCGAAGAACGGCTCGTGCTCGCGCGGGCCTCGATCAGGGCCCTGACCGAGGCTCTTGGCATCGCCAACAGCGAAGCCGAGGTTTTCAAGCGACAGGTCACGGACCTCAACCTCAAACTCGATGCCTACGGGCTCGCCGGATTTGAAAAAGAGCCGGGGAAAATCGAGCGGCGGCTTCTGGCCGCCGTGCGCGATCTCCGCCTGTTGAAGCAACAGAATGAAGACGCGAGCAACGGGCTTGTCCGGCTTTCCGAAAGCATCCACCTTCTCATCAAAACCAGCGAAGGGATCAATCCCGAGGCGCGCGCGGCCGTCGAGGCCGAACTGAGAAAAACCAGCGAGATCCTCGGCGCTCCTCATGCCGCGAAGGCCGGAAGCCTCGAAGCCACCCTGTCCGACGGCATGGTCGTGGATCTGAAAGATGACCTTTCGCTTGTGGTCGGGAACATCGGCGCCAAACACGGCGTGAAAATTGGGATGCCCTTTCAAGTCTGGCGCGAAAACCGCCGGATCGGAACAGTCAGGGTCGTGGATGTGAGGGATCGGATCTGCGGGGCCATTATTCAAAATCTCGAATCGGAAAAAGAGCCGGTGAAAACCGGCGACCGCCTTCGGGTGGATGCCAGAAAATAACATTTTAACAACAACGACATGCAGGTAAAATCCATTTACAGATTCGCGCGGATCTCGGCCTTCAAGGCACGGGAGGTGACCCGTGAGATCCAGGGACTTCCGGCGACGGACGCCCTGGAGCTCCTTCGGTTCGTCCCGAAGAAGGCCGCTCTGCTCGTGATCAAAACGCTCAAGAGCGCGATCGCCAACGCAGAGAACAACAACAACCTCAACGCCGCCAGCCTCGTCGTGAAGGAGGCCGTCGTCGGCGAGGGCGCAACGTTCAAACGCTCCCAGCCGAAAGCCCGCGGAAGCGCCGGCCCGATCCGCAAGCGCACCAGCCATATCCGCATCATCCTCACCGACGAGGTGGAAATCAAACGCCGCGAGCCCGCGGCAAAAACCAAAAAGCCGCGGGCAAAAAAGCCCGCCGTCAAGCCGGCCTCTGCCGCGGCAGTCACCGAAACCTCCGCCCCCGCAGCGGACTCGAAGGAATAAACCATGGGACAAAAAGTCAACCCGATCGGATTTCGCCTCCCCATCAACCGTGACTGGGGATCCCGCTGGTATGCTTCCCGGAAAGATTTTGCCGATTTCCTTCTGGCCGATGCCAAAATCCGTGGAGCTCTGAAGAAGAAGCTGAAGCAGGCCGCGGTTGCGCGCATTGTCATCGAGCGCGCATGGAACAGCCTGCGCGTCACGATCCACACGGCCCGCCCGGGGGTTGTCATCGGTCGTCGCGGGTCGGAAATCGAAACCCTTACCAAGGAAATCAGCGAACTCGCTTCCGGAAAACAGGTTAAAATTGACATCGTGGAAATCAAAAGCCCCGATCTCGACGCCCAGCTTGTCGCGGAAAACGTGGCCTCCCAGCTCGAACGCCGGATCTCGTTCCGACGGGCCATGAAGCGCGCGGTCCAGATCTCCATGGAGCAGGGCGCGCTGGGAATCAAAATCCGCGCCTCCGGCCGCCTCGGCGGAGCGGAAATCGCGCGCACAGAATGGCAGAGGGCCGGGAAAGTGTCCCTCCACACGCTGCGCACCCCGATCGATTACGGATTCACCGAAGCCGTGACCGTCGCAGGCAGGATCGGCATCAAGTGCTGGATTTGTAAAAATCAAGTGGAAGCCGAACCCGCCAAGGCGGATCCTCCACGCAGAACCGAACCCAAAGAACCCGCCGCGGCCACCGCCTGATCGTAACAACCAATTTTTAGAAGGGAACTGACATGCCATTGATGCCCAAACGCGTGAAGTATCGCAAGACCCAGCGGGGAAGCCGCAAGGGGACTGCCTCGCGCAATATCCGAATTGACTTCGGCGAGTTCGGACTCCAGACGCTCGAGCGCGGCTGGATCACGAACACGCAGATCGAGGCCGCCCGCGTGGCTCTCACCCGCAACATGAAACGCAAGGGAAAACTCTGGATCCGGATCTTCCCCGACAAATCCGTCACAGCCCGCCCGCCGGAAACCCGGATGGGCAAAGGCAAAGGCCAGCCGGAGTATTGGGTCGCTGTCATCCGCCCGGGCAACATCCTTTTCGAACTCGACGGCGTTTCCGAAACCGTCGCCCGCGAATCCCTGCGCCTCGCGGCCAACAAACTGCCGGTCCGCACCCGGTTTATCGCCCGCCACCACGCCGGTTGATTCCCAGCCATGAAGATCGCCGACATCAAAGAACTCACCGCAAAAGAACTCCTCGCCCGCAAGCGGGAGCTGCGCGAGGAGGTTTTCAACCTGCACGTCCAGCAGCAGAGCGGGCAGCTTGAAAAACCGCACATGCTCCGCACCCTCCGCCGCAACATCGCCAGAATCGAAACCGTGCTCAGCCTGAAGACACGGACAACATCCGCAAAGTAAATGAGCGAAACCATCACCACTCCTGAACCTCCGGCCACGCGCGACCGCGGCCTCCGCAAGACCCGCGTCGGCGAGGTCGTCTCGGACAAAATGGACAAGACGATCGTCGTCCGCACGGTCACCCGCGTCCCCCATCCGAAGTTCGGCAAAATCACCAAGCACATCGCCAAATTTCATGCCCACGACGAGAAGAACGAAGCCAAAGTCGGCGACCGTGTGAGCATCAAGGAAACCCGACCGCTCAGCCGCCTGAAACGCTGGCGCCTGGTCGAAATTCTCAAGCACTGACATGATCCAACTCCGCTCCCGCATCGATGTGGCCGACAACACCGGCGCCCGCATGGCCACGATGATCGGCGTCATCGGCAAAGCCTCGGCGACCGCCCGCATCGGCGATATCATCACCGCCAACGTCAAGGAGGCTTCCTCCGGCGGCACCGTCAAAAAAGGCGATGTCGTCCGCGCGGTCGTCGTCCGCACCCGCCAGCCGGTCCGCCGCGAGGACGGATCCGTCCTGCGGTTCGACAACAACGCGATCGTCATCATTGACAAGGATATGAACCCGCGCGGCACCCGCATTTTCGGGCCGGTCGCCCGCGAGCTTCGCGAAAAGAATTTCATGAAAATCATCTCGCTCGCCCCGGAGGTTCTATGAGCAGACCCGCTTTCCACGTCCGCAAAGGCGACGCCATCGAGGTGATCTCCGGAAACCACAAAGGAGCCACCGGAAAAATCCTCCAGATCATCGCGGCGAAGAGCCAGGTGATCGTCGAGGGGGTGCGCATGATCAAGAAGCACCAGAAGAAAACCCAGGACCAGCCGAACGGCGCGATCATCGAGCGCGAAGGCCCGATCCACATTTCCAACGTCAAGCTGGTCGAGAAAGCCGCCGCTGACAAACCGGCCAAAAAGAAGGCCGCCAAGCCATGACCCAGGAACCCGAACTCCTTACCGAATACAAGACCCGCGTTCTTCCGGCCCTCCGCGAAAAGCACGGCTACAAGAATGTGAACCAGGTCCCCAAGGTTTCGAAGGTGGTGATCAACACCTGCGTCGGATCTTCAACGGACGTGAAAGAAGCCCTCGAGATCGCCAAAGCCGATCTCACGACAATCACCGGACAGAAGCCGGCCACCACCTCCTCGAAAAAGGCGATCTCGAATTTCAAGCTCCGGGAGAACCAGGCGATCGGAGCCAAGGTCACGCTTCGCGGGCGGATGATGTATGAGTTTCTGGAGCGGCTGATCAAGACCGCGCTGCCGCGCATCCGTGACTTCCGGGGTGTCTCGACCCGCGCGTTCGACGGGCATGGAAACTACACGCTGGGAGTTTCCGACCAGGCGATTTTCCCAGAGATCGAGCTCGACCGCATCAAGCGGAACATCGGGTTCGACGTGACGATCGTCACGACCGCCAAAACCAACGAGGAGGCGAAGTCCCTCCTGAGCGAGCTCGGAATGCCGTTCGCCGACAAAGCCAAAAAGGCGCCGGCCAAGACCGCCGCCGCCTGAGGAGCCACACGCCATGAATGATCCCATCGCCGACATGCTGACCCGCCTGCGCAACGCCGCCGGGGCGGGCAAACCCGAACTTTCGATGCCGTATTCGAAGCTCAAGAGCGAAGTCGCCAAAATCCTCAAGAAGGAAGGTTACATCCGCGACTGCGAACTCGATACCGCTGGGAAACACCCCCTGCTCAAAATCCGCACGAAATTCCTCAACAAAACCAGCGCCATCACCGGGCTCAAACGCGTGAGCCGACCCGGCCTGCGCCGCTATGTGGGAGCCGGGGAAATCCCCCGCGTTCTCGGCGGCATGGGCATCGCCGTGCTCTCGACCCCGCGCGGGGTGCTCTCCGGCCACGAGGCGCGCAAACAAAACGTCGGCGGCGAATTGCTCGCCTACATCTGGTAACCATGTCACGAATCGGCAACAAAAAAATCACCCTTCCCGCGAAGGTCAAGGTCACCGTCTCCGACTCGGGGACCGTCTCGGTGGAAGGACCCAAAGGGAAACTCGCATGGACTCTTCCCGCCCAGATCAAGGCGGTGGTGGAAGGCACCGAGGTGGCTTTCAGCCGGAATGGCGAAACCCGTCCGGTCAAAGCCCTTCATGGACTCTCCCGCGCGCTGGTGGCCAACATGGTCACGGGCGTCAACGAGGGATTCAAACGCGAACTGGAAATCCAGGGCGTCGGGTTCAAGGCCGCCGTCCAGGGAAAAATCCTGAACCTCAACCTCGGCAAGTCGCACCCGATCATCTTCCCGATCCCGGCGGAGATCAAAATCACCGTCGCCGACAACACGAAGATCACGATCGAGGGGATTGACAACCATCTCGTCGGCCAGGCAGCCGCCGACATCCGCGCCTTCTACCCGCCGGAACCCTACAAGGGCAAGGGCGTGCGTTTCGTCGGCGAACAAATCCGCCGCAAAGAAGGCAAAACCGTCCAATAAATCATGTCCGCAACAGACAAACGCAAACACCGCCACGTACGCCTGCGCAAAAAGCTCTCCGGCACCGCCGAGCGCCCGCGCCTCGCCATCCATTTTTCCGGCCGTCATATCACCGCCCAGGTTATCAACGACGAAACCGGCACGACGCTCGTTTCTGTCAACACCACCGAGCCGGATCTCCGCTCGGATGCCAAGACCGGAGCGAATGTGGCCACCGCGCAAAAGGTGGGCAAGCTTGTCGCCGAGCGCGCCACATCCCAAAAGATCACCAAGGTTGTTTTCGACCGCGGCGGTTTTCAATACCATGGCAAGGTCAAAGCTCTTGCCGATGCCGCCCGCGAAGGCGGATTCGAATTCTAAAAAAACATCATGCCTCCGAAACCTAGAGAAAGAAGAAATTCACGCTCGGACTCTCCCGGCGAACCCAAGGAGACGACGGAAAAAGTCGTGTTCATCAACCGCTGCGCCAAAGTCGTCAAAGGCGGACGCAGGTTCAGCTTCAGCGCACTCATCGTCTCGGGCGACCACAAGGGCAAAGTCGGCGTCGGCTTCGGCAAGGCGAACGAGGTGAGCGAGGCGATCCGCAAGGCGACCGACGCCTCGAAGAAGCACATGGTCAAAATTTCCGTCCGTGAGAACACGATCCCGCACGAGGTGATCGGGGAATTCGGCGGGGGCCGCGTCCTCCTGCGCCCGGCCTCGCCCGGAACCGGCGTCATCGCCGGAGGCGGCGTCCGCGCGGTCATCGAGGCGGTTGGCATCCGCGACGTCCTCGCCAAATCCCTCGGGTCCAGCAACCACGCGAATGTCGTCCACGCGACGATTGCCGCCCTGACCCAGCTTCGCAAGAAAGAAGACATTTTCCGCCTGCGCGGCAAGACGGTCAAGCCCGCCGCCGCCGCGGAGCCAGCAGCAGCCTGATCCCATGAGACTCCACGATCTGAAACCCAATCCCGGTGCCAAGCACCGCCGCAAACGCCTCGGTATCGGCGAAAGCTCCGGCAAAGGAAAAACGTCCGGCAAGGGACACAAAGGACAGAAAGCCCGGTCGGGAGGTTCGATCCGCCCCAGCTTCGAGGGCGGCCAGATGCCCCTCTTCCGCCGTCTTCCCAAACGCGGGTTCAACAACGCCGCCTTCAAAACCGTCTATGGCGTCGTCAATCTCGACTCGCTGGAAAAAATATTTTCCGCCGGGGATTCCGTCACCGAAGGCTCGCTGCGCAAGGCCGGTCTCGTCAATGGCCGCTGCGATGGCGTCAAGATTCTCGGACGCGGGGAGCTCACCAAGGCGCTCAACGTCCTTGTGGACGAGGTCAGTGCCACCGCCCGTGCGAAGATCGAAAAAGCGGGGGGAACGGTGGAGATTCCCAAAACCGACAGTGCAAAATAAGGCCGCATGATCGCCGCCTTCGCCAACATCTTCAAAATCCCGGAGCTGCGGGTCCGGGTGCTGTTCACGCTGGCGATGATCGTGGTGATCCGTGCCGGTTCGGCGATCACAACCCCGGGGGTCAACGCGGCGGTTCTCCGCCAGTGGTTTCTGGATCGCGCGGATGCGGCTTCAGCGGGCGGTGTGGCGGCTCTCTTCAACCTTTTCAGCGGCGGAGCCCTCTCGAACTGCGCGATTTTTTCTCTCGGCGTGATGCCGTTCATCAGCGCCTCGATCATGCTCCAGCTCCTCACCGCGGTGATCCCGCAACTCGGGAAGCTCTCGCGTGAGGACGGCGGACGCCAGAAAATCATGCAATACACCCGGTATGCCACGATCGGGCTCTGCATTTTCCAAGCCTTCCTCCTCGCCCGTTCCTTTGAGAGCCCACAGGCGAACCCGTTCCTGCCAGGAATCATGGACACGATCAACAAGCTCGGGATCAGCCTGGTTTCGACTCCCGGATTCGGCTTCCAGTTCACCACGATCCTCACGATGACCGCCGGCACGATGTTCCTCATGTGGATCGGCGACCAGATCACCGAACGCGGGATCGGCAACGGCGTCTCCCTGATCATCACCATAGGCATCCTCGCCCAGCTCCCGGCCGGTCTCATCCAGGCATGGAGAACTTTTGTTCCAGCCGGCGCCGGCGCCCAGTCCACTGTCAGCCCGGTCGTTCTCGTCCTGATGGTGGCGTTCCTGATCTTTGTGATCGCGGCCGTCATCGCCGTCACCCAGGCGCAGCGGAAGGTCAGCATCCAATACGCCAAACGTGTCGTCGGACGCAAAGTCTATGGCGGGCAAACCCAATACATGCCCCTCAAGATCAATTACGCGGGCGTCATGCCGATCATCTTCGCCCAGGCGATCCTCC
>JBAXTX010000013.1:0-29967 GCA_037129975.1 Verrucomicrobiia bacterium | reverse complement strand
ATTTAACAGGGGGAGTGCCAGAAACTTGCGGGAAATCGCTTCGAGTTAGATTCTCTTGGAATGCCTTTTGCAGTCGAAAAGTTCGCTTCCCGAGCCGTGATCCTTATCCATTTGATCCGTTCTGGAAATGCAGTCATTTATTTGATGGAATTTTTCCATGGAAAAGGCCGTGCCAAGAATTCGCAAAAGCCTCAGTGACGAAGGTATTCGAGAAAAGTTCCGCCGTGCCATGCTGAGATTTGTCGCCCAGTGTGATCCAGAGTTTCACGAAGATGAGACTTCAAGGTTTTTCTACGATCAATCAAACTTCCGGGGGTTCCTGCGCCTGGGACCAGCCAATAGAGAGGCCTCCGAAATCTGGAATGTCTGCCTCTCCGATCCTGTTGTGGAGGGGAATGCGTTCAATTATCCGGCTGCCGGATTTTCCGAGGCTGCGTCCCGACATGGAATCCGCACGATTGAAGTGAATCCGGACTCAACCGAAATCTCCCCCCACTTCGATGAACACCTGCGGGGGCCTGCCGGACTGAAAGTCACGGAATTGGTTGGAAAACTGTTGGCCGGCTGAATGGCTTTTGTGGCGCGGGAGGACGCCCAGAGCAATATCAAGCCCTCGCCACCGGCAGCTCTCCCCACCGGGTTGTGAATCCCCGTGACTTCCGCTCCTGGCGCATCCCCCACCGCTGTTGTATTCCCATCGCCCCGTAGCGCACCGTGTTGGTCCCATACCTGCGGTTGAGCTGGTCCACCGCAGCCTCCAGCAAAGGCAAGGCGGCGCAATGTCAAACCGGACTGAACGACGGCCCTATAGGTCAACGCACAGCATCACCTCGTTCCGGCGTAGGAACGGCGGCGTCCAAGGCGGATCGAAATAGGCATACACCGGGGCCGCTGATACATTGAGTCCCTGGGCGGCCACCCACGCCTTGAGGCGTTCCAGATGTTCGGCCTCCTGCTGGAGACTGCGCTCCCCACTGTAGCGCAGGACGGCAAACCGCCCCGCAGGCATCTCCCTGACCGTCACCGAGCCGTCCGTCGGCTGGGGCACCTTTCGCAGGTCCGCAGGCATGACAAAAGCCATCGTGCTCTCGCCGCCGGCCATAAAAACAGGGGTCGTCATGGCGATCTTCTTCCCGTCATCATTCCCGCCGGTGATGAAGCGGAACAGTCGGTTGAAGCTCCCGCCCGATCCCCCATCCTTCATCGTGGTTTCCACCACCTTGAGCACCGGGTAGTCCCGCAGCTCAAAATCACCGTCCGAGCGGACGACAGTATAGGGGGCGGACTTGTAGCCTGACCGGGAGGTGCGGCAACCGGCGATTGCCAAGAGCGCTCCGATCACAAGGATCACGACCAGCAGCAGTATTTTTCTCATGAGTGCAGGATAGCCGAACGCCGGAAAATTGATAGTCCCGGACCTGTGTTTCCTCCGCTACGCCGCCAACAGGAGCTGGTCGCAATCCTCCAAGCCGGAGATTGAAGTAAGCCCCTCCGCAGCGATCACCATCCCGATCCCGGTGCTCCGCATTTCCCAGAACTGAGGGTCAACCTCTCCGGTCAGTACTGAAGGCACCATCGGATTCACAACACCAGGAATCTTGTGGTTGATGAGGGTGGGATCATGCTCGACAGCCTCCAATGCCACCTGTTGCTGCTCCCAGTAATCCTCGTCAGTTTCCATCCGCTTGAGATGCCGACTCATGGATTCGGCTGCCTCCCGGCACTGCCAGTATTGTCCCCTGAGCGACGGAAGAAAGCTCGGATGGGCTGCCAGCAGGGTGCGGGCCTCGCCAAAGTCGTCTGTCACAAGTCCACCCTCGAATGCCTTCGTTGCGTCCGGGTGGATGTCATTTCCGGCCCATCTGCGCACCGGACCCACATCCCGAAACGATGTGTACTTGGCCCTCAATCACCGCTTCCAGCCTCCGTGGCACGGCCACCACAAAATCCAGTGACTGAACCACCCTCCACACCACACAACGATTCGCAGTCTTGATCGGAATTCGTTGCTCCGCCATTCGGCAGCGACTCGCACACCCTCCCGGCAGTCGAACTACCGGCAGGCTGTCGAAGGAAACACCGGCAGCACGATCTTTGAGGGGGTGCCCGGTCCGAAGTGAACCTTGATCGTGGCCTTCTGCATTTCCGACCCGGAGGCTTCGGATTTTCCGGTCTGCAGATTCCGCGAGTAGGCCGGGAACCACGATGCATGGATGTAAACCCGCAGCCGGTGGCCTTTCTTGAAGCAGTTTCCGGTGATAAGATTATCGAAGTCCAGTTTCACAATCTCGCCGGGTTTCAGCAACTTTGGTTCCGGCGTTTTGTTGCGCAGGCTGGCGCGGATGACCTCATGACCGGCGGCTTCGAGGTTGAAGGCGGTGCCGTCCGGGGCAACGTCGATGATCCGAAGGTAAAGGTCGAAATCTGGAGCATCGCTTGAGGCGTAGATTTCTGCCGGGATGTTCCCGAGCACGGTCGTGTCCTCGGTAAAGGGTTCTGTTTCAAACGTGAGGACAGCGGGATCTTTGGCCATGTTGCGCAGGTCAAATGCTCCCCACGTCGTATCCACTTCATCGCGGACCGGGTGGGCCGGGTCCGACACGAATGAACTGCAACCGGAGTCCGTTGCTTCCTGCCTGGACATTGTTCCCGGTTTTCCGCCGGGTTCCGCGGCCGAGGCAAGGTAAACCGTTCTGGCGATCGAGTCTGGGAGGGGCCAAGTCTTGCCTGTCTTCCAAGTATCCAAACCCATGACATAGGCCTGCACGTTCGGCCAGTTCTTCACGCCGTTGTCGATATCGCGCACATAGCGGTCCATCCAGTCGAGCACGACCTGGTGGTAATTGATCTTTGCGGCAGGACCGAATGTTCGCTTGGCCGCAACATCCTTGCCGGTGGCATCGACGCCGTGGATCCAAGGGCCAAGGATCAGCTTGTTCCTCGGGTCCGCCTCGCCTGCGCGCGCCTTGGCGAGGCCAACAAAATTGGTGATCGCCCCCTCGCTGCCGTAAGGCTCGTCATGCCATCCGGAGAGGCTCAGGACAGCGGCTTTCACGCTTCCATATTTGGTCCGCATGTTCCCCCACTCCCACCAGGGATCGTAGGGGCCGTGTTCGAGCCATGTGTAATAATAAGGTTCGGTGTCTCTCAGGTGGGGCATTTCCAATGAGGGAATCCATCCCTGGATCACGTCGGTGCCGCCGAGTTTCTTCCACTCGGCCTTGGCCTCGTCGATCGTCCTCGGGCCCGGCAGGTTCTTTTTGACGCGTTTGTCAGGCGACATGTTGACATAGCACCAGTCCGCCCACCCGCACTCAAAAACTCCTCCGAAATAGATCGCTTGCGGACCGATGGTTGACGGCCCCATCGCCGGCACCATCGCCTTCAAGTGCGGCGGATTCTCCACCGCAGCGAGCCACTGGACGATACACGGATACGACAGCCCAAACGTCCCAACGTTTCCGTTTGACCATGACTGCTTCGCCGCCCATTCGATCGTGTCGTAGCCGTCCTTTCCCTCGTTTTGGTAGGCAATAAACTCTCCTTCCGATGCGTATCGGCCGCGCACATCGCAGACAACCATCGCGTAGCCGCGCTTGACGGCTTCCGCAAACGTCTTCTCGTTGTCCTCGTCGCCCTCGCACTTGTCATAGGGTGTCCGAAAGATGAGCACGGGATACTTGCCATCTTTCTTTGGCCGGCGCACATCCGCACGCAGGGTAACCCCGTCACGCGCCGGGATCGCAACATTCTTCTCGATATAAATACCGGGCTCCACCGCCTGTTCCGCCCGGCAGCATATGGCGAAGCCGGTGAGTCCGATCAGGAAAATGCACGACCCCACGAGCGCCCTGCGGATTGACCGTTGCACCCAGAGTTCACGACCGCCCGGAAGCGTTTTCATTGGGCAAATAATGGCACCCGCGCCACATGGGAATCAACCAAATTTCGGAATCGTCAGAAAGAGAACAGGAATCGATTTCAGGATCGTTTCCGCCGCCTTGCCGCTCAACTGCTGGTGGATCACAGCATGAACGAGCGACTGGAATGGCGGTAGACGGTTGGGGAGGTGCCGGATCGGCCCGATGCGCCCGATCAATTTCACCATGACCGGATCAGCGCGGAGGTGGGCGAGGGCGCGTTTGTTCAGTAATTCCCTCATATTTGTAATGCCCGCATTATTTCCGCCGGAAAAGCATCCCCCAGCCGATGAGGAAAAGGATGCCGCCGATCGGGGTGATGGCCCCAAGCCATTTGATGTTTGTGAGAGCCAGCACGTAGAGAGAGCCGGAGAAAAGAACGACTCCCCCCGCCCAGAGCCAGACCACGAAAGGTTTGCGCTCCGCCGCCCAAAGCGAAGCCACGGCGTGGACAAGCTGATAGAGCACAGCAGTCTGCCAGATTGCCGCAGTTCCATTCGCCGCGAGAACATCCTTGAGGCCATGAGCACCGAAGGCACCCAAGGCAACTCCGGTAAATCCCAGAATCGCGGAGATCGTGGTTATCTGCATCATGCGGTCATGCTCGCACGAATCCCCAGGCAGAACAATCCTCGCCGCCGGCAGGTTTTTTCATAGAGTGTTTCGAGAATGACCACACTGGAATCCAGACACGTGCGTGCCACCACACGCCTGAAGCTCGTTATTCGCGGCGCGGTTCAGGGCGTTGGCTTTCGTCCGTTCGTCTATCGCCTGGCGGACGAGCTGGACCTGGCCGGCTGGGTTAACAATTCTCCGCAGGGCGTCTTCATCGAAGTCGAGGGCGCGCGGGCCGAGCTGGAGCAATTCCGCCACCGCCTTGAAATCGAAAAGCCGCCCCGCAGTTTCATCCAAAGCCTCGAAGCCACCTGGCTCGATGCTGTCGGCTACGACGGGTTCGTGATTCGCGAGAGCGAGAAAGTCGGGAACAGGACCGCGCTCGTGTTGCCGGATATCGCAACCTGCCCGGATTGTCTGCGCGAGATTTTCGATCCGACGAATCGCCGCTATCGCCACCCGTTCACGAACTGCACGAATTGCGGTCCGCGCTTCAGCATCATCGAAGCGCTGCCCTACGACCGCGCGAACACTTCGATGCGCGGATTTCAGATGTGTCCCGCGTGTCAGGCTGAATACGACGACCCGCGCAACCGCCGCTTTCACGCGCAACCCAACGCGTGTCCTGCCTGCGGTCCGCAACTGGAACTGTGGGAGCCCGGCGCAGGCGTGCCGCCGGTCCGGCCCTTGCCGCAGGCTCGCGGTCATGCGGCCCTGCTGGTTGGCGTCGAAGCCCTTCGTCACGGGCAAATCGTGGCGGTGAAAGGCATCGGGGGATTCCATTTGCTGGTGGACGCGCGTAACGCCGGGGCCATCCAGCGTCTGCGCGAGCGCAAACACCGCGAGGAAAAACCGTTCGCTTTGATGTTTCCGTCGCTGCCAAGCGTGAAGGAAGTTTGTGAAGTCTCGGCGTTGGAAGAGCGGCTGCTGCACTCGCCTGAAGCGCCCATTGTTCTATTGCGCCGCCGCCCAACTTCCAGCCTCCAGCCTCCAGCCCTGCCCGCACACAGCGTCGCCCCCGGAAATCCGAATCTCGGCGTGATGCTGCCATCGAACCCCATGCATCATCTGCTGATGGCGGAGTTGGGGTTCCCGGTCGTCGCCACCAGCGGCAACTTGAGCGATGAACCCATTTGCACCGACGAACACGAAGCACTCGACCGGCTGCGCGGCATTGCGGATGTGTTTCTCGTCCACAATCGTCCCATCGTCCGCCACATGGACGACTCCATCGTCCTCATCATGCTGGGTCGCGAGATGGTCTTGCGCCGGGCGCGTGGTTACGCGCCGCTGCCAATTCAAATCCAAAATCCAAAATCCCAAATCCCAAACGTCCTCGCCGTTGGCGCGCATCTCAAGAACTCCATCGCGCTGGCGGTGGGCGAACAGGTTTTTCTCAGCCAGCACATCGGCGATCTGGAAACGGAACAGGCGAACATCGCCTTCCGCCGCGCCGCCGCGGACTTGCCTCAGCTCTACGGCGCAGCGCCAGACATCATCGCCGCCGACCTGCACCCGGATTATCTCTCGACGAAGTTTGCCTTGGAACGCCGGCCTCCTGCCCGGCGGGAATCTGAAAAGCAGCAACTTGCCGCGCCGGAGGCCGGCGCTCCGCGCGTCATCCGGGTCCAACACCACATCGCCCACGTTTTGTCCTGCCTCGCCGAGAACGAGGTTGAACTGCCCGCGCTGGGCGTGGCTTGGGACGGCACCGGCCATGGCACGGAGGGCACAATCTGGGGCGGCGAATTTTTCCTCGTGACGGATGATGACGTGGAACGACGTGCCTCCTTTCGGCCATTCCGGTTGCCTGGCGGCGAAGCGGCGGTGAAAGAGCCGCGCCGCGCCGCGCTCGGATTGCTGCATGAACTGGCAGATCACCACGATCAGACTTTGTTGCACATGCGACAAAAGTTCGTCGGGATGTTTTCTCCGGCGGACCGGGCCGCGTTGGAGACGGCCATGGAGCGCGGATTGAATTCGCCCTGGTGTTCCAGCGTTGGGCGATTGTTTGATGCGGTGGCCGCGCTGGTGGGCTTGCGCCAGCAGTCACGGTTTGAAGGTCAGGCGGCGATGGAGCTGGAGTTTGCAATTGATGGGATCGAGACCGGCGCGACGTATGAATTGCCAATCGATGGCCGCCATTCGCCAATGCAACTGGACTGGTCGGTGATGATCGCGGCGATGGCGAGCGATTTGCAGCGGGGCATTTCTGTCGGCGAGATCGCCGCGAAGTTTCACAACGCGCTGGTGGAGGCGATTGTCCAGGTCGCACGGCGGATCGCCTGTCCTCGCGTGGCGTTGAGTGGCGGCTGTTTTCAGAACCGTTACCTGACGGAGCACGCGGTGACGCGATTGCGTGAAGCAGGGTTCCAACCGTATTGGCATCAGCGCGTGCCGACGAATGATGGCGGAATCGCCCTGGGTCAAGCCGTCGCCGCCCGCCGCGGGTTAACTTTGAAGAGCTGAACATGTGTCTCGCGATTCCAGGAAAAGTCGAAACCATCACCGGTGATGACCCGATCACGCGCATGGGCAGGGTGAACTTCGGCGGCGTCATCAAGGAAGCGAGCCTTGCGTATGTGCCGGAAGCCCAGATTGGCGATTACGTCATCGTCCACGCCGGATTCGCGCTCAGCAAAGTGGACGAGGACGAGGCGCACAAGATTTTCGAGTATCTCAGGCAGATGGAGGAGCTCGACGAGTTGAAGGAGGGAGGGCCATGAAATTCCTCGACGAATATCGCGATGGCGAACTCGCGCAACAGCTCGCGCGGGAAATCCACCGCGTCACAACAAAGCCGTGGAATATCATGGAGGTATGCGGCGGCCAGACGCACGCCATCGTGAAGTTCGGCATTGATGAGCTGCTGCCCAAACAGATCACGCTCATTCACGGGCCGGGCTGCCCGGTGTGCGTGACGCCGCTGGAGATGATCGACAAGGCGCTGGAAATCGCCGCGCGGCCGGGCGTCATCTTCACGTCGTTCGGCGACATGCTGCGCGTGCCGGGCAGCACCACGGATCTGCTCACGGTCAAGGCGACGGGAGGTGACGTGCGAATGGTTTATTCGCCGTTGGATGCCGTGAAGCTCGCGGAACAAAACCCCGGAAAAGAAGTCGTGTTTTTCGGCGTGGGCTTCGAAACAACCGCACCGGCGACGGCGATGGCGGTGTATCAAGCCGCGCGGAAGGGGCTGAAGAATTTCTCCATGCTCATCTCGCATGTGCTCGTGCCACCGGCAATTGATGCGTTGATGTCGTCGCCGAGCTGTCGCGTGCAGGCATTTCTCGCGGCGGGGCACGTTTGCGCGATCATGGGCTACGAGGAATATCCGCCGCTCGCCGCAAAGTATCGCGTGCCGATTGTGGTCACAGGCTTCGAGCCGCTCGACATTTTGCAGGGCATCCTGATGTGCGTGCGGCAACTGGAGTCCGGTCGTGCCGTGGTCGAGAACCAATACGTCCGCGCCGTGAGCAAGCAGGGCAACCAACCGGCGCAGGAACTGATGCGCAAGGTTTTCAGAATCGTGCCGCGCAAGTGGCGGGGCGTCGGCGAGATTCCGGCGAGCGGTCTGGGCTTGGCCGACGCGTATGCGGCGTTTGACGCCGAAAAGAAGTTTGGACTGGCCGACCAGCACGTTGATGAACCGGCGGATTGTTTGAGCGGGCTCGTGTTGCAAGGGCAAATCAAACCGCACGAATGCCCGGCGTTCGGCAGGCGCTGCACGCCCGAACATCCGCTCGGCGCGACAATGGTTTCGAGCGAAGGCGCGTGTGCGGCTTACCATCGGTATCGTCGTCAGCGTGCCCGAAGTTGAACATGCAAAATGAAAATTCCTGACTTTAAAGCGAGTTGTCCCCTGCCGATCCAGCAGCATTCTCACGTCCTCATGGCGCACGGTGGCGGCGGGATGCTGACCCATCAATTGATGGAAAATGTTTTTGGCCCGGCGTTCAGCAATCCGATTCTCGACACGCGCCACGACTCGGCCCGGTTTGCTGTTCCGCCTGGCCAGCTGGCGATGACGACCGATTCCTACGTCGTGCGCCCGCTGTTTTTTCCCGGCGGCGACATCGGCTCGATGGCGGTGCATGGCACGGTCAACGATCTGGCGATGAGCGGCGCGCGTCCGATTTACTTGAGCTGCGCGTTCATCATCGAGGAAGGCCTGCCCATGGAGACGTTGTGGCGTGTCGTCTGTTCGATGAGCGGCGCGGCGAAACATTGCGGCGTGCAGATTATCACCGGCGATACAAAGGTCGTGGACCAAGGCCAGGGCGACGGATTGCTCGTCAACACCACGGGCATCGGCGTCATCGAACACTCCCTCAACATTGCGCCGCAGAACGTCCGGCCGGGTGATGCGGTGATTGTCAGCGGTGATTTGGGCAGACACGGCATGGCCATCATGGCGGTGCGCGAGGGATTGCAATTTGAAAGCACCATCGAAAGCGACTCCGCGCCTGTGGCCGGGCCCGTGCTGGCATTGCTCGAAGCCGGAATGGAAATCCGCTGTCTGCGCGACCTCACGCGCGGCGGCCTGGCCAGCGCGCTGAATGAAATCGCGGAAGCCGCAGGCGTGAAGATTGCCGTGGAGCAAAAGGCGATTCCCGTCCGCGAAGATGTTCACGCCGCGTGCGAGATGCTCGGGCTTGATCCGTTGCATGTGGCGAACGAAGGGCGGTTCGTTGCCTTCGTCGCGGCGAAGGATTCGGAGCGGGCGGTGCAAATCCTCCGTGGCTACGAGGTCTGTGAAGGGGCAACCGTCATTGGCGAAGTTGCGGAGAAAGCCGCGCCTCTCGTGACGTTGAAGAGCTCCATCGGCGTGAGCCGCATCCTCGACATGCCCAGCGGCGAACAGTTGCCGCGGATTTGTTGACCCGCCTCAAACCTGCGGTCGCGCGGCTGCGTCCCCCGTTTTCAACTGCGGCATCCCGCGGACCCTGCAAAATATTTCTCGCGCTAATACCTTGCATCCTCCGCCGTTTTTCTCTAACAACAGCCGCAGACAAAAAAACGATGACTGCCGTATCCTCCCGCAACAAACAGAGCCGACTTCAAACGGCCCTGGAACATGCTTCTGGAGACAAGCGCTTCAAGATCCTTGAAGTGCACATGAAGAAGCATCAGTTCCGCCATGATGCGCTCATAGAGATTCTTCACAAGGCGCAGGAACTGTTCGGCTATCTCGAGGACGACCTGCTGCTGTTCGTTTCCTACAAGCTCAAGCTGCCACCGAGCCGCGTTTATGGCGTCGCGACGTTCTACCATTTCTTCACGCTCAAGCCCAAGGGTGAACACACATGCGTCGTCTGCATGGGCACGGCGTGTTACGTGAAGGGCGCGGACAAGGTCATCGGGGCCGTGCAGGAAAACCTCAAGATCAAGGCGGGCGAAACCACAGCGGACAACAACGTCTCGCTCCTTACCGCGCGGTGCATCGGCGCGTGCGGCATCGCGCCGGCGGTGGTGTATGACGGCTCGGTCACTCCGCGCCAGTCTCCGGAGTCAGCGCTCGAACACATCAAAAAGTGGGTGTCAAAATGATTCTCAACGATCTGGTTCAAATCAAGACGAAGGAACTGGCCGCTCGCAAAAAGGTCACGCTTCGCTGTTGCATGGCCGCCGGCTGCATGTCCTCCGACGCCAAGGGCGTCAAGGCGCAACTCGAAAACGCGGTCGCCCAAGCCGGTCTTGAGAATGACGTCGAAGTGCGCGGCGTCGGCTGCATGAAACTTTGCTGCGAAGGTCCTCTCGTCCAGGCCGACCCGCAGAATTCCCTCTATGTCAGGGTCACGGCGGAGAGCGCGCCCGCCATCATCGCCGCGCTCAATGGCGGCACGGCGAAAATTCCGCAGACCGACCCGGACGCGGCGTTCTTCAAGAAGCAGCTCGGCATCGTGCTCTCGAACAGCGGGGTGATTGATCCCGAGCGCATCGAAAGCTACATCGCGGTGGACGGCTATCAGGCGTTGCACGAGGCGCTCAACGAGATGACGCCCAAGGACGTCGTCGAGACGATGGTCAAGAGCGGCTTGCGCGGGCGCGGCGGCGCGGGGTTCCCCACCGGTCTCAAGTGGGGCACGGTCGCCAAATCTCCTGGCGCGAAGAAATACGTCATCTGCAACGCCGACGAAGGCGACCCGGGCGCGTTCATGGATCGAAGTGTCCTTGAAAGCGACCCGCACAGCGTGCTCGAAGGCATGGCTATCGCCGCCTACGCGGTTGGGGCGGATCAGGGATTCATTTACGTGCGCGCGGAATACCCTCTCGCCATCAGCCGTTTGCAGATCGCGATCAAACAGGCCAAACAGCTTGGCGTGCTGGGCAGCGGTATTTTTGACTCGCCGTTCAACTTCACTGTGGACCTGCGCATCGGTGCGGGCGCGTTTGTTTGCGGCGAGGAAACCGCGCTCATGGCGTCGGTCGAAGGCAAGCGCGGCACGCCGCGTCCGCGTCCGCCGTTTCCGGCGGAAAGCGGCCTGTATGGCTGCCCCACGCTCATCAACAACGTCGAGACCTTCGCCAACGTGGCGCCGATTTATCGCAACGGCGCGGAATGGTTCGCTGGCATCGGCACGGAGAAGAGCAAGGGCACGAAAGTTTTTGCGCTGGCCGGCAACATCAAAAACACCGGCCTCATCGAAGTGCCGATGGGCACGCCGCTCCGCACCATCGTTCAGGAAATGGGCGGCGGCGCTCCCGGCGGCGCAAAGATCAAAGCCGTGCAGACGGGCGGCCCGTCCGGCGGCTGCATCCCGGCGCAGCACCTCGACACACCCGTGGATTACGAATCGCTCGGCAAGCTTGGCTCGATCATGGGTTCGGGCGGCATGATCGTGATGGACGACAGCACCAACATGGTGGACGTGGCGCGCTTTTTCATGGAATTCTGCATGGACGAATCCTGCGGCAAGTGCATCCCCTGCCGCGCCGGCACGGTGCAGATGCACAACCTGCTCGAAAAGATTCTCAAACGCAAAGCCACCAAGCGCGATCTCGCGAAGCTCGAAGAGCTTTGCGACATGGTGAAGAACACCAGCCTCTGCGGCCTCGGCCAGACCGCCCCGAATCCCACGTTGAGCACGCTGCGGTTCTTCCGCAACGAATACGAGGCGCTGCTCCAACCGGACAAATACGGCCCGCGCGGCAACGGAGAAACCAACAAGCAGCCCGCGGCGGAGGCGAAATAACCCGAAGACATTATGGCTGCCAAAACACTGACGATTGACGGCAAACCCATCACCGCCGAGGAGGGCGCTACGGTTTTGCAGGTGGCGGAGGAAGCGGGCATAAAGATCCCGACGCTCTGCCACCTCGAGGGCGTTTACGATGTGGGTGCCTGCCGCCTGTGCCTCGTGGAGGTCGTGGGCGTGCCGAAGCTGTTGCCCGCCTGCGCCACGAAAGTCGCCGAGGGCATGGAAATCAACACCGACAGCGAACGCCTGCGCAAGTATCGCCGCATGACATTGGAGCTGCTCTTCGCCGAGCGCAACCACGTCTGCGCCGTGTGCGTGTCCAACGGCCATTGCGAACTGCAAACGCTGGGCTACTCGCTTGGCATGGATCACGTCCGCTATGAATATCTGTTCCCGAAATGGAACGTGGACACCACGCAGCGGCTGTTCGGCATGGATCACAATCGCTGCATTCTTTGCACGCGGTGTGTGCGCGTGTGTTGGCACATCGAAGGCGCGGGCACGAAGAATGTTTCCGGGCGCGGCACAAAGTCGCACATCATCACCGACCTCAACATGCCGTGGGGCGAATCCGATTCCTGCACGCAATGCGGCAAGTGTGTGCAAGCCTGCCCGACCGGAGCGCTGTTCCACAAAGGCTCGACGGCGGGCGAGATGGAACGCGACCGCGGCAAGCTGGAATTCATCGTGACGGCGCGGGAGAAGCATCAATGGATCGTGGCGGACTGAAGTAAAACCCGAATTCCCCAACCTGTATGAAATCCGAATACCGAATACCGAAATCCGAAGCCCCCAACGTCCGACCGCCTTGTTCGGGCTTCGGGCCTCTTTCGAATTTCCGATTTGCCACTGAATCATGAAAGTTCGTTTAGCCACAGTTTGGTTTGGCGGCTGTTCCGGCTGCCACATGTCGTTCCTCGACCTCGACGAGTTTCTCATCGACCTCGCGGACCTGGTGGACATCGTTTACAGCCCCGTCGTGGACATGAAGGATTATCCCGAGAACGTGGAAGTGTGCCTCATCGAAGGCGCGATCTGCAACGAGGACAACCTGGAACTGCTCCACAAAATCCGCCGGCGCACGAAAGTGCTCGTGTCCTTCGGGGATTGCGCGGTGACGGCCAACGTGCCCGCCATCCGCAATCAGCTCGGCCTCGGGAACACCGAAAGCGTGTTGCAGCGCGCCTACATCGAGAATGCCCAGGATAACCCGTGCATCCCGAAAGCCGACGGCATCGTGCCGCAGTTGCTGGAACGCGTGATGCCCGTTCATGAAGTCGTGCATGTCGAACATTTTCTGCCCGGTTGCCCGCCGCCCACCGCGCACATCAAGGCGCTCGTCTCGCAGATGTTGAGCGGCACCAAACCGAAGCTCGAAGGCAAACAGATCAAGTTTGGTTGAACCAAGTTTATGTCCAAACGCATCGTCATTGACCCGGTGACCCGCATCGAGGGCCACGCCAAGATCAGCATTTACATGGACGACGCGGGCCATGTGTCCGACGCAGAGTTCCATGTCGTCGAGTTCCGCGGCTTCGAGAAATTCTGCGAAGGCCGGCCGTTCGCCGAAATGCCCGGCATCACCCCGCGCATCTGCGGCATCTGCCCCGTCAGCCACCTGCTCGCGTCCGCCAAGGCCGGCGACGCCATCATGGCCGTCAACATCCCGCCCGCCGCCGACAAGCTGCGCCGCCTGATGAACCTCGGGCAGATGGTGCAGAGCCACGCGTTGAGTTTCTTCCATTTGAGCGCGCCCGACTTTTTGCTCGGTTGGGACACACCCCAACCACAGCGCAATGTTTTCGGCATCATCGCCTCGAACAAAGACCTCGCCCGCGCCGGCATCCGCCTGCGGCAGTTCGGCCAGGAAATCATCGAGATTCTCGGCGGCCGCAAGGTGCATCCCTCCTGGGCCGTGCCCGGCGGTGTGCGCAGTCCGTTGACCGTGGAAGGCCGCGAGCGCATCCGCCTCTGGCTGCCCGAAGCTTACGCCACGACGGAAGCCGCGTTGAATTTGTGGAAGAAAACGATGGAGACCCACCAACGCGAAATCCAAATCTTCGGCAACTTTCCGTCGCTGTTCATGGGCCTCGTGGCCGAGGACGGCACATGGGAACATCACGGCGGCAAACTCCGTTTCACCGACAGCAGCGGCAGCATCATCGCCGATCAGGTTGACCCGCAGAAGTATTACGAAGTCATCGGCGAATCCGTGCAGAACAGTTCGTATCTCAAGTCGCCCTATTATTTGCCGCTCGGTTTCCCGGCGGGCATCTACCGCGTCGGTCCGCTCGCTCGCCTCAACGTCTGCCAACGCATGGGCGTGCCCAAAGCTGACGCCGAGTTGAAGAAATTCAAAAAGATGGGCCGCGGCGCCGTCACGTCGTCGTTCCTCTATCACTATGCGCGCCTCATTGAAATCCTTGCCAGCCTCGAATACATCGAACGCACCATGGACGATCCGGAGATTTTGAGCGACTACCTCCGTGCCGATGCCGGCATCAACAACCTGCGCGGCGTGGGCGCGAGCGAAGCCCCGCGAGGCACGCTCTTCCACGATTACACCGTGGACCGCAACGGCCTGCTCCAAAAAGTGAATCTCATCGTCGCCACCGGCCAGAACAACCTGGCGATGAACCAGACCGTCGCCCAGATCGCGCGGCATTACATCAAGGGCAGCCAGCAGATTCCCGAGCCGCTGCTCAACCGCGTCGAACACGGCATCCGCTGCTACGACCCGTGCCTGAGTTGCTCCACCCACGCCGTCGGCCAGATGCCGATGCGCGTCCAGTTGATCGGGACGGATGGAAAAGTGCTGAACGAATTGACTCGCGGATGATTTTGAGGAGCGCGGACTTTAGCCCGGTTCAGCGTGGAAGTTGCCTGACGCCATGAAAAGTGCCGAGGCAAAATCGGACGAAAGCCAAAGCGGGCTGAAGCACGCGCTCCTCGTCATCGGCTACGGCAACACGCTGCGAGGCGATGACGGCGTCGGTCCGCGCGTGGCCGAGGCGGTGGAAGCCTTGCATCTGCCCGGTGTCCGCACGCTTGTCTGCCAGCAACTCTCGCCCGAGCACGCCGCTTCGATGGCCTTGGCCGACACCGTGATCTTTGTGGATGCCGCCGTGGACGCGCCGAAGGAAGTCCAATTCCGCCAACTGGAACCCGGCGACACCCCGCAACTCATGGCTCACGCCGCCGACCCGCGCACCATGCTTGCGCTCTCCCGCGATGTCTTTGGCCATGTGCCCCAAGCGTGGTGGCTGACGATCCCTGCTGAGAAAATGGAATTCAGCGAAGACCTCACCCCCGCAGCCCAACAGGGCCATGCCGAAGCGGTGAAGAAAATCCAATCGTTCTTCCGCTGATTCGATCGCCTCGCCCAATACATCCCCTGTTCTCCAGTCTGTGAGAAGGCGGCAGGGTGGCAGGGTGCGCTTGACTCTCAACCCCCGATACGCCAGCATCCCCAGGTGCCCCCCCCGCTTCCAGCTTCAAACTCTGAGCCAACGCCCCGGAGGGCCGAAAGGAATTTCCTATCAGACAACCTCTCCACTGGATCTCCCGCCGACATCCGTTTTGCGGTTTTCACCAGCCCCGCACCGTAAATTTCCAACAATCATGTCCAAGCAAGAAACCATGACCCCCAGGGAGCGCGTCATCGCCGCGCTCAACCACCAGATTCCGGACCGCGTGCCGATGGACCTCGGCGGCAACCAGACCGGCATTCACAAGAACGCCTACCGCAACCTCGTCAAGCACCTCGGCATCAACGAGGAGGTGCACATCATGGATGCCGTGCAGCAATTGGCCGTGCCTAGCGAACAGGTTCTCGAACGGCTCCGCGTGGACACGCGCTACATTCGCGCCGGGGCCGCGGCCACTTGGCAGGGCGGCATCGTCCAGGCCACCCGCGACGGTCGTGGGTGGCAGGATCTGACGGACGAATTCGGCATCCGCTGGTCGATGCCCGACGATGCGCCTCATTACATGGACATCACGCTGCACCCGCTGGCCAACGCCAGCCTCAATGACATCAAGGATCATGCGTGGCCCAGAGGCGACGATGCGGGCCGCTTTGCCGGGCTGCGCGAGCGGGCGCTGGCGCTGAAAAAGGACACCCCCTATGCCGTGGTCAGCGGCATCTCGGGCGTCGTCTATGAAATCTGCTGGTATCTGCGCGGCCTCGAACAATGGTTCTGCGACCTGATGTTGGAGCCGGAGTTTTGCGAGGCCATGCTCGACCAGACCCTCAAGTTCTGGCTGGACTGGTTCCGGGTGTTCCTCGACGAAGTGGGCGACCTGGTGGACGTGATCATGATCGGCGATGACCTCGCCGGGCAGAACGGCCCGCTGTTCAGCCCTGAAATCTATCGGCGCATCGTCAAGCCGCGCCACAAGTGCCTGGTGCAATACATCCGGTCCCGCACTCAGGCGAAGATCTGGTACCACACCTGCGGGTCATGCGTGGACTTCATCCCCGAGCTGATTGACAACGGCGCGCAGATTCTCAATCCCGTGCAACTCAGCGCGTGCAACATGGACCCGGAGGACCTCAAGCGCCGGTTCGGCAAGGATCTCGCCTTCTGGGGCGGCGGCGTGGATGCCCAGCACATCCTGCCGCAGGGCACGCCAGCGGAGGTCGCGGCCAACGTCCGACAAAACATGCGGGCACTCATGCCCGGCGGAGGGTATGTTTTCAATAACTGCCACAACATCCAGGGAGAAGTCCCGCCGGAGAATATCCTGGCGATGTTCGACGCCGCCTACGAATACGGGTTCTACGACTGAGGTAGTACGAGGGGAGGGGGTTCAAGCTCCCCTCGCTGTTTCACCAGGAAATCCAGCCAGGCCTTCATTCCCTGCCCTGTCTTCGAGGACAGCTCAAAGATTTCCGCGTGATGGCTCACGCGCTTGAGATTCCCCAGCGCCTGTTCGCGATGAAATCCCACGACGGTGGCGAGATCGCTCTTCGTGATGACGACCACCTGCGCCGAGTGAAACATCGGCGGATACTTGAGCGGCTTGTCTTCCCCCTCGGTCGTGGACAACAACACCACGCGCAAATCTTCGCCGAGATCGTAGTCTGCAGGGCAGACAAGATTGCCGACATTTTCAATCACCAGCACATCAACCTTGTCGAGATCGAGCTGCGTCGCCGCCTGGGAAACCATGTCCGCATCCAGATGACAAACCGTTCCCGTGGTGATTTGCACCACCGGAATGCCGGCCTCCCGCAAGCGCGCCGCGTCGTTGTCCGTGGCCAGATCACCGACGATGACGCCCACGCGCAATTTGCCCGCGAGATTCGCCGCCGTCTCACGGATGAACATGGTTTTGCCCGAGCCGGGCGAGGAGACCACATTCAGCACAAGCAGCTTCTTCGCCTTGAAGAATCCGCGATTCCGCTCCGCCAAGCGGTCGTTCTTCTCCATGAGCGAACGGTTGAGGTCCAACTTGAACGGCGCGGGCGCATGGCTGTGCTGATGTTCGTGTCCGTGACTGTGGCTATGAGAAGGATCGCGGGAATGCCCGCCGACCTTCACGTCGCCACCGCCGAGTCCGCATCCGCATTCTTTGCACATATCAATTCATCTCCACCGAGGCGATATCCAGTTCCCTCCCGCGCCGCAACTCGCCGCTCACATTGTGGCACCGGGGACATTCGTTGAAAAAATCCGCACACTCAAATTCCGCCCGGCACGTTGCGCACCAGCCCGCCGCCGGCACCGGTTCGATCTCCAGCCGCGCACCCGCCGCGATGGTGTCGCGGCTGACCACATCCCACGCGAACCGCATCGCATCCGGAACCGCGCCGCTCAACGTGCCCACACGCAGTCGAAGTCCGGTGATGCGCCCGGCCCCGGCGGCTTGCGCCGATTCCACGGCCATCCGCACCGCTTCCGCCATGATCGAAACTTCGTGCATTATTTGCCGGAGCGCGGCTCATCCGGCTCCGCCTTTGCCATGTGCCGCACGATGGCGGTTCCAAGACGAAGCGATAAGCGAGCCTGCAACGAGCACAACCAGAACGCCCGCCAAACCGGCCAGCGCGGTGGAAATCCCACCGGCGGGAAGACCGGGAAGAGCGTATCCATTCAGAGGAGCCACAAAAGCCGGAGCCGCATCATGCAGAAGCGCGAACCTTTCCGAAACCCACTCCAAGCCATCGGGGAAACCGCATGCAAACGGACTGAGAACCAAGGCGATGACCATGGCCGCCACAGCCGGAACGAACCTGCCCATCCGGCTTGTGCTTTCCCTGTCTGTCAGCAAACCAACAGCCGCGACCGTGAGCAGGGCCTCCCCGACGCCGATCAGCGCATGGATACCGATCATCATCGGGGCGCACTTGAAAAAGGGAATCGCGCCAGCCAGCGCCAGTTCCACAGACAACGCCCCTGCGGCAAGCACAACCGAAACCCATGCCGCAAGGCCGATCCTTGCAAATGTCGGAACCGAACGCTCCTTGAGACTCCCAGCCAGCCACCCTCCGACTCCCGCGCCGACCAACGACATATTCAGGATATTCGCCCCGAGCACCGCGAGACCGCCATCGGAAAACAGGAGGCATTGAACAGTCAGGACAAGCGCCGTGGACAGGATTCCAAAGGGCGTTCCCAACACAACGGATGCCAGCACGCCGCCGAGGAGGTGCCCGGAGGTACCGGACTGAACGGGAAAGTTCATCATCTGTGAGGCAAACACCAGCGCGCTGACAGCAGCGAATCGGGCAGCCGTCGGCTTGGTCTTGCATTTCGAGGCGGCCCAGGCAGCTGCCGTCAATCCAGCCGCGGCAGCGACAGCGGTTACCGGACACACAGAGCCATGCAGCATTGCGTTTGAAATATGCATAATCAAAATCCTAGTCCCGTCGTTTTCGCATTGTCCATCTCGAAAACTGCGGCAACACGTTTGTGAGATGGTCGGCCAGCGCGGTTTTGTCGGGAAAATGACGGACCGAATTGTCCGGGGCCACGAGTCCGAAGCCGGGGCCGTAGGCGGGGCCGTTGAGGATGCAGGCGTCGGTGCGGGCGGTTTGGATCTGGGCGGCGGCGCGGGCGAGCGCCTGCCCGCGGGAGCCGTCAACCTCGAATTTCCAGCCGATGATCCGCGCGTCGGGGAACCAAGCGCGCAGGCTCGGAAGAATTTTCCCGGCGGGCCGGAGAGTGAGGAGGACCGCCCCCCCGCGGCTGGCGAGCTTTCCCGACCCTTCGGCTCCCTCGATTTTTTCGAGGGTGAAATCGCAGAGGGCGGCGGCATGGAGGACGATGGCGGGCGGACGCCCGAGCGACCGGAGGCCGTCGGCCAGGGAGTCGTTGGTCGAAAACGTCCGCACATCCGCGCCAGAGGGAGCGGGGAAGGCGGCGGCTTCGCCGCGGAAGCAGACGACATCAAATCCCGCCCGCAGGAACGCCGCGGCGAGCACCGTTCCGATTTCTCCGGTCGAGAAATTGGTGATCCGCCGAACCCTGTCGATCGGCTCATACGCCGGACCGCAGGTGATGCAGGCGAGAGGGGGCATAAGGGTTAAGTATTAAGTATGAAGTATGAAGTATTAAGTAGCGGCGGGCGCCTTCGATCTTGGAAGTTCGGTTACTTAATACTTAAACCTTAATCCTTAACCCTCCTTCAATGCCGGAAGTGGCGCGTGCCGGTGAAGACCATGGCGACCTGGTGGGCGTCGGCGGCCTGGATCACGTCGGGGTCTTTGACCGATCCTCCGGGCTGGATCGCCGCGGTGGCGCCGGCCTGGGCGGCCGCGATGAGGCCGTCTGGAAACGGGAAAAACGCATCGCTGCAAACCGCGCTGCCCTTGAGCGAAAGCCCGGCCTCCTGGGCCTTCCAGACGGCGATGCGGGAGGAATCGATGCGCGACATCTGGCCGGCTCCGATCCCGAGCGTCCGGTCTTTTCCGGCATAGACGATGGCGTTGGACTTCACATGCTTGACGACCTTCCAACCGAAATCCATCGCCTCGATCTCGTCTTTTGTCGGCGGACGCGAGGTCACCACCTTGTGTTCGAGATCCGGGATGTCGGCGGAGTCGGAGTCCTGGACGAGGAGGCCGCCGATCACGCTCCGGACATCGCGGACATTGTGCGAGAGCGGCTTCAGGATCCGCATCAGGCGCAGGTTTTTCTTTTTCTGGAGGAGCGAGCGGGCGTCGGAATCGAAATCCGGGGCGATGATGACCTCGCTGAAAATCCCGGAGATCGCCTTGGCGAGGGCGAGCGTGATCGGGAGGTTGCAGATGATGATGCCTCCGAAAGGCGCCTGCTTGTCGGTGGAAAACGCCTTTTCCCATGCCTCGAGCAGGTCGGAATCCGTGCCCACTCCGCAGGGGTTGGTGTGCTTGAGAATGGCGACGGTGGGCTTTGAAAACTCCGCGATGAGGTTCCTGGCGGCGCTGATGTCCAGGATGTTGTTATACGAAAGCTCCTTGCCGTGGAGCTTCTCGAAATAGTCGCTGAAGCTGCCGTAGAGCTCCGCGTGCTGGTGGGGGTTCTCGCCGTAGCGGAGGCGCATTTCCAAAGGAAGGTCCATGCGGAAGCTCGCGCAGGTTTCCTGCTCCTGGTTGAGGAAATCCGCGATCGCGGCATCGTAGGCGGAGGTCGTGGCAAACGCCTTGATCGCCAGCCGCTCGCGCAACTGGAGGCCCGTTCCGCCACCCTCCTCGCGCATGGCATCAGCCACGGCGGCATAATCCGCCGGATCGGTGACCACGCAGACGGATTGATAATTTTTCGACGCGCTGCGGATCATCGAGGGCCCCCCGATGTCAATCTGCTCGATCGCCTCCGCGAGCGTGACGCCCTCCTTGGCGACCGTGGCCTCGAAAGGGTAGAGGTTCACGACGACCAGGTCGATCGGCTTGATCCCGTGTGCCTTCGCCTGCGCCTCGTGTGCGTCATTCCCCCGCAGATAAAGCAGTCCGCCGTGGATCTTCGGGTGGAGGGTCTTGACGCGGCCTTCGAGGATTTCCGGCGACCCGGTGAACTGCGAGACCTCGACCGTGCCGATGCCCGCCGATTGAAGGGCCTTGGCGGTTCCGCCGGTGGAAAGGATTTCGACGCCGTGTGCGGCAAGGGCTTTGGCAAAGTCCACAATGCCGGTTTTGTCGGAGACGGAAATCAGGGCGCGTTGGATTTTCATTTCAAGAGGCAATATTTTTACCGGGCCGGTCGGAAGATTTCAATCCCGATCCCCTGAATCGCTGGGCGAGCGGCATGCGGCGGCCGATCCCGAACGCGCGTCCGGTGACCTTCAGCCCGGGCGCGGCCTGCTCGCGTTTGTATTCATTGAGATCCACGCGGCGGATCACCCACCGGACGGTTTCGGCATCGAAGCCACGCGCGGCGATCATCTCCGCGCCGAGGTTTTCCTCGACGTAGAGGCGGAGGATTTCATCCAGGATCTCGTAGGGGGGGAGGGTGTCTTGGTCGGTTTGATCCGGACGCAGCTCCGCGCTGGGAGGCTTTTCGATCGTGCGGCGCGGGATGACATCGCGTCCGGCGCTGCGGTTGATGAATTCGGCCAGCCGGCAAACCGTGGTTTTGGGAAGGTCGGAAATGACGGCGAGCCCGCCGCACATGTCGCCGTAGAGCGTGCAGTAGCCGACCGCGAGCTCGCTCTTGTTGCCGGTGGTGAGCAGGAGGTGCCCGAATTTATTCGAGAGCGACATGAGCGTGAGGCCGCGCAGGCGGGCCTGCATGTTCTCCTCGGTGATGTCCTCCGGTTTGCCGGCAAACGCTTCCGCCATCTGCGATTTGAGGGACTCGAAGCCGGCGGAGATCGGAAGGGTCAGGCATTTCATGCCGAGGTTTTTTGCGAGGAGGAGCGCGTCCTCCACGCTGTGGTCCGACGAGAACGGCGAGGGCATCGCGACTCCGGTGACGTGGTCCGCCCCGAGCGCCCCGACCGCGAGGCAGGCGGTCACCGCGCTGTCAATCCCGCCGCTGAGCCCGAGCACGGCTGTCCGGAATCCGCACTTTGTCATGTAGTCGCGGAGACCGAGCACCAGCGCGTCGCGCAGGTCGGCCATGTCATTGCCGGTGTCCTGGGGCCATGGAACCAGGCTGGTCCGCGAGCCTCCTTCGCGGAACTCGGCCTCGTGGTTCATGTCGCCGATGTCGAGCACGAACGAGCCTTCGCGGAACCCGGGCGCCTGGATCCAGACGACGCCGTCGGACGTGGCCGCGAGCGAATGGCCGTCGAAGACGAGCTGGTCGTTCCCGCCCACGGCATTGCAATAAAAGAACGGGACCCGGTGCCGGCCGGCCTGCAGGCGGATCATTTCGCGCCTTTGCGCGGGCTTGCCGATTTGAAATGGCGAGGCGCTGATGTTCAGGATCGCGGCCGCCCCGGCGACCACGAGATCGTGGACCGGGTCCCGCGTGTAGAGCCCGCGCGGCAGGAACTCCGGCGTCCAGATGTCCTCGCAAATCGTGATCCCGATTTTCCGGCCGCCGATGTCAACCGGAGCAACCGAGGAGGCGGGCTCAAAATATCGCGCCTCGTCGAAGACGTCGTAGGTCGGCAGCAGGGATTTGAAAACCTTGCGGATCGGCTGCCCGCGTTCGAGCACGGCCGCCGCGTTGCGAAACGGCCGGCCGGAGCCGGAAGAGTTTGCATCCACGCAGCCGACCACCCATGCCGCCGGGCCGACCTGCGCGTGCAGTTCCTCGAGCGCCTTGAGGTTCGCGGGGACGAAATCGGATTTGAAGACGAGATCCTGCGGCGGGTAGCCGGTGAGCGACAGCTCCGGGGTGAGAATGATTTCGGCCCCGCGGCGTTCGAGGTCGGCGGCGGCCGAGGCGATCTTGCGCGCATTCCCCGCGAAGTCGCCGACGACCGTATTGATCTGTGCAAAGCCGATTTTCACCAGAACCCCCATTGCCGGGTTGCCATGATATAAAGGCCGAGCCCGAGGTTTGTGATCGCGTGCGCCGCCACGCAGGCCGCCAGGCTTTTCGTTTTCACGAGAAGCCCGTTGAAGATCAGCCCGGTCAGGAACGCGGCCGGCCAGTCGGCCATCCCGTGCACCAGCATGAAAATCCCGGCCACGCCAAAAAATGAGAGCGGACGAAACGTTCCCAACGCGACATTTTCAAAGTCCTCCCGGATCAGGTAGCGCATCAGAAACCCGCGCCAGAAAATCTCCTCCACGAGCGGCACGACCACCACCAGCCGCGCGAACCGCGCGGCAACGGTCAGCCAATAGATCGCCGGGGTTTCGAAAAAAACCGTCGGGTCAAATCCGGCCGTGCGTGGCGCGGCGCCGAAGACAAGCCGCGGGGACAGCCAGAGGGCAAGGGCGAGCAGGCCCGCCGCGGCGGCCGCGAGGAATCCGCCCGCGTTTCCGAAGTCGTAGCGCCTCCAGTAAAAGACGAGCGCCGCCCCGCAGAGCAAGGTCTGGAGCGGGTAAACCCAGAATTCCGGCCTGCTGAGCAGCAGGTTTTCCGACGTTCCCCCGAGGCTCCGCACGACCTCGACAAGCGCCAGCCCGCCCAGGAAAATGACAAATGGGACGACATACGCGGCGAGCGGAGATTTGGAGGGTTGCTCCATGGCGGACCCCTCTCATACCCGAAACCGGGCTGCCGTGGGAACACTTTTGCTTTCCGTCCCGCCGCCCGCTCTGCTAATCTGCCGGACCGTGACGAAAAACCCCGTCTATCATTTCTTCCACTCCCCTGGAAATGCGGGACCGCTTATCCTGCGTCTCGTCCTCTCGGGAATCTTTTTTTACCACGGAACCCAGAAAGCGCTCGGATGGTTTGGCGGGGCGGGTTGGCAGGGAACGCTGGAGGCATGGACGTCTCCGACCGGGTTCGGGCTCCCGATCGTACTGACCTCCCTGGTCATCGTCCTGGAGCTTGCGATTTGCCTGGCGCTCTTTTTCGGCTTCCTGACCCGGTTCGCGGGGCTCGGGGTCGTGGTCGTCATGACCGGCGCCCTGGTCATGCTGGGTCGGCCCACGGCGGTTTTCTCCGTTCTGGAATTTCCGCTCCTCGTCTGGGCGGCGGGCCTCGCGCTCGTCTGCCTCGGTGGCGGCGCTCTTTCGATAGACCGCGCGATCAGCAAGAACCTCCTCCCGATCGTTGGATAAACCGGGCTTTTTGAGAAAGTCGGCCGGGCTGGCTGTCGTCGGCACCGGACTTTTCACCGCCGCTTATTTTCTTGTTGCCGCCGGGCTCCTGCGGCGCTGGCTGCGTGGATCGAAGGCCGTCGGCCCGCTCGAACCCGTCACGTTTTTCCGTCCGCTCAAGTCCGGCGAGCCCGGGCTCGCGCGCAATCTGGAGGCATTCCTCGCGGGGGTCGGGCCGGACGACCGGATCCTCTTCGGCGCGTCCGGCGGCGACGAGCGCGAGCTCTGCGCGGATCTCGCCAGGAAATTTCCGGACTTGGACATCCATTGTCCTCCCCTCGGAGACGGCGGCTGCGCCAATCCAAAAATCGGAAAGCTCATGCAGCTCGAGCCGCTGGCGACCCACGACCGGTGGATCGTCCTCGACAGCGACGCCATTGCCGACGGCGAATTCCTGCGGGCCTTCCGCAGGGAATGGCAGGAGTCCGCGGCCGCCGCATTTTCTGCTCCCTATGTTTTCGAGGAAGGCGCCAGCCTGGCCGCCCGCCTCGATGCCGCGGGGACCGAGCTTGCGCTCTGGCCGGGCGTGGCCGTCCTCCGCGCCACGGGGCGCGTGGATTTCCTCACCGGCGCCTGCATGGCGGTCAAGGGAGACGTCCTCCGCCGCCTCGGCGGCTGGGGGATCTTTGCCAACACACTGGCCGACGATCACGAGCTCGGGCGCGCCGTGAGCCGCTCGGGCGAACGCGTCGGGATTTCCCGTTGCGTCCTGACGCTCGCGGCTCCGTCCGTGGGCACGCGGGACTGGCTCCTCCACCAGCACCGGGCGTTCGTGACCTTCCGCCTCTGCAACCCGCGCGGAAGCCTCGGACTGCCGCTCACGTTCGGACTCGCGTTCTCGTTTTTCTCCGCGCTCGCGAAGCCGTTGTCCCTCCGCCGCTGGGCCCTCCACCTCGCGCTCCTCGCCTGCCGACGCACCGCAGCCGACGCGCTCCCCGGACGGCGTTCGCTCCCTGTGGTCTGGCTCTCCGGCCTCGTCGAGCCCGCTTTCTGGCTCATCGCCCGGCTCCCGCTGCCCGTCCGCTGGACGGGAAAGTGGATCTGGAAGGAAAGAAATGCGGAGTAATTGAGCGATTATAAATGCTGGCGTAGGAGTGCGAGGTGGCGGGCGTTGATCACCTGGCCGTAGATGCAGATGTTGGAGATGGGTGTCGTCATGGTTTTGTCGGCATCACGTCTGGATACGGCCCGAGGAAGCGTTCGCCGTTGAAGTGGATCATGTGGTCGGGGTCTTCGGCGATCCAGACCTCGGATTCCCATGCGATATGATTGCCGAATGACAGCATCGTTCGGCGGTTTTCGAAGGCGGTGACGAATACGAGGCCCGCGTTGCAACCGGCAAACAGATCCTTGAGTTCCTTGCGACGCTTGCCATCCACCGGTCCGGCACTGGTGACAGCTTCGATGAGCAGGAGCCAGTTCTTGGCAGTGTGGTGGACGATCACATCGGGAATCTTGGCGGCGGAATCCAAGGTGACTCCCAATGCGGCCAAGCCTGCGGTTTCGAGGTGGACGAATTTATTTTCGGTGTCGCCGATGTAGATGACCACTCCGCCGGGAGCGAATGCCGGGCAGAAGAGTTCGATGATCGCCTTGATGAGGGGATTCTGGCCGCCGGGCGAGAGCGCAACCTGTGAGCCGTCGGGCAATGTCACCGGCACGCGGGCGAGGTTCCGCTTTCGCGCAAGCTCATGCTTGAGGCTTTCACGGCTGGCGAGGTAATGCCCCAAGGCGGGTGTCCAGGCTGTCGTTCCAACCTTGCGGAGGAGAGCGAGGGCCGTCGGTTCGATCTGATACACCGTTTTCCCGCTGTTGGTCGGACGGTTGGGCTCGTCGGGATTGCGCAGGAGCAGGCCTTCCTCCACGAAGAATTTCACCGCATCGTCGCGAATCGTTTCGCGGGTGTTCGGTGCGTAGCGGACTCCGTAGGCGGCAGCGATGAAATCAATGATCGGAGTGATGCCACAGAGCGGAGCCTGTGATTCCGCCCACGACACATCGGGCTGGAGATCCAGCAGGGCGAGGAGCGTGTAGGCGGCGGTTTCGTTCCGTTGCTTGGGACCAAACTGCAAGGCGGTGAGAGCCTCGATGGTTTCTGCGAGCCGCCGTTTTCTGACGGCGGTCTTTCGGCTGGGTTTAGCGGCGGGCATGAAGGTGTTTGGTGACGAGTTGGTCAATCTCGTCCTGGGTGAGGTCGAGGGCTTTTTTTTCGCGGCCCATGGATTGCAGGGTGTCGCGATCAGGGTAGGCCAATGTCCGCAGGTCGGTGGCATTCACCTGGGTATGACCGCTGAAGCGCCGGAAATATTGGTCAACCACGGTGGAGTTCAGGAAAGCGTAAAGCCCGACGGCCAAGCTGCGCTCCAACCCATGACCGCTGGCGTGGAAGTAGTTCAGGTGGTTCTCGAACCCGACCCATTCCGCTTTCACCTGGTCCGGGTCGAACAGGCAGGCCACGAGGCGGCGGCGTTCCTCTTTCGAAGTGAAACGTTTCGTGAGCAGATAGACCCCGGAGGGCACGAGCCACGGGCGCGTCTCGGCGTTGTCGAGGATGGCGTTGGGTTTGCGGGCTTCGAGCTTGGGCCAGTGGACGGTCCCGCCATTGAAATGACAGGGATAGAGGAGAGGCATCGTGCCGCGTTCGGGATCCTTGCGAAGCGCGTCCTTGAGTCGGAAGTCCACGACCCGCCCGGTCGAGACGGTCACGCCCAACAAGGCAAGGCTGGAACTGAGACCGTCCATGGTTTCTTTCGCCGTGGCATGACTGGCAGTGGAAGGAATGTGGATGAATTTTTCGGGATCGTGCGGGTGGACAATCTCGGCGAAGGGAAACATTGTCTCGGTGATTTCGTCGCCGTGCTCGCCGCTGCTGCTGGAGATGACCATTTCGCGGGGTTGGCACCGGCCCTTCACCGCATGGAAGATGATGTTCTCCTGCAACACGCTGTCGTCGCGGAAGGCGGCTTGGCGGGATTCAAAGACATGAAGGCGGCGCAACTCCAGATTGTTCAGAAAGTCTTCGCGGAACGGGCGGAAGTAAGGGCCATTGCAAAAACTCCGTGGAGTGATTCCGACGAGTTGCCCGCCGGGAGCCAACAAGCGCTGAATGAGGGCAATGAAGCCGGTGTAGAGGTTGCTGGTTTCGACGCCGACGGCACGCAGAGCGCGTCGCTCGGCAGAGTCGGTGCTGATTTTGCGATATGGCGGATTCGCAATCGCGACATCGAAGGCGGGCGGCATCGTGCCGAACAAATCTCCGGCAAGACGTGCCGACATTTCTTGGATGAAGTCGGCGAAATGAACGGTGAACGTGAATTGAATACCCGCTTCGGTGCAGCGACGCTCGCATTCCCGCATGGTGGCGGAGAGCGCCTCCAATATGTCCGCGTCAAGCTCGTAGAGCGTCGCCTCAATGGCTCGGACGCCGTGATTCTTTTCACACAAACGCGAGACGAACGCAGCGGTCAGTGAACCGGCACCAGCGCCAGCATCCAGCAAGCGGACCACGCTCGGAAGTGGGCCAAACATCGAAGCCATGAAGCCAGCCACAGGGGTCGAGGTGAGGAACTGTCCGAGCTCCTCCTGACGACTTCTGGGGTGGTCCACAGCCGCGACTTTCATGTGCTCAGGCTACCAGAACGGGGAGTCCCTGCCTATTTCCATTTCGAAAAATCCCGGGCGCTGAATTCAGGAATGGGATTTTGGCGGGGATTGGTTCACACGGCGCAACGCAGTCACAGCATCGTCATTTGCGAAGCGGCGGGGTCGGGGGTGAGGCGTTTCCGGCGGCCTTTGGCGAAGGCGGGTTCGCCCTCGGCGTTGAGCTCGGCCTTTTCGAGGTTCGCGAGGATTTCTTTGGCGCGGGAGATGATCGCGTCCGGCAGGCCGGCGAGCCGGGCGACCTGGATCCCGTAGCTTTGGTCCGCGCGGCCGGGCAGGATTTTTCGCAGGAAGACGATCTGGTCGTTCCACTCGCGGACGGCGACATTCAGGTTGAGGACGCCGGGGCGGGTGCGCTCGAGGTCGGTGAGTTCGTGGTAGTGGGTGGCGAAGAGCGTGCGGCAG
Organism: Verrucomicrobiia bacterium; assembly: GCA_037129975.1. Taxonomy (GTDB): domain Bacteria; phylum Verrucomicrobiota; class Verrucomicrobiia; order Chthoniobacterales; family Terrimicrobiaceae; genus QYQL01. The sequence goes on along the minus strand of JBAXTX010000013.1, from coordinate 2,014 downwards.
CCGATTTTGTCGTGGAGGTATTCCGCTACGCTCCATGCGATCGAGAGCCCGTCGAACGTGGATGTGCCGCGTCCGATCTCGTCGAGGATGACGAGGCTCTGCGAGGTCGCGTTGTTGAGGATGTTCGCGGTCTCGTTCATCTCGACCATGAACGTGGACTGCCCGCGCGCGAGGTCGTCGTTCGCCCCCACGCGGGTAAAGATCCGGTCGGCGAGCCCGCAGCGCATCGTCTTCGCCGGCACGTAGCTGCCCATCTGGGCGAGCAGGACGAGGAGCGCGACCTGCCGGATGTAGGTGGATTTTCCGGCCATGTTCGGCCCGGTGATGATCGCGAAGGATTTTCCATCCAGGCCGAGATCCGTGTCGTTCGGCACGAACCGTTCGCCTCCCGGCTGCTGGTCCAGGACCGGATGCCGTCCCTCCTCGATGTGGAGAATCTGGGAGGCCTCGATTTCCGGACGGCAAAACGCGTGGAGCCGCGCGGTTTCGGCAAGCGAGCAGATCACGTCGAGGACGGCGAGCGTGTTCGCGGTCTCCTGCAGCTTGGGAAGTTCGGCGAGCACGGCGGCGCGGAGGCCGCCAAAAATCTCGATTTCCCGGGCGCGGGCGCGCTCGTCGGCCCCGAGGATTTTCCCCTCGACCTCCTTGAGCCCGGGGGTGATGAACCGCTCGCCGTTCACCGTCGTCTGCTTGCGGGTGTAGTCGTCCGGCACCGAGGAGAGGTGGGATTTGGTGATCTCGATAAAATACCCGAAGACCGAGGTGAAGCGGATCTTGAGCGACTTGATCCCGGTGCGCTTGATCTCCTGCTCCTGCAGCGTGGCGATCCAGGTTTTCCCCTCGTGCGAAGCCGAGCGAAGCTCGTCGAGAGCCGCGTCGAAGCCCGGACGGATCATCCCGCCATCGCGCACGATCGCGGGAGGTTCGTCCACCAGCGCCGTGCGGAGCGTGGATGTCAGTTCCGGCAACGAGTGGAGGTGCCCGCCCATGCTGGTGAGCAGCTCCGAGGGCATTTCGATGCCGGAACCGAGGGAGGCGGCGAGAACCGGGATGCGGTCGAGCGACTGGGCGAGCGCGGCGAGGTCGCGTGCGTTGCCCGAGAGACCGCCGAGCCGCGCGGCCGCACGCTCGATGTCCCGGATCTCGCCCAGCCGGGCGCGCAAATCGCCGAGGAACAGCGCGTCGTCCAGCAGCGAGGCAATCGCCTCCTGCCGCCGCTCGATCTCGTCCGCATCGCGCAGCGGGTGCAGCACCCACTCGCGAAGCAGGCGCGCGCCCATCGGCGTTGCCGTCCGGTCGAGCGCGCCGAGGAGCGTCATTCCCCGGCCGGCCCGCGAGGAGACGAGCTCGAGGTGGCTTTGCGTCGAGGCGTCGAGGATCAGATACGTGCTCCGCCGGTAGGGGCGCAACTGGCGCAGATGGCCGGCTTGGCGGCGCATCTGGCGGGTGATGTAATGCAGCAGCGCCCCCGCCGCGCCCGTGCCCGCAGGAAGATCCGCGCATCCGAACCCGTCGAGCGACTGGACTTTGAAATGCCCGCGCAGGATTTCCTCCGCGGGCTCCTGTTCGAAGAGATACCCGTCCATCGCCGAAGGTTTCGAGAGCGAGCCGAAGACCGCCGTCTGTTGTTCGGGGACAAGAATCTCGGCCGGGCCGACGCGGGCGAGCTCGTCGAGCAGCGGGGCGAGCGCATCGAGCTCGGTGAGGCGGAACTCTCCGGTGCTGAGGTCCGCGAACGCGAGCCCGAAAGCGCCTTTGCGCTCGCAGACGGCGGCCAGGTAGTTCGGCTTCCGGTCGTCGAGCCCGAAATCATCCAATGTGCCGGGGCTCAGGATCTGCGAGACTTCGCGGCGCACGAGTTTCCCCGCCGTGACCTCGCCGACCTGGTCGCAGATCGCGACCCGCCAGCCCGCCGCGATGAGCTTCTCGATGTATCCGCGTGCCGCGTGAAACGGGACGCCGCACATCGGGGTCGCCCCGCGTTTCGTCAGGGCGACATTCAAAATCGAGGCGG
>JBAXTX010000129.1:0-7476 GCA_037129975.1 Verrucomicrobiia bacterium | reverse complement strand
ACCGAGGGGATGAAATACTCGCTCGTCTCGCGCGAGGTGATCGCCGACTCGATCGAGACCGTGGTCGGATGCCAGGGGTTCGACGGATTTGTCGCCATCGGCGGATGCGACAAAAATATGCCGGGCTGCATCATGGCGATCGCCCGCATGAACCGCGCGGCGGTCTTTGTCTATGGCGGCACGATCCTCCCCGGCTGCCTGTCGGGAAAGAACCTTGATGTCGTCTCGGTCTTCGAGGCGGTCGGCCGGTGCGCCGCGGGCAAAATCTCCGGCAAGGAACTTCATGACGTCGAGGCGCGCGCGATCCCGGGCCCCGGTTCGTGCGGCGGGATGTATACGGCGAACACGATGGCCTCGGCGATCGAGGCGCTCGGGTTCAGCCTCCCGAACAGCTCGGCCCAGGCCGCGATCTCAAAACACAAGGTCCAGGATTGCCGCGATGCCGGCGCCGCTGTCATCGCCATGCTGAAAAAGGGAATCCTTCCGTCGGATATCTTTTCGAGGGAAGCCTTCGAGAACGCGATCACCGTCACGATCGCCCTGGGCGGCTCGACGAATTCCGTCCTTCACCTCCTTGCGATCGCGCACTCGGCGGGCGTGAAGCTCACGATTGACGACTTCACGCGCATCGGCAAGCGGGTTCCGGTGCTGGCGGATTTGAAGCCGAGCGGGCGCCACCTCATGTCCGAGCTTGTGGAAATCGGCGGCATCGTGCCGATGATGAAACAACTCCTCGGGGCCGGCCTCCTCCACGGCGGATGCCTGACGGTCACCGGAAAATCCCTCCAGCAGAACCTCGCGGCTTTCAAGCCGTATCCGAAAGGCCAGAAAATCATCGCCCCGCTCGACAGGCCGCTCAAAAAGGACAGCCATCTCGTGATCCTCCGCGGCAACCTCGCTCCCGAAGGCGCCGTGGCAAAAATTTCCGGCAAGGAAGGCGAACGGTTCGAAGGCAAGGCCCGCGTCTTTGAGTCGGAGGAAAAAGCGCTCGCCGCAATCCTCGACGGAAAAATCCGGAAAGGCGACGTGCTGGTGATCCGCTACGAGGGGCCGCGCGGCGGACCCGGCATGCGCGAAATGCTCTCCCCCACCAGCGCGGTCATGGGATGCGGGCTCGGGAAAGATGTCGCGCTGATAACCGACGGACGTTTCTCCGGCGGCACCCACGGGTTTGTCGTCGGCCATATCACGCCGGAGGCATTCGAGGGCGGCCCGCTCGCAATTGTGAAGGATGGCGACCGGATCACGATTGACTCGGTCACCCGCAAACTCACGCTCGGCATCCCGCGGAAGGAAATCGCGGCCCGCCTCGCCAAATGGAAAAAACCGAAGCCCCGCTACCGCCGGGGAGTCCTCGCGAAATATGCCTCGCACGTCACCACCGCGTCCCGGGGAGCCGTGACGGATTTCGGGTTGTAATTGCGCATGAAAGAAATTCCGGCAAATCCGATGCAGGCGGCGGCGTTTCTCCACTGGGAGAGTGTCGTCACGAAGCGCAACACCCAGGTTTCGATCAGCTTCGGGGAGAAAATGAACCGCGCGGAGCTCCGGCAGGCGTGGGACATGGTTTGCTCGACGCATGAAATCCTGCGCTCGTCGTTCGCGCGCTCGCTGGCCGGCGAGGTCATGGCGCACGTGGCGGACTCCGGCGGCACGGTCTGGAGAGAGCTCGACTGGCAGGCGGTGAAGCCGGAGGAGATCCCGGGCTGCTGGGCGGAGATCCAGGCCACGGATGCCTCGGAGCCGTTCGACGCGCGGTCGCTCGTCCGTCTCACGGAAATTCTTCTTCCCGGGGGAGGAACCCACTACCTTCTTGGCGTTCCCGAGTTCCTGCTGGATGAGCCCTCGGTTGCCCGTGTGCTTCTCGACTGGCTCATCGCTCAGGAGCGAACGCTTTCGATCACGGAACCCGCCTTGCCTGCTCCGCCGCCGGTATGGACGCTCAATCCGGAGAATATGCCGATCGTCCTGCATCCGCGCCCCGCGGCCCGCGCGATCACCGGCGCATCCCTGAAGATCGGACGCGAGGAATCCGCCCGGTTTCTTGCGGCCTGCAAATCTTGGGATCCCGGCGTCGTGATCGAATCGCTCTGGACGCTGGCGCTCCGCCGTCTGGGCGCATCGGGGAATGTTTCGCTCCGCCGGTTCGATGCCCGCCGTTCGCGGCAGGATGTCGGGTATTTCGAGAACTGGCTTCCGGTCGTCCACAACTGGGATTCGATCAACTGGCTGTCCGACGCCTGCGGGCGTCATGCGACCGCTGCGGCGAACGCATGGATCTCGCCGGCCAGCGTGCTGGTTGCGGGCAAAGCCTCCGACTTCCCAACGGGATTCCTCTGGGGCGGCCCGGAGATCAACGACATCATCCATACCGCCCTCCCGCGCTGGATCAATTTCGATGCGCGGATGACGCGAAGCCGCCCCGATTTGCTCCTGCTCGAAGCCCGTCCGGGGCTTTCTCTCGAAGTCCACGGGCCGCTCGGCAACGAGTCGGCCGCCCGCGAACTCCTCGCCCGCCTGGCCGCGCTCATCGAGTCCTTCGGGTCTTTTGAAGCCAAGCCGCCCGCGCAGATTCCCCTGCTCCTTCCACAGGAAATCCGGAGGATCAGAGAATGGTCGAGAGGGCCGGAGCCCGCCGAACACCCGGCGGACACGCTTGCGGCATTCCGCGGGATCGTCAAAAAATTTCCGGACTCGGTGGCGGTGCGGGACGGCGATTACGAGCTGAGCTACCGGGAGCTCGACGTGCTTTCCGATCGTCTCGCAGCGCACCTCGCCCATGCTTCTCTGGCCGGCGGCTGGCATGTCGCCCTGTTTCTCTCCCCGTCCTCATGGATCGCCATCGCGTTGATCGGATCATGGAAAGCCGGGAACGCATGCCTCGCGCTGGATCCGTCGGCCCCGCCGGAATGGATCGAGTCCATGCTCTCCTCGCACGACGCGGGGGTCGTGGTCTGCGATGCCGCCAGCGCCCCGCTCCTGGACACGTCCACGCGCCGCCGCATCATTCTCGACCAGGACTGGGACGCGCTCGAACTGGCCGAACTTCCGGAGACCGCCTGCAAGCCGGACTCGCCCGCCGCGATTCTTCCCGGGCATTCCGATGGCATCGCCCCGCTCCTCCGCGCACTGACTCACGAGATGCTCGTCTCGGCAGCCCGCGAAGGCGCGCGGATCCTGGATTTTGGCGCGGAGGATTCCTTCCTCGCCCACTCGGCGGCCGGAGGCGGCGCGTTTTTCGATGAGTGGCTCATCCCGTTGCTCTCGGGCGGGAGCGTGCGAATCGCCAATGACGACCTTCTGGATCCCGTGCATTCGGCGGCGACTCATGCCCGCCTGTCAGCTCCCGAGTGGAACAACCAGGCGGCAAGATGGACACGCGGCGACGAGACGTTCCGGTCTCCGCTGCGCGTGGTCGCGGTCGAGATGGGAACCGCCTCGAAACTCTCGCTGGATGTCTGGAACCACTGCACCGGCGGGCAGGTGAAAACGGTCACTTTCTTCAGTCTCCCGGGTCTCTGCGGGCTCGGCATTGCCGGACCGGCCACCCCGGATGGTCCGCTGCTGGCTGTCGGGAAGCCGGTCGCAGGAACCGAGGCGGCCATCATCGATGCCGATTCCCACGATTTGCCGCCGGGGTTCTCCGGACATCTTTGGATGAAATTTTCCGGCTGGAAATCCCTTCCGAATCCGCGGGGACGCCGGGGAATCGAAACCGGACTCCACGCTTGGCGAACCCCCGACGGCGACATCCGTCTGGAAGGCTCCGCGGCGCCCGGACTGGTTTGTCCAAGCCGGGTGGCAGACCTGCTTTCCCGGAAAAATGTCCTCGATGCATTCGAGGCCGAGCATCTCTGGGCGCTGCCGGAAGGCGAAGGCGCCATCGCCGTGTCCGAGTGGCCGCTCACGCGCGGCGGCTGGATTGATCAAACGCTCCTGCCCAAACCGCAAAGCCCGCACCAAGTTGTCTCCGGGCAACCGGCCCCCCCACTTCGCGCGGCACCCGCGCCGGTCAGGGCTTCAACCCCTTGGGTTCCCGTCTCGGTCCTTCAACCGGAAGGCTCCTCATTGCTTGTGCTCGTTCCCTCCGCATCGGGAGTGCCGGATACCTATCGCGATCTCGTTGCGGCTCTCGGCAAAACCCGCCGGGTCCTCGGCCTCACCGCCCGCGGTGCCGCCCACCCGGAAGCCCCGCATTCCACGATCGAAAGCGCGGCCGCCGCATGGATTGATGCCCTCCTCGAGGAAGATCCCACCATGTCGTTTGATCTTTGCGGTTTCGGATTCGGCGCGATCGCCGCACTCGAAATGGCACGCCAGCTCGCCACCGCAAAACGGCCTTTGCCAGGCCTCATTCTCATCGGCGCACCCGCCCCGCAAACGGAGGGAGCACCCGGATGGCTCGCCTCGATGAAAAATGCTTTCAAGCGCCTCCACCCGCCCGGACGCATCGAGCCGTTCGCCGCCATCGGCGAGCCCGCGCGCTCACATGAGGCCGCATGGAATTGCTACCGGTTCGTCCCCTGCGATTTTCGCGCCCGGATCATTATCCCCTCCGATTTTCCGCCGAACGCCGGCCCCGCATGGCTGGATCTCCTGCCCTCCGCCGACGTGGAACAGGTCAAATGCACCTGGCAGGAAATGCTCGCATTTCCTGCCGTCAAACGCCTCGCATCCCTCATCGGAAGCTGATTCGGCGCGCCTGCCAGTTGCCTGAAAGCGAGGATCAGGGGGGATCGATCTGCCGCATGATTCCGCCGCCAAAAGCCCGGACATAGCGGGCCTTGACCTGATCCTGGTTGATGTCGCTGTAGAACCAGCGCCAGAGCGCCAGATACCGGTCGCGCAGGGACTCGGGGGATTCGTGCAGCGGGGAGAAAACGACATTGGCCCCGTTGAATTTGCTCCAATCCCTGGTGAGAAGTCTGCCGGCATTTTCCATCTCCGTGAACATCGGGGTTCCGGGAAACGGGGTGTGAATAATAAACTCGGCAAGGTTGGTTCGCGTCGCGGAGCAAAATCCCGCGATCGCGTTTTCCACGGGAACGGAATCGTCGTCGTTTCCCAGATTGAATGAGGCCATGACCTCGATGCCTGCGGCTTTGAGTTCAAGAATCTTTGCGGCCAAAACCTCGTCGTTCAAGTCCTTCGCGAGCGGCTGCTTCAAACCGAGGACAAGATAGATCTGCTGCATCCTGGCGCGCACCATGAGCCCGATCTCGTCCGCCCAAAGCTGCCGGACGAACTGCGGGTAGGCCGCAATAAACGAGATCCGCCGGTTGCCGGCTTCCGCGAGCCGCGAAAAAAGCCGCATCCGGTAATCCCTGTTCGCGGAATCGGGGAAGAGCAGATTTTCGTCGGCGAAGAAAAAACACGGAAAGGGAAGGGTCGCGATGTCTTCGAGCACCTCGGCGACCGGTCGCAATACAACCTGCGTGCCCGCATGGCCGGGAACGATACAGAACGGGCACCCCATCGTGCATCCTCTGGCCGTCTGGACGATGCCTGCCTTCAGGTATCCGGAGTCCTTGAAAAGTTCCCGACGCGGACGCGCGAACGGGGCGCAGAGGTTTCCGGTATAGACCGGCTTCAATGCCCCCGCCGCAAAATCCCGGAGGATCTCTTCCCATGCCCCCTCGGCGGGCCCGCGAAGGAGGGCGTCGAAGTGTGGAGCCGCATCACTTGTCGCGACCGTCGGGTGGATGCCGCCGCCGATCACCGTTTTCCCGGCCCGGCGAAATCCCGCGGCAAGATCGTAGGCATTGGCGGCCTGGGGGGTGAAAAAGCCGATGCACACAAGGTCTGCCTCCACATCAAAGCAGGGTTCGGAAACGTTCTGATCGAAAAGCGTGATCGTGTGCCCGGGGGGGACGGCCGCCGCCGCCGCCGCCAGCCCCAGCCCCGCCATGCGAAAATTCCCCACATCATAACCGCTCACGAGCTCCCGCAGACCGGGATGATCCTCAAGAAGTTTCCGCCAACGTGGAAAAATGAAATGAAGATGCATGCCCTGCATTCTATCAAAGTTGGGTGCCTCGACGAAGGATTTTCACATTCACAGAAACCTTCCCCGGGTTTCGGCCGGACCGTCTCCTGCCAGCTCTTGGAAACAACTGGATTTCGCAGCGCCCGTTCCCCCTGGTCGCTGCGAAGTCCGGCTATTTCCAAGAGACGGGGTTCAGCCGCCGCGTTCGCCGTTTTTACTCAGGAGAAAAATTCACCGCTCGATGAATCCGGGAGAAAGCTCCGGGGCGGTCGAGACGTCGTCGAGGATGGTTGAGCTCCGCGAGCTGTCAATGATGCCGCGGTAGAAAAGCGCCGACGGACGGAGCAGGCGCTGGTGGGTGGTCCGGTCGAGCTTGGCCATCCCGAACGGGGCTTTGTAGCCGTGGTGCCACTCGTAGTTGTCCACCAGGGTCCACACGAAATACCCGCGCACATCCGCGCCGTCCTGGATCGCTTCCTTGACTTCGAGCATGTGGTTGAAGAGGTAGCGGACCCGCTTGATGTCCTTCGCGGTGGCGATGCCGTTTTCGGTGACGACGACCGGCTTGTTGTAGCGTTTCTGGACGTTTTTGATCTGCTTGTAGAGCGAGCGCGGCTGGATGATCCAGCCGAGCAGGCTGTAGTTTCTCCCGCGCCGGGCCTTGATCGCGAGGAGCGCGGTGAAGTCCGGATACTCGGTGTAGTAGTAGTTGAACCCGACGAGGTCGCAGACGTCGAACGTGCGGTCGAGCTGGGTGTAGTTCATCCGTTGCATCAAATTGTAGTAGGCGCCGGTCGGGTCGAGCAGGGCGTGCTCCCAATACGGGAGGGCCGAGATGCTGAGAATCAGCGCGTCCTTGCGGACCCCCCGCACAATTTCCGCCGCTTTCCGGAACCCCCACACGCTCTCCTCCAGCGCCGCCGCATGGGTGCCGAAGCTCAGGAAATATCCGGGCGGCCAGGTCGCGCTGATGTAGCCGAGCGCGAGATCCCCGTTCGGTTCGTTCTGCGGGGCGAATGTCCGCACATACGGCGCCATCGCCTTCGCGACCTTTTCCACATAGAGCGGCCAGCGCTCGCGGTAGAGCGGGTGCAGCCAGCGCGTGTTCCGGCCTTGGGCGACCATCCACGACGGGAAGGTGAAATGGCAGAGCGTGACGACCGGCTCGATGCCCGCGGCCTTCAGCTTGCGCGCCATCCCGACATACCGCTGCAGAGCCGCCTCGTTGTAGCGGCCCGGCTGCGGCTCGATCCGCGCCCACTCGACCCCGAACCGGTAATGGTTCACCCCGATTTTTTTCAGGGCCTCGAGGTCGCGGTCGAAGTCCGACCAACTGAAAACCCCGTCGTCGCCTTTGGGCGGGACGCGCTTCGCATCGGCGAACAAATCCCAGTCGGTCCGGAAATAATTCGGCGACCCCGGCTTCTCGCCGCGATCCTCGTTCTGGAACGAGCTCGAGGAGATCCCCCACCAGAACGGCCCGGTGTTCG
>JBAXTX010000128.1:0-7651 GCA_037129975.1 Verrucomicrobiia bacterium | reverse complement strand
ATGTCATCCGAATGACTTTCCCTCCCGCAAAACATTCGAGCGTCGAATCCTTGCGAATCACACCGATTGATCCGCAAGGAAAAGAATCTCAAATTCGCACAGTGATCCGCGTTCCCATTGACAGGAAACGTCCGCCATGGCCCCCCGCCATTGTGGCACTGGGAATCGCTGCCACAATCCCTGTGCTGATCTCGGTTTTGCTTTTTGTATTGAAATTACGCCGAAAGGCAGTCGCGCGTCGGGCTCATTCACCGCGAAGCTGAAGAATTCGTATCCAAGGGCCGGGGTCAGTCCCGCGTATTGACGCATTTTACGGAGGTGCTTCCTGTTGGCATTTTGGTGAATGGGGGAAAGCGGCGTCAGACCCGGCAATTTTCTTCATTCGCGGGCGGGACTCCGTTTTTTCAATCCAAGGCGGTGCAGGCGGCGATTTCGTTGGAGAGAAAATCGGCGGGGCCAGCCATTCGTCCCTCTCGCTCCGGTCATTCAGCGGCGAGATCGAGACGCTCACGCGGGTATGTTCGCGCAGGGGCAGCGGCTCCGGAAGGCGGAGACAACCGTCTTCATAAACGGCTTCAACGACCGTGATCATGCCAATGACGGTGCCACACGCGAACGTTTGCTCAAGGGGGAACTGCACGCCATCCGCGCGCCAATTTCGGAAAAAGCGTGAGATCCAGACCAAAGTCAACAACCCGAGAAAGGATTTCTGTCATCCTTGTGCGGGAACCACAGGGCCCAGGCCTTGGGGAGGAGGAAGAGAGAGATCACGCCGTCGATCAGGAGGCCGAGCGCGCAGGTTTTTCCCAGCGTGGCGAGGCCGGTGTTGCCGGCCCACGCGAGCGAGCCGAAGCCTGCGGCGGCGGACGTGCAGCAGAGGAAGATGACGAGACCGAGCTCCCGTCTTGCGCGCGGGGCGTCTCCCCCGTTGCGCCTCATGGCGAGGAGAAGCAGGATGCTGTAGTCGGTCCCGGTGCCGAGCAGGAGGAGAACGGCGGCCATGTTGAAAAACCCCCACGTCATGCCGAGCAGGGCCATCGCCCCGGCAAGGCAGGCGAGGACGAGCGCGGTGGTCGCGGCGAAAAGCACAACCGCCCGGAAGCTGCGCAGACCGACGGCGAGGATGACGAGGATCCCGGCCATGAGCGCAAAAGAAACCTGCAGGATTTCGCGCGGCATCGTGCGTTTCAACTCCGCGCCGAGCGCGCTCCAACTCACCAGGTAAAACCCCTCGTCCCGGAAGGATTCCGCCAGCTCGCTTTCGCGTCCGGGCGCGACCATCCCGAGCGCGAGGAAGGTTCCGTCGTGGTGGCGGGCGATGCGCCGGAGGATCCACCGGCTGGTTTCGTTGTCCGGCCAGATCGGGAGCGCGCGGTTCTGCCAGGAGCCGGCCTGCTGGAAAACCGCCGACGTGAGGGCGAACGCCCCCTCGGTGAATCCGTTTTCCCCGAGGGTTTCCCGCAGGCGGGGGAGCTCGCCGCCGAGGGATTTCATGATGTCAAGGTTCGCCCGCTGGCGGGCCGCGTCCGGCCAGAGCGGGAGCGGCAAAAAGAATTGTTTCAAGTCCCCGCGTTGGACCGCCTCTTCGAGCCGGGCCTGGACGTTCCGCAGCCTGGCCAGCACCTCGTCCTCATTTTTGCCCGTGACAATCAGGCTGAGCAGCCCGCGGTCGTCGGTGAGGCGGCTGTAAAGATTCTCCAGGGCGGTCTGGGCGCCGCTCTTTTTCGGACGGAATGTGGCCGCGGAAAAGTCGGCTTCGGGAAATCCCCTGAGGAGAAGCGCCCCCAGAAGCACGATGACCATTCCCACGGCGAACCATTCTCCGGCCGCCGCGAATCGCGCGGAAGAAAAGATCGGGTCCAGGCGCGAGGGGGCGGACGGACGGGCCGCCAGGCGGAACCTCATGGCGAGCGGCGCGAAGACGCCCAGCATCACGATCGCTCCGATGCAGACCCCGATGCCCACCATGTTTCCCAACTGGGAGAGACCGGGCAGGCTGCTCAGGTTGAGGGCGAAAAAGGCCGCCGCGGTCGTGCTCGATGTCCAGACGATATTTTGCAGACACCGCCACTGGAGTCCGCGCACATCTCCGGTGTGGCGAAGCGACTGCTGGTAGATGAAATACCCGTAATCCACGCTCAGCCCGATCATCACCGACGCAAAGCCCGCGCCAATCACCGTAATCTGGTGGAGAAAAAGCCCGGCCGTCGCGAGCGAAAGCACGAACGTCAGCAGCAGCATCGCCAGCAGCCAGCGCAGCGGCGCAAACCCCCCGTAGCAAAGCCAGAAAATCAGGCTGATGAGCACCAGCGTGGCAATGGCCGACGTGATCATGTCCCATTCCATCCCGGTCGAAATCTCGGCGACAAAGGCGGGCTCGCCGGTGAAGCCGAGATGCCCGGCGACCTTCGCGCCGGAACAGATTTTTTTGATCCGCTTCAGCCAGGCGTCGGTCTGCTTGTAATCGGAAAACGGACGGGCCGCCTCCACATAGACGACGCGGAATTTTCCATCGGCGGAGGAGAATTCGGATTTTTGCGTGCCGCCGAAAACTCCGGCCCCCGAGAGCGACGCGGAGAGCCCGTAGGGATCGTAGCTGAGCAGGGCGATGTCCCGCGGCGAGACCGATGTGCCGAGCTCCTCCAGCGTGTTCCGCAATGTCGCGCCGGCCTGCCCGGGGGAGAGCTTCTTCCGGATCTCCCCCATTTTTTCAGCGGACTGGTTCAGGACGAGGAAGGTCAGGAACTCGGAGAGGCTGGCGGGATCGTCTTCCCATGGCGGCCGCGCCACCGCGCTTTTGACAAGGTCCGGGTGCGTGCGCAGCACCTTCGCGAGCGTGTCGGCAGAGTCCCCGGCGGATTCCGCGTCGGAGGCCTCGACCGTCACGATCAACTCGTTCGGAAGCGCGAAGTTTTTTAAAAAAAGCGAGAGCCCCTCGACCTGGCGCAGGTGCGACGGCAGCAGGCGCAGGATGTCGATATTGAAACTGATGCGCGAAAACCCGGCGGCGATGTAGGCCAGCGCAAGAACGGCCAACAGAATCCAGAGAACCCTAGTCTTTCTCATCGGTGACATGGAATCCGGTCAGATCGTATTCAAAGAGTTCCTTGTCCAGCCTCGGGTTGATCCGGACGTTGCGGAATTCATTGCGGATCGAGGATCCCTCCCGCGTGACAATTTCAAAGCTCAGCCAGTGCCCGGTGGCCGGATCGAAATCCAACTTGATCGCGGCAAGCCTGCGGGCGGACCGCGCATCGCGCGGCAGCATCTCGAGGTGGCACCGGGAGCCGGTGGATTCGAACGCGAGCACCTGGACGAGCCGCTGAAATTCCTCGAAGCTGCCGCCGCCGGGAAAGCGAATCATCCCGAGCGGCCCGGAATCCGCGAGCGAACCAGAGGGAGACGCGGGCTTTCTCTCCGCCCGATTCCTGCCCGGCTGGATCGTCGTGAGGCCTTTGGGGGTTCCAATGATGATGATTTTCGGGGGATCTCCCAGCTCCCAACGAAACCAGTCGGGCGCAACAAACCAAAGCCGTCCGGTGCTCGTCAGCGGGCTGCGGAGCGCGCTCAGAGCCCGCGTCTGGGTGAAGTCCGCGGAGACCGAGCGCACGTTTTTCTGCCTGGCGATCCACTCTTTCAGCGGAGAAAGATCGGGCGGAGCCGCCGACGTGGCGCCTCCCAGAAACATGGCGGCAAGCGCCGCCAGACACCGAAGAAATGCGGAGCGCGGATGGCGGCGAACAGGGATCGGCATGGTTGGTGAAGCGGTCGGTGAACGCGACATCAAATTTCCTTTTCCCGCCAGCGGCCCGCATTCGGCGCGGGGACGCCGATCTGGTCAAGAATCCGCCAGACAACCGTGTCGGCAAGCCGATCGAAGGTTTCCGGGCGGCTGTAGAACGACGGCATGGCCGGAAGAAAAATTGCGCCCGCCTCGATGACGGCCACGGCATTTTTTGCGTGGATGAGGCTCCACGGGGTTTCGCGCGGCACGAGGACGAGCTTGCGTCGTTCCTTGAGAAAGACATCCGCCGCGCGGAGCGTGAGCGACTCGCTCGTGCCGTGCGCGATCCTTGCGAGCGTGCCCATCGAGCACGGGCAGATGACCATGGCGTCGAAGACCGCCGAGCCGCTCGCGAACGGGGCGTCCATGCTGTTGTCCGAATGTTCGGTGACATTCGGCGGCAGGCGCAGCCCGCCGGTTTCCTCCCGCACCACCTGTTTGGCATACGGGGTGAGGATGAGGTGCAGTTCGTGATCCGCGAGGTGGTCGAGGAGCCGCTGCAGGTAGATCATTCCGCTGGCTCCGGTGGCTGCGAGGACAATGCGCATCAGAGAAGGTGGTGTGTCCGGACGCGCTACTCGTTCAAGCGAAGGCCGGATTCGAGCGAGGCGTGCAGGGTCCCGGTTCTTGAGAAATGTTCGAGCGCCATCTCCAGCCGCTGCCGCATGATCGTATCAATCTGATCCGCCATGGGAGGGGCTGCGGAGAGCAACGATCCGGGAGGAACCCATGCCCGGCCGGTGAAATTATCCGGCACGGATCCGCCGGGAACCGGGCGCGGGCAGTCGGCCACGAACATCCTCCCGCCGCCGGGTGACAAAGCCACCATTTCCACATGGCCGAAATACCCCCCGGGCGACCCGCGCGGGATTTTCCCGAGAAGACGGTCGCCAAGATAGACCAGCACGCTGCCCAGAGGAGCCCGCCAGGGCGAGGAAACCTTCACCGGCTTCCACCCCGCCCCGAGAAGAATTTTTTCCCACTCCTGTCCGTTGCCGGGCTTCAGTCCTTTGCCGACGCCGGATTGGTTGAGCAGCGAGAGGATCGCGCGTCCGCACCACCCGGAGGGGATGTTGTCGTTCGCGCTTGTCTGGGTGACCTGCCGGAGGGTGTTGCCATTCAGCAACGGGTTGGCCGCCACGGCCGGAAGCGACGGCAGCAGCAGAGAAAAAAAGAGAACAACCCGCAAAAAGTTCACTGTTCTCCTGTATTCCAGATCCCGATTTCCGCAAGGAGAAACATCAGGCCTTGACGCGCTCGATTTCGGCGCCGAGGCCGTTGAGTTTTTCGTCAATGGATTCGTAGCCGCGATCAATGTGATAGACCCGGTTGACCTCGGTGATGCCGTCGGCCTGGAGGCCGGCGAGCACGAGCGCGGCCGAGGCGCGGAGATCGCTCGCCATCACCGGTGCTCCGCCGAGTTTCTCGACGCCGTGGATGATGGCCGACTGCCCGTTGAGCTCGATGTTGGCGCCCATCCGCTTGAGTTCGGCGATGTGCATGAAGCGCTGCGGGAACACGTTGTCGGTGACCACGCTGATCCCGTCGGTCGTCGCCAGGAGCGCGCACATCTGGGCCTGCATGTCTGTCGGGAACCCGGGGTAGGGAAGGGTGTCTAGCTTGAGCGCCCGGCGGGATCCGTTCGGGCTGATCGTGATTCTGTCCCGCCCCGCCTCGATGACGAATCCGGCCTGCGAGAGCGGGGCGGTGACGGCTGTGAGGTGCGAGGGCTCGACCCGCATGAGCGTGACCCCGTCGCCGCAGATCGCCGCGGCCGCGAGAAATGTCCCGGCTTCGATGCGGTCGGGGATGACCTCGTGCTCGGCACCGTGGAGTTCCCTGACCCCCTCGATGATGATCCGGTGGGTTCCGGCCCCCTCAATTTTCGCTCCCATCGCGATCAGGAAATTGGCGAGATCCACGACCTCCGGCTCGGTGGCCGCGCCGTCAATCACGGTCGTCCCATCGGCCAGCACGGCCGCCATCATCACATTGTCGGTGCCGAGCACGGTCGAACCGAATTTTCCGCGCATGTTGATGATCGCTCCCCGGAGCTGCGGCGCGAGGACTTTGACATTGCCCGACTGGACCCGGACGGCGGCCCCGAGCGCCTCGAACCCGCGGAGGTGCAAATCAATCGGGCGGTCGCCGATGACGCACCCGCCGGGGAGCGAGACCGTGGCCTCCTTCTCGCGCCCGAGCAGCGGGCCCAGGACGCAGATCGAGGCGCGCATCTTGCGCACGATATCGTAGGGAGCCTCGGTGGTGACTTTCCCGGCCTTGATGGTCACGACGCCGCTCGCACGCTCGACCTCGCAGCCCAGCTCGCTGAGGATCGTGAGCATGTAGTGGATGTCGCTCAGGTCCGGCACGCGGGAAATCACGCACGGTTCCTTCGTCAGCAATGTGGCCGCGAGGATCGGGAGCGCGGAATTTTTCGATCCGCTGATCCGGACCGATCCGCTGAGCCGTCGGCCTCCGTGAACGAGAATTTTATCCATGTCTGGCGATGAGAAATCTTTCGACCTTCTGATAGTCCCGCCGGGGCGAGATGTCGCGAAAATTTTCCCGGGCGAGGATGTCCCGGGCATGGGCCGCCTGATTGTGTCCGATTTCCAAGGCGAGCAATCCGCCGGTCGCGAGCTTCGCGGCGGCCTCGCCGGCCAGCCGCCGGATGGCATCGAGTCCGTCCGCGCCGCCGTCGAGGGCGAGCTGGGGATCGTGCCGGACTTCGCGGGAAAGCGAGGCGATTTCGCCCGTGGGAATATACGGCAGGTTGGCGACGACCGCGTTGACGGGGCCGGGGACCGCGGAGAGAAGGTCGGATTCCAGGAATATGACGCGGTCCGCGAGGCCGTGGCGTTCCGCGTTTTCCCGGGCCAGCGCGAGGGCCTCGGGCGAGATCTCGCAGGCGGTGATCGCGGACTCCGGACGTTTGAGGGCGAGGCTCAGCGCGATGACCCCGCTGCCGGTGCCGACGTCCACGATGCGGTCAAACGTCCCCTCGGCCAGCACGCATTCGACAAGTTGCTCGGTCTCCGGGCGCGGGATGAGCGCCCGCCGGTCGGTGGCAAATGTGAAACCCAGAAACTCCACCGTACCGAGCAGGTGCTGGAGCGGGACGCCTTCCGACCTGCGGCGGACAAGGTCCCGCAGCGGCGCTCGTTCGGCCTCGCCGAGCGCGCGCTCGAACTCCATGTAGAGGCCGATGCGGTTCTTCATCGCCAGAACGCGGGCGAGGAGGTGCTCGGCATTCAGGCGCGGGCTTTCGACGCCCTGCTTGCGCAGGTAATCGGTCGCCGCGTTCAGAACTTCGAGGACAGTCATTTTTTGTGGAGCAAACGGATGGTGTGGGCCTCCTTGCCCCTGCGCGGAGAAACACAAAACAGCACGGACAAGGATGCCCCCGCCACGGCCCACACGCCAGCTTATACCGTCTCCTGGAAAACAAAAAGACGACAAGCGGGCAGGGCGTGCCTTTATAGACAGCGTCCGCTTGAAATCCTGCGGGCGGGAGGGCATGATGGTTCGCGATGGACACGATCAAATATCTTCTTCCCGAAAGCGACATCCCGAAAGCCTGGTATAACATTGTGGCGGATCTTCCGTCTCCCCCGCCGCCTCCGCTGCATCCGGGCACCGGCCAGCCGCTGACGGCGGCGGAACTGGAGCCGCTCTTCGCGAAGGAATTGATCGCGCAGGAGATGAGCGCCGAGCGCGAGATCGGGATCCCCGCGGAGGTCCGGCAGATCCTTGCCCAGTGGCGTCCGACGCCGCTCTTCCGGGCGCGGCGGCTGGAGAAGGCGCTGGGAACGCCCGCAAGGATTTATTACAAATACGAGGGGACGAGCCCGAGCGGCTCGCACA
>JBAXTX010000127.1:0-7700 GCA_037129975.1 Verrucomicrobiia bacterium | reverse complement strand
TCCACGCCGAATTGCCGCAGGGGGACGGCCGACTGGAACGCCATGATCATCCCGGTCAGAAACGAAACCATCCCCGCCACGACCAGCGCATCCACCCCGGCGCGCTGCGCGGTCATCCACATGTCTCCCCACCGCACGAGACGAGGCTTCGCAAGGCAGATGAGCGCGGTCACCGTGAACTCCCCGATGAATGCGACCTGCGCGCGGATGTCGCCGAAGATCTGACTGGCGGCGCGTCCGATATGGACCAGGAGCGAGTCGTCGCGTTCCGGGGCGTCCGCCGCCTCGTCCGGCAGATGATCGAACGGCTTCAAGAGGGCCTCGATCCCGGGGTTCAGTCCCTCGATCACAGCGCCTTTTTCCTTGTGCAGGGACCAAAGGAACGCGAGTCCCGCCCCGTCGCAGGTCTTCAGTGCCGAGGCATCCACCTGCCGCACGGATTTTTCGTCGGCGAGCAACGTCCAGGACTTGGACACCTCGGCCGCGTCAAGCTTTTCGCCCAGCTTCAGGCATCCGGTCTTCTGATCAAAATCCATTCCCTTGTGCTTTTCAATACCTCCCCGGAAGAAGTCCTTCAAACACGATTATCGGCGGGTTCCGCTCAAAGCGCGGTAAAAACCATATAAACCCCGCCGAGGATAACCAGGATGCCACAGAGGATCTTCACTCGGGCGAGGCCTTGGGATTTTTCGTTCCATTTCAAAAAGTGCTGGACGAGTTCGGTGGACGTGCCGGCCGCGACAATGACCGCGCAGTGGCCGATTCCATAAGCGAGCAGAAGCAGTGCTCCGTAGAGAAAGCTGGTTGATCCGGCCCGGAATGCCACGGCGAGCACGGGTGCCATGTAGGCGAACGTGCAGGGGCCCAGCGCGATGCCGAACACCAAGCCGAGGAGAAATGCCGCGACCAGACCCTTGCGCTTCATGCCCACCTGTCCGGGCCCGGACCACGGCATGGGAACGACTCCCATCAGGTGAAGCCCGACAACAATAAAGATGATGGCGACAAAGTAATTTCCATAGCGGCCCACGTCTCCCATCATCCGCCCCGCTGCGGAAGTCACGGCTCCGATGGCCGCAATCGTCACCAGAATGCCCACGGAAAAAAGCGTGGAGATCGCGAACGCGCGCCGCGTTGGAACCGGTCCCTGCTCGCTGATGAATCCCACGATGAGCGGAATGCCGGCGAGATGGCACGGGCTCAGGATGATACCCAGCACTCCCCAGACGAAGGCGGCCGACAACGCCCAGGCGGGCGCGCCATCAACCGCGTGGGAAAGTGTGATGAAAAGCTGTTCCATGATTGCGTGAGTTCCAATGGCAGGCTCACGCCAGAAGTTCCGCTCCCTTGCTCGCGATGAGGCGGATGTTGTCGTCCGTGGCAGTGCTGGAGCCTTTGAGAAGGCCCAGGCTGGCCAGCTTCAAGTGTTGGAACCCGGTGAAACCTGCCTGCTCCATGGTCTTGCGGGCACATTCCTGCGGGCAGCCGTCAATCACCAGCACTTTTGCGGCAGTGCTGGTTGTTTCCATGATGTCCCGGACACGACCGCCGATGCCGGCGAGGCAATACATCTTGCCCACTTGGTCCAGGGTCATTTGCCTGGCGGCACGGTCGGCAAGGCCGCCGACATCGGCTGCACCCGAGCAGGGGAAAATGAGCTTGGGCGCGGACTGGCATGTGCATTGAGGATTTGAGTTCATGGTCATTATGTTTATTTGGCTGGAGTGAAGTTCGGGGGATGGGGGGAAGTGGAACCGGACGCTTCAGGAATCGGCGGGCCTTTCAACTCCACCTTCAGTTCCTTCCACTTCGCCAGGATGTCGTCTTTTCCGAAAAACCCCTCGTGGCGGAAGGCTTCCTTCCCGTCCGCGCCATAGAAAATTTGCGTGGGGATGATCCGGATTCCGTATTCCTTGCCGGCCTCGGGCGATTTCCACACGTCAATGAACTCGACGTCCATCCGGCCTTCGTATTCCGTTTTCAGGGCCTCCAAGATCGGCGCCATCATTTTGCAGGGAATGCATTTCGAGGCGCCGAGGTCCACGAGGCGCGGCAGCTTTTGCGTGGTGGATTTCGCGGAACCGGCCGGGCCGGCACCTCTTTCCTGGGCGCCCGCGATTCCGGAAAATGCCACGATGATAATCAGCGTTATTGTTTTCCTGTTCATAAGGTGGTTTTTAGCTGGTCGCGCTCAGGAGGGCTTTGAGTTCCGTGTGTCCCGGAATCTTTCCCGCGACTTTCACGGCCCCATTGACCACCAGGGCGGGGGTCGTCATCACGCCGAAGGCCATGATGTCGTTGAGGTCCGTGACTTTTTCGATTTCGTATTCGATGCCGAGCTCGGCGGCGGCTTTTTTCGTGGCTTCCGCGAGGGTATTGCACTTCGCGCAGCCGGTTCCGAGGATTTGCAGTTTTTTCATGGGGTTGGGGTGACAGCTTTTTTTGCGAACGGTTACATCAGCAGATTGAAAAGGTAGCCGACCGCCATGATGCTCACGGCGACGATCCCGAAAAACGTGGCGAGGAGACGGGGCTTGAGCACCTTGCGGAGAATGATCGCCTCGGGCAGGGAGAGCGCGATGACAGCCATCATGAACGCCAGCACGGTTCCCAGCGCGGCACCCTTGCCGAGAAGGGACTGAACAACCGGGATGATGCCCGCCGCATTGGAATACATCGGCACGCCGAGCACCACGGCCACCGGCACCGACCACCAGGCGTCTTTGCCCATGATGGATGCCATGAAGTTTTCCGGGACATAGCCGTGGATGCCCGCTCCCACAGCGATTCCCATGAGAACGTAGAGCCAGACTTTTCCCACGATGTCTTTCACCGCGTCCACGCCGGCGCGCATGCGGGCCGGCCAGTTGAGTGACTCTTCGACTTCCCCGTCAACAGCGGGAGCCTCAAAAACCCACTCCTCGACATGCCGTTCCATCTTCAATTTCCCGATGACCCAGCCGGAAACGATGGCGATGAGAAGCCCGGTGCCGAGATAGAGGCCCGCAACCTTCCATCCGAACATGCCGAACAGCAGCACCAGCGCGACTTCGTTCACCATCGGCGCGGACACAAGGAAGGAAAAGGTGACGCCCAGCGGAACTCCCGTCGTCACAAAGCCGATGAACAACGGCACCGCCGAGCACGAGCAAAACGGCGTCACGATGCCCAGCAGGGCGGCCAGGACATTGCCGACGGATTCGCTTTTGCCCGAGAGAATCCGCCTGGTGCGCGCGGGCGTGAAAAACGAGCGCACAATACCCACGCCAAACACAATCAGCGCGAGCAGCATCAGAACCTTCGGCGATTCATAGGCGAAGAACTCCACGCTTGCTCCCAGATGCGATCCGCGCTCCAGGGGCAGGATGGAATAAGTCAGCCAAGAGGCGAACGCCGCAAGGTTGCGATAGGCCAGCCACCAGAACACCAGTCCCAGCGCACACAGCGGCACGCGGAAGACGAGCCGGCCGGAATTTCCCGGAACAGCAGAGCGGACGGGAGCAGCACAGCAGCAACTTCCTTTCTTCCCGGCGGGGCTTTCGATTCTCGGTTTCATGTTTCGTGGAAAGGCGAAGCAGGCGAACAAAAAATGGTCAGGGGCAGCAGGCTGACTTTTGAAGGGCCGGATAGCGGCGCGGGTGGTCCAGGCAGTCGATGAAGCGGGAGACGCACGCCAGCGTGAGGCGATAAAAAACCTGGAGCCCGCGCTTCTCGTCCGCGATGACCCCCGCTTCCCGCAGCACCGAAAGATGACGGGAAACCGTGCTCCATCCCAGCCCGCAGGCTTCCACCAGCTCGCACACGCACTTCTCGCCACCGCTCAACTCTCGCACGATCCGGACACGCGCCGGGTGCGCCAAGGCACGAAAAACCTTGTGCGGACTCTTGGCCGATTCGGAGGACATGCGGGAACTATTCCCGTTTTTCGCGAAATATGCAAGTGAATTAAACCCAATACTGTTCACTTGGTCGCAAAAAGGAGCGTGGGCGTCCCGCCCGCTTGTTTTTCGGTTGCGGGCGGGACGCCCACGCTCCTTTCTTAAGTGAACAGCATTGGGTTTAACCCGGGGCGCGGCGCTCCGGCAGCCGCTTCCAGAGTTCCGCAGGCGAGAGCCCGCGAATCTCGACCGTCTTGCGCGGGCCGGTCTGCCCCGAAACCACGGACACCGCATCCTTCGGCAGATCCAGTTGTGCGGCGAGGAAATGGCAAATCCGCCTGTTGGCACGCCCGTCCTCCGGAGGGGATTGCACCCGCACCTTCAAGTCGTCGCCCAGCCATCCCGCGATCTGATCCCGCGAAGCGTTCGGCACGGCTTTGATTCCGAGCCGGCATGAGGTCCCTTCGGCCATGGACGCAAACTCGCCCGGGGGTCCGGGGATTCCAAGCCCAAAGACTCCTGATCCCGCCCCAATCATTACGCCCCCCGGACTGCGTGGCTGATCGGGTGAATTTGATCGGCATCTTGCCGCTTGCCGGAAAGCCCCAAGCGGCAAGATGCCGCTTCTACGGTTTGAGATCGTCCTGATGACGAGCCATACCCCGCGGATCGCCGGGTTCCTCGTAGGGTTTTACCCCATAGAAAGGGACTGCACATGACTTATCGTTTTACAGGAAATGAAGACATTGTTTGTTGTGGAAGCGATTTCCCAGGGCGCACGTTCAGGATGCTTGAAGTCTCCGGACGGACTGCTGAATGTCACGTTGGGAAATCCCTTGGAGAAAGGCATTGAGAAACGCGGCCCGAATCCGGAGCTGCTGTTTGCGGGGGCGTATTCCGCCTGTTACCACGGCGCAGTGATCAACGCGGCCGCGAAGCTTGGCACACTGCTCAGGAATTCCACGGTGCGGGCGCGGGTTCGCCTGGTCGAGGAGGACCAGGGCGGGTACCGACTGGGGGTCGAACTGCATGCGAAACTCCCCGGCGTCGATCACGTTCTAGGTCAACTCATCATGGAAGAAGCGCACAAAACATGTCCCTATTCCAAAGCCCTGCGGGGCGACACTTCCATCAATCTGGTACTGGATTAGAGCATTTTAAATACACACATGGCCGCATCAAAAAGAGCGCGCCGCGTCCGTGCCGGGCGCGCCTCTGAGGTTCACCACGCTCCCTGCCAACACGCCCGACACGGGCGTGGCTACAACTTTAGTGAAACCGCTCTCGCCCGCATATCTCACACTTCAGAGAAACCGCAGAGCGGAGTGTTCCGGGGAGCGCACCTGTCGGGTGCGGGTTTCGGCGTCCTTGCCGAAATATTTTCATGCCAAGATGACCACGGATTGAGTTTGCGGGGGCGATTCATCACTTGGTGAATCGCGGAGACGGGCAGGACGCGCTGGCTGGCCGGGGCAATTGGGGTTTGAATCGGAGGGCACGTTAAGCTGCGAACATTGGCATGTCGGGCAGCCAAAGGGAAGCGGATCAAAAACTTCAACCGTGATGAAAATTGCTTGATTTCTATAATCCAAAGGACCCCCTGCTTGCGGGACGGCATGGTTAGCCGATTTCTGGTTTTTCAATTTGCTCCTTCAACTCAACTGGAAGGTCATTCCAAAGATGAGAATGAGCTTCGATGAGTCGAATAATATCTCCAAGATCCTTTACTCGCTTGCTTTGACGACGGGGGGCACGCCACGCCGCAATCTTACCAGTCAAAGTATCCTCAAGGCAGGCTACGCGCAGAAG
Source organism: Verrucomicrobiia bacterium (assembly GCA_037129975.1). Classification (GTDB taxonomy): domain Bacteria; phylum Verrucomicrobiota; class Verrucomicrobiia; order Chthoniobacterales; family Terrimicrobiaceae; genus QYQL01. The sequence continues at coordinate 2,013 of JBAXTX010000127.1, read as the reverse complement.
GATTCCATGAACATCAGCAGGAACAGACCGAGAGGGGAAAGAATAATATAATTCTTCTGTGCTGAGTTGAATGCTGACACGAGCGCTCCCTTTGAAGTTGATGGACCACTCAAATCGAGTCGTTATAAAACCATCTGCCTCGAGTAAACGAACCGTTTTATCGATTGCCTCGACTGCCACGACAAAATCCACATCGCGTGTAACCACCGGCTCTTCGGCCCAATGATTGACAGCAATCCCGCCAATCGCGCACCACGGAATATCAGCACGCTCAAGGCAGGCGACAAAACGCATCACGTCGTCTGTGCCACCGGCTGTCTGCCAATCGTAAAACGCTTGTCTGTCATGAAAAACCGCTACCATGCACAGTCGCATGTGGCGATATTTTTCCTGGCTAACGTGGAGGTCACCGGCGATCCACTGTGGGCGGCGTGTGGCGCTGGCATGTTTGTGATCTAATCAAGCTTGGCCCATCTTCTACAGTTTGAAAAACTGAGAAGCTGATGGTCGGCAGGTTAAGTGGGGGGCAAAAAAATCGTTGGCACTACATTTCCTTCACTGACGCCGAAGGAATTGTTTATAGTTTTAATTCCGCCGATTCACCACCAATCACCGTGCAGCAATCAGTGTGCATTTCCTCTTCGTTTTTAAAAACATCCATCAGATTCGATTACGCGAGCAACCATAGTCCAACAAAAACACATCATCAACCCCACTTGTCTTTTCACACCTTTATTCCAACTCATGTGCCGCTTCGGCAAGTGCCGCCACGTTCGCCGGTGATACGTTGGGCAAGATGGCCTCGTGGCTCGGGCTTATAATCAGGTTGGGGCCCAGCAACTGCTTCACCCGCCTGACCTCAGCCTTAATCTGTTCCGGCGTCCCGTTCGTCATTAAATCCTGCGCGTCTATCCCGCCCATAAAAGCTATCTTGCCCTTGAACTCCCTAGCAAGTGTCCCTGCATCCATGTCGGTCGCCAATGCCTGCAATGGATGCAGGCAGTCCACCCCTGCATCGATCAACCGCGGAATAACCTTGTGGATCGAACCGCAGGAATGCAGGATTACCTGATAACCGTGACGGTGCCCCTGCTCAGTGAACCGCCGGAACCAGGGCAGCATGAATTGGTCAAACTGCTCCGGCCCGCAAATCAGGCTCAATTGCGTCCCGAAGTCATTGCCCAAAAAGAACCCATCCACCAGGTCCCCTGCCGCCAGAAAGAAGCGTTCATTGGCATCGCGGTAGAATTGGCAGACCCGGTCCGTCACCGCTTCGACCACTTCCGGATGCGTGTACATCTTCGTCAGGTACTCTTCCATCCCGAACAAGTCCGAGACGTTGTGGAAAAAGCATGTCCAGAATCCGCTCATCCGGTACAGGTCTCCCGCATTCCTCAAATCATTGATGCAGGAATCAAAGTTCAGGTAATCGGGATTCGGCCATGGATACTTCTCGACCTCTGCAACGGTCTCGCAGTCAGCCAGTGGCGGATGGGCATGTTTCTCCCGATCCAGTCCCGAGTCGAACATCTGCCGACCTGCAGGATCCCGATAACCATCGCCATAAGAGTCAGGCTTGATCCACACGAGATCATCCCCGATCTTGCGTCGAAACTCCGGCACCGTACCCGTGCCGAAATACCGGTGCAATCCGGGCCAGGCATCCACATGCGGCTTGCCAGTCCAAAAGCCACAACGCTCAACTGATTCCCCTGCAATTAACCGTTTTATAAGTTCTCGTTTCATTCGTTACCTCAACAATGCCTTGATTGTTCCGCATTCTTTGTCAACAATTCGTAACTGTTCAGGTCGTTTGACCTGAACGGCATGGTGGCGGAGGCAGAGCGGGGGCGCAAGGGGAATCTCCCGCGGCGAAAATATTTTCATTTTTTTCGGGACTCCTGTTTTTTTCTCCTGCATGATCCGGGTTGTGTTCGAACCTGGCATCATTCAAGGCCGATTCATCGGCGAAGCGGAGATCGCGCAAGTGCGCTTGCTGCTCTCCGAGCATGG
>JBAXTX010000126.1:0-7776 GCA_037129975.1 Verrucomicrobiia bacterium | reverse complement strand
GCCGGTAACCAGGCCTTTCTTGTCGGGAAACCATTTTGCGGCGGTCGCAACCGGGGTGACGTAGCCGAGGCCCAGGCCGATGCCGCCCACGACGCCGTAGCCGAGCCACAGGAGCGGCAGCGATTTCCATTGCAGCGCCACCGCCGCCAGCAAATAGCCGAGCCCATAGAGCAGGCTGCCGGTGACAGCGAGTTTGCGCGGGCCGAACCGCGGCAGCAGGACGCCGCCGACCGCCGCCGCCACACCAAGAAACCCGATGGCGAAACTAAATGTCCACGCGACCTGCGTGTTGCTCCAGCCGTAAGCGTCCACGAGCGGCTTCTGGAAATAACTCCAGGCATAGACCGACCCGAGGCACAACTGGAGCAGCGTGCCCATGCCGGCAATCAGCCAGCGGTTTGCGGCCGCCGGCATTTAGAACAACCCGACGATTTCGCCGGCTTCGTTGAGATCGATGACTTCTGCGGCCGGAACTTTCGGCAGTCCCGGCATCGTCATGATGTCCCCGAGCAAAACGACCACGAAGCCGGCTCCCGCGCTGAGTTTCACGTCGCGGATCGGGGCGTCGAAGTTTTTCGGGCGCCCCAGCAGGGCCGGGTCGGTGGAGAGGGAATATTGCGTCTTCGCCATGCACACCGGCAGGTTCCCGTGCCCGGCGGCCTCGATGTCTTTGAACTTCTGCCGGACTTTGACATCGGCCATGATGTTGTCCGCGCCGTAGATGTTTTGCGCGATGGCGCGAACCTTGTTCCAGAGGCTCATCTCGTCGGCGTAAAGGAATTGGAAGTCGTTCGTGCGGGGGCGCTCGGCCAGCTCGACAACAGCGCGGGCGAGGTTTTCGGCGCCGGCTCCGCCGCGCGCCCAGTGGTCGGCCTTGACGGCTTGGACGCCGAGGGCTTTGCAGCGATTCTCGATGACGGCGACTTCCTCGTCCGTGTCGCTGGTGAAATGGTTGATCGCGACAACAGCCGGGAGGTTGAACATGCGGATGTTCTCGAGGTGCTTCTCCAGGTTGACGATGCCTTTTTCGACTGCCGCCGGGTCGGGTTTTCCGAGGTCGGCTTTCGTGACTCCGCCGTGCATTTTGAGCGCGCGAACGGTGGCGACGATGACGATGGCGCTGGGTTGGATGCCGGCTTTGCGGCACTTGATGTTGAGGAACTTCTCCGCACCGAGGTCGGCGCCGAAACCGGCTTCGGTAACGGTGTAATCGGCGAGGCGCATCGAGAGCTTGGTCGCGAGGACACTGTTGCAGCCATGCGCGATGTTGGCAAAGGGGCCGCCGTGAACAAACGCGGGATTGTTTTCCAAGGTCTGGACGAGGTTGGGTTTCAGCGCATCCTTGAGGAGGACGGTCATCGCGCCGTGGGCCTTGAGGTCGGCTGCCGTGACAGGCTTTTTATCGCGGGTGTAGGCAACGACGATCTTGCCGAGGCGCTCCCGGAGTTCCTTGAGCGACTCGGAAAGACAAAAGATCGCCATGACTTCGGATGCGACGGTGATGTCGTAGCCGGATTCGCGCGGGATGCCGTTGGCGGTGCCGCCGAGGCCGAGCACGACGGAGCGCAGGGCGCGGTCGTTCATATCCACGACGCGGCGCCAGAGGACGCGGTTGACGTCGATATTCAGCGCGTTGCCTTGCTTGAGATGATTGTCGAGCATCGCCGCGAGCAGGTTGTGCGCGGTGCCGATGGCGTGGAAGTCGCCGGTGAAATGGAGGTTGATGTCCTCCATCGGGATCACCTGCGCGTAGCCGCCGCCGGCCGCGCCACCCTTGACGCCGAAACACGGGCCAAGCGAGGGCTCGCGCAGGCAGATGACAGCCCGTTTGCCGATGCGGTTGAGGGCATCGCCGAGTCCAACGGTCGTGGTCGTTTTGCCTTCGCCGGCCGGGGTCGGGCTGATGGCGGTAACGAGGATGAGTTTTCCCGCCGGGGCGCTGTCGAGGGAATGGAAGTAGTCGAGCGAGACTTTGGCTTTGTAGTGGCCGTATTGATCGAGGTCTTCTTCGGGAATGTTCAGCTTTGCGGCGATTTCCCCGATGCGTTTGATTTTGGCGGCGCGGGCGATTTCGATGTCGGAAAGAACGGTTTTTTTTGTCATGTTTTGTAGGAGGTAAAGGGTGAGAGGGTTACTCGGCGTAGTATTCCTGCACGCGCATGATAACGTCGTATCCCTCGAGTTTCAGGCAGTCGTTCAGGCAGAGCATGGCCGGGTGGTCGGGCGGCAGCAATTCATATTTGCGCTTCACGGAGCCGATGACGTGATCCATTCCAAGCGGAACCGAGAGAGTCAGAAAAGCGCTTTCCAACGGCCCCTTGGTGGGCGAGCCGTCGGCGCGCTTTGGAGGAAGCATGACGCTGAAATTGCTCAAGCCCACCGACATGTGGACGCCCTTGAGATCCGGGTCGGCGTGGATCAGGCGAATGGCCCCCATGAGGCACCGAAACCGGCCCTCGGAGTCGGCGCCGATCGGGGCGATGGCGGGATCAATGATGCACTGGTCCACCGGAATCCCGTGTCTCCCGGCTTCCGCCACAAGCTCCTTGGCGGTCTGGTAAACTTCCCCGGCGGTATGATTGGGTTTGCCGACTCCGTTTTCCAAACTTTCGGAAGCAAGCAGGATCGGCATAAACGGCATGATCCGGGTGAGCCCGAACATTTCCGTCCGCAACGGAGAAATGGAGTTGAGAACCGGGATCCGCCCGCCCGCCCTGGCGCGGTCGTAGGCCTTGAGTCCGGTCTCGGCCATGGCCGGATCGGGCGTGTCAATGGAAAGCGGCTTGGTGGTAACGCTTTGAACCTGCCGAACCATCTCCGCCAGAAAATCACCGGAGCGTGGGCCGACGTTGACGTCAATATAACCGGCACCGCCGATGTCCTGGGAGACGGCCAGTTCTTTCAAGCTGGCAATGTCATTCTCCTCGAAAAATTTATGGGTGGACGGAACCGAATCGTTGATCGATTCGCCGATGATGGTCAGATTTGGGATGGGCATATTTGTTGGGAATGTTTCAGGTTTAACGAAAGGCTTTCGTCATCAACTTTTTTTCTGTTCCGCCGGGGCGCCGTTCGTTTCCGGTGCCGGCTTGGCGGGAACGGCGACATGATGATGGTCGCGGCCGAGAAAGTTGTTGGCCCAGGCGGAGGTGTGGCCCAGAGCGGGGTTGGCGAAGACCGCCGGGCCGTCGAGCATCTGCTGGGATTCGCCGTAATATTTCAGCCGGTCATAGGCGCGCGCCCAGAGGCAATCCTTGTCATTCAATTCGCAACGGCCTTCGCAGGAGCCGCCGCACGGGCCGTTGCGCGCGATTTTGGAACAGGAAGCGCGCGGGCAGAGATAGCCGGTGTCCGGCAGGGAACAATCGCCGCAATCCTGGCAGCCATACATCAGCGTCTTGGAAAGATGCTCGACCCCGTGCAGCGTCTTCAACGTCTGCTTGCGGTCGCCGTGTTCCAAGCCGCCGTAAATCTTCTGCAACAACGGAAACAACTTCTTGCCCGGAGTGAACGCCAGCGAGTGAACCATGCGCGTCAACCGGTAGTTCCAAGTCACATCGGCGGCCCGGGGCGGTGCTTGCAGCGATTGCAAATAGGCGCGGTTGATCTGCCCGTCAGCACCGAGGCCGGTTTGCGGATCCCGCTCAAAAAGGTAAAACTCATCGGCTTTCGGAAACTGGATTTCCCTGGCGAATTCCTTCCAGTCATCCGCGCCGAAACTTTCGGCCAGATCGATGATCTGCGCGAACGACTCCGCCTTGTGCACGCCGCCCAGATACCCGCCGGCAAAGCGCAACCCCTTGAACACCGCCAGTTGTTTGGCCGCCAGTTCCGTGAAAAATGCCCGTCCCTTGTCCGGGCCCGCGGCGTATTTCTCCACCTGCGCGTAGAGCGCATCGCTCACCACGCAACCGGGAATTTTGTTTTTGTGAAACAGCCCGGCCACCATCTTGTTCAGCACATACACATTGCCGATGACGGGTCTTGAGAGGTTCGCCCAGTCCAAAAACAATTTGATCTCGTGAAATTTCCGCATGTCGTAGCCGAGTTGCGGCACGACCCATTGCGCTCCGCACTGGATTTTGCGGGCCAGCTTGAAATACTGCGGCATCAGCTCCCGTTCCTGCCGCTTGAAGGGCGACACCGCACAGCCGATGAAAAAATTCGTCTGGGGCAGCTTCTCCATTTTTCCATTGGGCCGGGAGACTTCCAGCCCCTCGTTCATCGAGTGGAGCATGGAAACCAAGCTCACGGAATCCAGATCAAACACCGGCATCGCACGTCCCTGGAATCCCGCCACCGGATAGTCCCCGGTCAGTGCCAGGATGTTGTCAAACCCCTGCGCCGCATAGCGCCAGGCGGCGGACTCGAGGCCGTTTCGGTTGAGATCTTTGCAGGTGAGGTGGATGACCAGTTCTTTTCCGGTGGGCTTGAGAATATTGGCGAGCCAATCCGCCGGCAGCATCGGATTGCCGCCGGGATTATCAGTGATCGAGATCCACCCGATCCGCGGATCAGCCGCCAGCACCTCGCCCAACTCAACGAGCTTGGGGCGTTGGTCGGGTTCGGGAATCCCGCGCGTCGTCACCAGCTCGGCCCCGTAAATAAACCGGCCCGCATCCAGAGTCCAGCGGAAAGTCAATTTGTCTTTTGGTTGAAACATAAAACTCAACTCCATGCGGTGCTACGCACGGGACTGCTCATCGCGAAGGAAACGCTGCAATGTCATGGGGGAAGCAACTTACCCGGAACGTATTTTCAAAGTCAAATATTTTCATGTCCGCCGCATTTCCGTCGGCCGCATTTCTTGACATTTCTCCAGGAATAAAAACATTACAGACAAGATGACCGGGGCACGATGAGGAATGCTGAAAAAGACTCTCTGCGCAAAAAAATCCTGGCCGGCGCGCAAATCCGCACGGACCCCCTCGCCCTGTCCGCCGGGGTTGCAACTCGCCTTCGGGGGTGGACGGTCTGGCAATCGGCTTCCAGACTCGGCGCGTTCTGTGCATTGTCGGACGAACCGGATGTCCTGAATCCCTGGCCGGAAGGCAAACGGGTCGCCCTGCCGCGCGTGGAGGGCGATGGGTTTTCGCTCCACTGGGTCACCTGCCGCGAGGAACTTGTGCCCGGAAGATTCGGGATTCTTGAACCCCGCCAGACCGCGCCGCCCGCCGGGATTTCATTCGATTTGATCCTTGTTCCCGGAATGGCGTTTGATCGGGAAGGCCGCCGGCTCGGACGCGGGCGCGGATACTATGATCGTTTCCTGGCTTCCGCGACCGGGCTTGTGGCCGGGGTTTGTTTCGATGACCAGTTGGCGCCCGCAGTTCCACACGAGCCGCACGATGCGCGCATGGACGCCGTCATCACCCCGTCCGAAATCGTTCTCTGCGCGCGGAGAAATATCCGCTGAGGTCCGGGCGGATCAGGATTTCCGCGTCGGAATCGCCGAGTCCGCAGATGGAGATCAGGTGCCGCAGAAGCACCAGCGAGGCGAGGGCGTCGCACTCTGCGTCGTGCCATCGGAATCCCGCCGAAGCGATTTCCGGCTCCCGGTCCAATCCCAGAGCCCGGATGATATCTCCGAGCGCATGCGAGGCGAGGCCGGGATAAGCCGCCCGCGCCAGAACAAGCGTGTCCACCCACGGGCCGAAGGAATGGAACGGAAACACTCGCAGGAAGCGTTTCTCGGTTGACGCGCCATGGGCCACGATCCAGCGGTTTTGCATGGCCGCCTTGACTCCGGGCCAGAGATCGAGCAGGCGCGGGGAGCCCTCCAGCATTTTGTCGCTGATCCCGTGAACCTTTCTGGCCGCCCACGTGACGGGAGCTGTGGGGTGGACAAACGAATTCAGCCTGCGGTGGATGGCCTGGCCGTCGAGGTGGACCGCCGCGATCTGAACCGGTTCATCCGTGCAGCCGGGAGCCGATCCCGCACTCTCGAAATCAATCGCCGCAAATCCGGTGTCCGCGATCCTCAAGACCGGAGAAGGGTTTCGTTTTCCAAAATTGTCATGAAGCACGGGAATATCCTGCAATTCCCGCGCCCGTGCAATCGGCTTTTCAATTCCGCGGGGAAGTGGCAGGATCTTCCCATGTCACATTCGGGGAGAGAACGGTTCGGGGACACGATCGGGCGGCATCCGTTCGGCGTGCTTCTTGTGGCGCTTTTTTTGATGTTGGCGCTCGCTCCCTGCACCTCTCTGCTCACGAATCTGATGCCGGACTTCCGCGGCATCGCGGCGATCGCGCCCCTGAGTCTTCTGGTCACGGTGGCTTCCCTTCTGGCTCTGTGGAAGGGCGCCCGGCACCATGCCTCCCACATGGTCGCGGGAGCGGCGCTTATCCTCCTGCTCACTTTCGGAAGCCTCATCACCCACCACGCCATGGCGCTGGCCCAGATCGTCGCGCAAATTCTTTTTCTTGGCTATGTGCTCATTGTTGTTGAGCGGGCGGTCTTTCACTCCCGGGAAGTCACAAGCGACATCCTTTGCGGTGCCGTTTGCGTGTATCTTCTTTTCGGGGTTCTCGCCGGGTTCATCTTTGTCCTGATCGAATACCTGGCACCGGGAAGTTTTCTGATCAGCAACCTCGGCGCGAACCCCATCCAGGAACAGAACCTGTTCATTCACGACCCCGGATGGCTGCTCTATTTCAGCTTCGTGACGCTGACCACCGTGGGCTATGGCGATGTTCTGCCTGCCAATGCCGTCGCCCGCAGCGCCGCGGTTCTCGTCGCCGTCATCGGCCAGATCCTCCTCATGGTTCAGATCGCGCGGCTCGTCGGCCTTCATGTCGCCCGGGGTTCGGATTCCACAAACGACTCCACCAAATGAGCCGCCCGGGATTTGTCCGCGGGCTCAGACAAAAACCGGTTCCGAAACTGTGGCGGGCAGCAGGCGGCAGGAGACGAGAAGCCCGCCGAATTTCCGGATCGCGAGTTTTTCGGGTTCGCCGATGGGGTAGCGGATCGAGCGGGTGAGGTAGTCGAGCGCGGCGGCGGGGTCGGGTTCGCGGGCGGCGATTTCCCGGCGGGCGTTGAAGCCCGCGCGGGCGGCTTCGCGGAGGAGGTTCGCGGTTTGCGGCGGGGCATTTTCCGCAAGCGTCCAGACCGCGAAGACGAACGGAAGGCCGGTCCAGTCGTGCCAGGCCCGGCCGAGATCGAGAACCCGCCACGTCGCGTCCATGCCGCGCTGGAACTCCATGGCCGGGTCGCCGATGATCAGCCGTGCGGCGTGCGGGTTGGCGGACTTCTCGACGAGGGGTGGAGAAATCCGGAGCCGCTTGGCGAGGAGCACGCGGAGGAGGTGGGAAGAGGTTCGCGAAGCCGGATCGAGGACGATCTCGGGGACCTGATCGAGCGGCTGGCGGTGGACGACGACAACGCTCTGCACGGGTCCGAACGATCCGATTCCGAAGCCATCAACGATGCGCGGTTGCGGAAGCCGGAGAGTCTCGTAAACCGGCAGAAGGGCCGCGTCGTAGCAGCCCGCGGCAAAGCGTTCGGAAAGGACGGCGGGGGTCGCCAGCTCGGCCACGAGGCCGTGAAGAAGCGGGCGCGCGTTGAGGTAGGGCACGCAGCCGAGGCGGGGAAGGCTCATGCGGAAAGTTCGATCCGCCGGTAAAAACTGTCGCGCTGCATGGGCACACGCCCGGCCCCGCGGATCGCCTTTTCGAGGCTCGCCGTGGTTTGCTTCCGGGGAGTGGTGGCTCCGGCCATGTGAAAAATCTTTTCTTCGATGACCGTGCCGTGGAGGTCGTCCACTCCGAAGG
>JBAXTX010000125.1:0-7878 GCA_037129975.1 Verrucomicrobiia bacterium | reverse complement strand
TACATGCCGGAGTTCGGCGCGCTCGACTGCCTGGTCCAGCACGAGTTCTACCACCGCTATACCGCCGACGAACACACGCTGGTCTGCATCGAGAAACTCGACGCGACGCTTTTTGCGGACTCCGAAAAACTGGGCGGCTACCGGGAAATTTTTCAAAAACTCGAGGATCCGGCGATCCTCTACCTCGCGCTGCTCCTGCACGACACGGGCAAGGCCGCCAACGAGCGCAACCACGAGGAGGCAGGCGCCCTGCTCGCACACCGGGTCACGCGGCGGCTCCAGCTCCCGCCCGAACGGCGGCGGATGCTCATCACCCTGGTGGACTCGCACTACGCCCTCTCGAAAATGGCGCAGACGCGCAACCTAGAGGACCCGGCGACAATCGAGGAATTCGCGCGCGTCGTCGTCAACCGCCCGAACCTCGACACGCTCATGCTCATCACCCTCGCCGACGGCATGGGAACCAGCGACCAGAACTGGTCGGACTGGAAAGAGGTTCTCGTCTGGACCCTTTACCGCCGGACCGTCCAGTATCTCGAGGGCGGCCCCGTCGCCGCCAAAGAAATCCGCCGACACCTTGATGAACAGCACCAGAACGTCCTCCGCAAACTCGGACGCGACTTTGCCGACGAGGCGGCGGCCCACTTTCACTTCATGCCGGAGCGGTATTTCCAGATGTTCGGGCCCGAGGACATCGCCGCCCACCTCCGGCTCTTCCGCGCGTTTTTCGAGAACCAGCACAGGGACGCCGCCCTGTCCCTCGCGCCGGTTTTCCATTGGACCCCGCGCCCCGAGCAGGGCCACAGCGAGGTCTGGGTTTGCGGATGGGACCGCCCGCGCCTTCTCGAACGGATCGCCGGCGCCTTCCTCTCCGCCCAGGTCAACATCCTGAGCGCGGATATTTTCACGCGGAGCGACAGCCTCATGCTCGACATTTTCCGCGTCGCCAGCACCCGCCACGAGCCGGTAACCAACCCGAGGGATATCGCGCGCGTCGAGACCTGCCTGGCCGAGTCGCTTGCCGTCGAGGATTTTGATTTCACTCCGCTCATCAGCAAAGAAACCCGGCTGCGAAGCTACCGGATCTCCCAGGAGTTCGAGCTGCCCACGCGGATCCATATGGACAATTCCTCGCACCCGATCTGCACGCTTTTGGACATCCGGACGCCCGACCGCCTCGGATTGCTGTACGATCTTTTGCGGGCGATGGGAACCGCCGGCGTGATCATCGAACTCTCGCGCATCACCACCGAGATGGATGTGGCGATGGACTCGTTTTACATCCACAGCAAAGACGGACAGAAGATCACCGACCCGGCGGCCATGAAGCGCCTCCAACGCCTGCTTCACCGCGCGGCCGTGAAGACATGACTCCGCTGCCAGGGCTTTTATTCACAGGGCGGGCCGGGTCATCCCGCCCGGCCCGCAGCCTGAAAATCCGCTTGCAATCACCCTCCGCGGGGAAGATCACCTGTTCCTCGCTTTGTCCAAGCCTGTTCCACGCGATGAGAAGCTCCGGATTGCTGGAAAAATGCGGCGAATCGCGCATCGGAGACCACGATGATCGCTTCGGGGATTTTACGGGACACGGAAGAAGTTCACAGGTTGTTCACAGCCGCTTTGCCGGTCAATCCAAACGATGATCGCAGTCAAAGTCCTGAAGGTTTACGAGGAGTCCTGCCATTTGCTGTGGCACGACCACGGCCGCGATCGGGTTCTCGCGGATATTGCGGACTGGTTGGAGGAAAGACGCCCGCAGCTACCCGCCCCTGTGCCTTCCCATAAACCAGGAAATCGCGATGCAGATTTCGTAGAGGGCATACATGGGGGCGGCCATGAGCACGAGCGTGAGAACGTCGGACGTCGGGGTGATGACCGCGGCCAAAATCAAGATGATGACGAGCGCGAACGTGCGTGTGCGGCGGAGCAGGGCGTAGTCCACGATCCCCAGCTTCACGAGCAGGAGAACCGCCATCGGCAGCTCGAACGCGAATCCGAAGGAGATCACAAACTGGGTCGTGAACGAGTAGTATTCGCGCACCGTCCAGGTCGGTTTCCAGTGCATCGTCTGGGCATCGGCGAAAAAGAATTGGAGGGTTTGCGGGAGGACGACGAAATAGCTGAACGTCACCCCCGCGAGGAACAGCCCGAACCCGACGGCGGACGCCGGGTAGAGCATCCGCTTCTCCAGGGGGGTCAGCGCCGGAAGGACGAACTCCGCGAGAAAGAGCAACAGGAACGGAAAGGAAAGGATGACCCCTCCATAAAACGCCAGGTTGATCGAGATTGTGAACGAGTCGGCGACTCCGAGCGACTGGAGGTTGGCGGCGCGCTCGGGATCCACGGCGATCAGCGGGCGCTGGACAAGGGCCGCCAGCTCGCTGCGAAAAACGAAACAGAGCGTCATCGCGACAGTGAGCACGATCGCGGCCTTGATCAGCATCGTGCGCAAGTCCTCAAGATGCGCCAGAAACGGCTTCGCCTCGTCGCGCGTCTCGCGGAAATCAAAAAACCGTTTCAGGCTCATTCGCAAAGGTCCGCCGCTTTCATCGGCCGAGGCGGTCGGCCCAGCGGGCGAGCTCGCGGGCGACGTTTTCCGGCGAGGGGGCGCCGGTCGCCCGGCGCGCGGCCATCGCGGCGGCGATGTCGAAGTTTTCCGAAACCACTTCCGGCGTCAGCAGCGGGGATGCCGCAAGGAATTCCGCGGGGTCGAGCTTGTCGAGCGGAGTGCCAAGCTCCTGCGCGCGGGCGACGAGCTTTCCGATGATCTCGTGCGCCTGCCGGAACGGGACTCCGCCCGCGACCAGGCGATCGGCGAGATCGGTGGCAAGAAGCAACGGGTCTGCCGCCGCCGCCCTCGCCCGGTCCTCCCGGAACCGTGCGGCGGCGATCATCTCCGCAAAGATGGCGAGCGTGGCCCGCACGGTGTCCACGGAATCAAAGACCCCCTCCTTGTCCTCCTGCATGTCACGGTTATAAGTGAGAGGCAGACCTTTCATCGTCGTGAGGAGAGCGATGAGATTCCCGTAAAGACGACCGGTTTTCCCGCGCGCAAGTTCCGCAATGTCCGGATTCTTCTTTTGCGGCATCAGGCTCGATCCGGTCGTGTGACGGTCGCTCAGCTCGATGAACCCGAACTCCGCGGACGCCCAAAGAATGATGTCCTCGCTGAGCCGCGAGATGTGCATGCCGAGGATCGCCAGCACGGCGAGCAGCTCGCAGGCAAAATCCCGGTCCGCGACAGCGTCCATGCTGTTCGTCGTGACTTTTGAAAATCCGAGTTCCGAGGCGATCGCCTCGCGATCCAGGATGAGCGTCGACCCGGCGATCGCGCCAGAGCCGAGCGGCATCGAATCCATCCGCTTCGCGCAGTCCGCCACCCGGCCGGCATCCCGGTCGAGCATCTCGACATAAGCCAGCAGATGGTGCGCGAAGAGGACCGGTTGCGCGCGCTGCAAATGCGTGTATCCCGGCATCACGGCCGCCGGATGCCTGCCCGCCAGACCGGTCAGCGCCAATTGGAGCCCGCGGATTCCCCCGCGAATTTCCCCGCAGGCTCCGAGAAGGTGAAGACGGAATCCCAGCGCAACCTGGTCGTTGCGGCTGCGGGCCGTGTGGAGCTTCCCTCCCGCCGCGCCGATCCGCTTCGTCAGTTCGGCCTCGATGTTCATGTGCACGTCTTCGAAATCTTCGCTGAAAGCGAAAGCCCCGGAGGAAATCTCCCCCTCGATGGCTTTCAGCCCGGATGTGATTTGCTCGAATTCCTCCGGGGTCAGGATCCCGGCCTTCGTCAGCGCGCGGGCATGGGCGAGGCTTCCGCGGATGTCTTCGCGGTAGAGCCTCCAATCGGTCGTGACGGATTGCCCGTAGGATTTGAGGAGGTCCGACCCCTCATGCTTGAATCGGCCTTTCCACATGGTTGCGGTCAGAATAACGGACCGGAACGTCGAGTCAAGGAAGGGAAAAAGACCAGAGAACTACGGCAATGGGAAGCGGAGTGCCGTTGCTGCATTCCTGCCCTGGCGGGGTTCGTCCGTCCCCAGTCCATAGTCTCTGGCGGGGGCAATATATAAATCGGGGCCGCCCATGCGCAACAGAAAATCCGCGAATTTGTTGCATTTGGGCTTGCAGGGGAGCCCCCCGTTAGTTATTCACATCCTCGCTTCCTAACAAAAATTCTATCTGCCATGGGTAAAGTTCTCCTCTACGCTTCCATAGCCGTCACGCTTGCTGCGACGGCCATTGGATTTGGCAACAAAAACAAGCTGTCCAGCGCCAGGGATTCGCTCGTTTCCACGCAACAAGAGACCAAGGATAAAGTTGCCGCCGCCGAGCAGGCCCAGAAAAACCTCAAGGAAGCAAAAGACACTCTGACAAAACTGACCGCCGAGAAGGATCAGGCAACGGCTCAACTGGAAAGCGTCAAGGCCGACGCCGAGAAGAACAAAACCCAAGTCGCGGACCTCACCGCACAAGTCGGGACGAAAGATTCCGAAATCACCAAGCTCACCGCCGACATCCAGGCGAAAGAGGCCCAGATTAAAACCCTGAGCGAGACGACGCCCGCGGCCCCCGCCGGGCCCGCTGTCGATCCTGTGGTGATTGCGGAAAAAGAGGCACTCATCACCAAATTGCAGGGCGATCTGGACGCCTCCCGCACCCAGCTCGCGGATCTCCGCAAAAAAGACAACGACCGCACGGCGCTCAAAATGCGCAACGGCCTCGAGGGCAGGATTCTCGCGGTCAACCAGGCATGGAATTTTGTGGTGCTCAACCTGGGCGACCGCAACGGAGTGGTCGGGAATGCCGAGATGCTCATCAAGCGCGGCAACCAGCTCGTCGGCAAAGTGCGCGTCACGTCGGTCGAGCCCTCGACCTCCATCGCCGATATCGTCGCCAAGAGTGTCCCCAGCGGGGTCAACATCCAGCCCGGTGACAATGTCATTTATCAAGCGACTGCTGAGTAGCCTTCTCCTGGCTTTCGTCATGGCTGCCGTTTCCGGCTGCGCGTCGGAGGGAGCTCCGGAATCCCAGCATGCCGGCGGCAACATCCCTTGGAACCGTCCGGAAAAATGGGAGGGCTCGGGGGCGATGGGTTCGATGATGCAGGGAACCCAGTAGCTCGGGGATCAATCCCGGAAAACGATCGCCCGCGTGCCGTGGACGAGCACCCGGTCCTCGACATGGAAGCGCACCCCTCGTGCGAGGGCGAGCCTCTCGCAGTCGCGCCCGAGGCGGACCAGATCGTCCGGCTCTTGGCAGTTGTCTTCTCACGGAATCATCCGCAGTCCCAGTGCCAGCCAGAGCGGGATCGTGACCAGCCCGAAGAGCGACGTGCCCATGACAATCCGGATCGCCGTCGGGATGTCTCCCCGGTGGATTTTTGCGAGCACGATCGGAAAAACGGCGGACGGCATGGCGGCTTGCACGACCAGGACCGAGCGGAGTGCGTGGTCTGCTGGAAGCACAAGGGCGAAGGCCAGGAGGACGGCGGGCAGCACACCCAGCCTCAAACCGATCGCGAGGCCGGTGGCCTTCCATCCGGAACGCAGCACATGCGGCCT
The DNA here is from genome assembly GCA_037129975.1 of Verrucomicrobiia bacterium. Lineage (GTDB taxonomy): Bacteria > Verrucomicrobiota > Verrucomicrobiia > Chthoniobacterales > Terrimicrobiaceae > QYQL01. The sequence continues at coordinate 2,314 of JBAXTX010000125.1, read as the reverse complement.
GGCATGGTCGGCCAGCAGTGCTCCGCTCAGGAGCAGTCCGAGGGGAACCGCGCAGAGCCCGAGCATGTGCCAGGCCGTTCCCACGGACCCCGGAATCCAGTTTCCAGCTCCGGTCAGGTTGAGAATGATCGCCGCGACGACCGCGATAATCGGCGGATTCCAGAGCGGCTCCCACCAACGCCGGTCCGCCTGCCTGCCCGAAATCACCGCCACCGCGATGGTCCACATGGCGACCTCCACGCCGAGGTTGAAGGCGAAGAGCACGCCGACAACCTCGCGGTCGAAAAGCGCCAGGCACAACGGCAGTGGGATGTAGCCGTAGTTCTGAAGGCCGGTCGTGCACGCGAACGTCCGCTTCACCGAATCGCCTTTCAAAAATAATTTTGCCGCGAGCAGCGAGAGCCCCAGCCCCGCGGCGACGGAAGCAAACCCGGCCAACGGGGGCAGAAAAAGGTTTGCCGGCCGGACGAGCGCCTCATTTCCGATGATCACATCCAAAGCGAGACACGGGATGAACAGTTTGATCAGGACGCCGAGGAGCGACTGGTCCGCCTCCCCGGTAAGAATCCGCGTCCGCCGCATCGCATAGCCCGCGCCCATCACGAGAAAGACGGGCAGGACGATCTGCAGGAGCCGGAAGGTTTCAGCCATCTCAGCGTCCGAAAACCATGTTGCAGATGATCACCGAGGCGGTGACGCCGGCGAGGTCGGCGCAGAGTCCCGCAGGAACCGCGTGGCGGGTGCGCCGGATGCCGACCGAGCCGAAATAGACGGCGAGCACATAAAACGTCGTCTCCGTCCCCCCCATGATCGTCGCGCCCATCTGCGCAATCAGGCTGTCGGGACCCTGGCTTTTCACCAGTTCGGCAAAGAGTCCTGTCGCTCCGCTCCCGCTTAATGGCCGCATGAGAGCGAGGGGGAGCAGATCCGGCGGGAAGGAGACCGCGGCGAGCACCGGCCCGACGGCCCGTGTGATGAGGGCGATCCCCCCCGCGGCACGGAACATGGCCACCGCCGCGATGATCGCCACGAGATAGGGAATGATCCTGATCGCAACCTGGAACCCCTCTTTGGCTCCCTCCACAAATTCCTCATAAACCTTCACCCGGCAAAGCGCCGCGTAGAGCGGGAAAAAGGCGACAAGAAATGGAATGGCCAGATACGAAACCGTCTCCACGAATCGGACCAGCGGCGTGCGCGCAAGCATCTCCGGAAGCAAGGCGTGCCTCCAGCCGAAATAAACAAAGCTCGCCGCAAACACCAGCAGCGCCAGGGTTCCCCAACGGACAAGACCGGGCGCGCGGCGCGCTTCGTTTTCGCGGATTTCCGGCGCGGGCGCGAGCCCGCCGGGGGGAAGGCGAAACATCGGGAGCTTTTCCAACAGCTTCACCGCCAGAATGCCGGCCGTGACCGAGCAGCAGGAGGCAAAGAAGGCGGTGCCGATGATCTGCGTCGGGTTCCTTGCTCCCGCCGCCGCGAGGATCGCGATCGTCGTCGCCGGGATCAACTGGACGGAGCTCGTATTGATGGCAAGAAATGTGCACATCGCGTTCGTCGCCGTGCCCGGGCGCGTGTTCAGCTTTTCCAGATCCTGCATGGCCCGAAGCCCGAGCGGCGTGGCCGCGTTGCTCAGACCGAGCATGTTCGCGGCAATGTTCATCACCATCGCCCCCATCGCGGGATGCGTCGCGGGCACGTCCGGGAAAAGCCACTTCAGCACCGGCCTCAACGCGCGGGAAAGGATCTCCACAAGCCCGGATTTTTCCGCCAGCTTCATCAGGCCAAGCCAGAGCGCCATGACTCCCGACAAAGGCAGCGCGACGTTCATCACGGCCAACTTGCTGGCCTCGAACGCCGCATTCGACACTTCCTGCATCCGGCCCGTCACCCCCCCCAACAGCACCGCCAGCACCACAAGCCCCAGCCAGATGAAATTCAACATCGCCACAGCATGTGTGGGAAACCGCCGGAAATCAACCGTCCGTCCGTCCCGGGAAAGAAAAAGGTTGAGCGGCGCGCGGTTCTCGATTGAGATGAGCGGCGATGAAAACGCTTCTCGGCGACGTTCCAGACGGACCTCGTGCGATCGGGCCGTATTCACTCGGTGTCGTTGCCGAGGGACGGTTTGTTTTTGTCTCGGGAATGACGCCATTCGATCCGGCGACCGGGAAAATCGCGCGCGGTACGGTGGCCGAGCAGACAGGGCTGGTGCTGGAAAACATGAGGAAGGTTCTCGGCGCAGCCGGGGCGACGCCGGCGGATGTCGTGAGCTGCCGGGTCTATCTCGCGAACCTGACGCCCGAGACGTTCCAGG
>JBAXTX010000124.1:0-7903 GCA_037129975.1 Verrucomicrobiia bacterium | reverse complement strand
TCAGGACCTTGCGCACCATGTCCTCGGTCTTCTTCCACAGCTCCGGCTCGTTGACGTATTTCTTGCCGAGACCGTCCGCCGCGTGCGTGCTGAAGCGCATCTGGTATTTTTCGAGGCCGAAGATTTTGAAATACTTCAGATACATGTCGTTCACGGCGCGGAACTCGTCGGCGAACTGCTCCTCGGTGCAATAGATGTGCGCGTCGTTCATGTTGAGCGAGCGCACCCGCATGAGCCCGAACAATTCGCCGCTCTGCTCGTAGCGGTAGCAGGTCCCGTATTCCGCGAGGCGCAGCGGCAAATCGCGGTAACTGTGCGGCTCCGCCGCAAAGATGCGGTGGTGATGCGGGCAGTTCATCGCCTTGAGGTAATAGCGTTCAGAAGAAGATGTCTCCGGCGGGGCGCCGGAGACGACACGCGAGGGCGCGTGTGCTCCCCGATCCTGCGCCTCGTCGAGCACCATCGGCGGAAACATGGACTCCGCGTAATACGGCAGATGCCCTGAGGTTTGATACATCTTCTCCCGGGCTATGTGCGGGGTCTTGACCCGCACATAGCCGGCGGCGAATTCCGTCTCCTTCGCGAGCTTTTCGAGTTCTTCCAGAATGGCCGTGCCCCTGGGCAGCCAGAGCGCGAGTCCGGGCCCGACGTATTCGGGGTCCATCGCGAACAGCCCCATCTCCGCGCCGATCTTGCGATGGTCGCGCCGCTTGGCCTCTTCGAGCATGTCGAAGTAAGCCTGCATCCCGGTCTTGTTCTTGAAGGCGGTGCCGTAGATCCGCTGGAGCTGCGGGTTGTTCTCGTCGCCCTTGTAATAGGCGCTGGCGACGTGCGTGAGCTTGTAGGCGCCGATGTTGCCGGTGCGCATCATGTGCGGCCCGGCGCAGAGATCGGTGAACTCGCCGTTGCGGTAGAGCGTGATCACCTCGCCGTCCGGAATGCGCTCGACGATGTCGAGTTTGAATTTGCTGGGTTCCGGCCGTGCGCCGAGGGCGGCCAGCCTGCCTTCTTTGGCAAGGGCGATGGCTTCGTCGCGCGAGACCTCGACCCGCTCGAAAACATGGTTCGCCTTGATCTCGCGCTTCATCTCCTCCTCGATCCGCGCAAAGTCCTCCGGGGAGATCCGGTGCGGCAGATCCACATCGTAATAAAACCCGTTCTCGACGGGCGGCCCCGCCGCAAACTGGGCCTCGGGCCAGATCTTCAAAATCGCGGTGGCGAGGACGTGGGCGCAGGAATGTCGGATGCGTTCGAGTTCGGTCATGGAACAGAGAAATCAAACACAGAGAACGCCGGGAGCACAGAGAAAATCACGAGGGCCGGAAGCTCACGGCTTTTGATCCGGCAGGGATTCTTTGGCATCCACGACCGCCGAAGCCACCAGCAGCGGGATGCCGTTTCGGACCGGATAAAACATCCGGCCGTCTTCGCGCATGAGGGCGGCGTCGCAGTCGGGCAAAAACCGCTTCAGTTCCTCCGGGGTCGCCGGCCGCAAGGATTGTCCGCTGAGAGGGCAGCGCAGAAGTGCGAGCATGGGATTTTCCGCGTCAAAGTGAAGAACGCCTTGGGGAGAAAGGGAAATCGCCATTTCAGCCGGCTGTCAATTCTTCCCGCGGTTCCGCCCGCATCCGAGCGGCTTGACCGGGCGTCCGACCGCCGGACCTTTCCGAACTTTGTCTTCTTCTCCCATGCCGCAAAGTCCAATGGTCTTCGGGCTTGCTGGCAAGGCTTTTCCACAGTGCTTTGTTCGGCTGCCAGCCTGGAGAGTTGTTGTCGCTTGGGGAATGTTTCCGCACAATCCTCCGCTTGCGCGGCATGGAATTCCCGCTATGGTGCCGGGTATGTTTGAGCTGACTCGCGGCGAACAGGCGCTCGTTGCCGGATTCGTTTTCATTTTTCTTCTTGGCTTCGGGGTCAAGCAGTGGAGGGAATCCGCGCCGATCCGCGCTGTTCCTGAGCAGGCGCCCTGAACCCATGCAGACCACCGCATTCCAAGAAGCCGTTGAAGCCGTCGCGCGCGACGACCGGAGATACCATCCGGAAGCCTACCTGTTTCTGCGGGACTCGCTCGATGCCACTCTCAAGCGCCGGAAAAAAGCGAAGGGGGAATCCGGCGGGCATGTGGCGGCGCCCGAGCTGGTCGAGGGGTTCCGCCTGCACGCGATCCATGAGTTCGGCCCGATGGCGATGACGGTGCTCGATTACTGGGGCGTGCGTTCGTGCGAGGATGTCGGGCAGATGGTTTTCAATCTGGTGAATGCCGGGGTCTTCGGGAAAACCGAAGAGGACACGCCGGAGAGCTTTGCCGGAGGGTTTGATTTCCACAGCGCGTTCGTCGTGCCGTTCAAATCCGGGAAATTTCCTTTGAACGCCCCGACGCCGGACAGCGTCCGAGGTGGAGAATGAATCTGATGCTCGCCACCCTCGCCGCCGCCTCGCTGCACGCCGCCCCGGTAAAACCTCCCTCCCTGCCCGCCTCCAACGCGCGGGTTTTCACCTACGAGAACGGCCTCTCGCTGATCGTGCAGGAAGACCGGAGCGCTCCGGTCGCCAGCGTCCAGGCCTGGTGCGGGACCGGGAGCATCCACGAGGCGGACCGGATGGGGGCCGGGCTCTCGCACATCCTCGAGCACATGCTTTTCAAAGGCACGGAATCGCGCCCTCCGGGGGCGATCGCCCGCGAGGTGCAGAACCTCGGCGGCTACATCAACGCCTACACGTCGTTCGACCGCACGGTTTATTGGATTGATGTTCCGTCCGACGGCACCACGAAGGCGGTCGCGATCCTCGCGGACACGATGATGAACGCGACCCTGCCGGAGGAGGAATACAACAAGGAGCAGGAAGTGATCCGTCGGGAATTTGCGATGGGCTTCGACGATCCGGACCGCCAGAGCTCGCAGCTCCTGCTCCGCACGGTTTTTTCCGAGAGCCCGCTCCGGCATCCGGTCATCGGCTACCTCGACGTCTATAACAAGCTGACCCGCGAGGACGTTCTTCATTACTACAAGTCGCGGTATGTCCCGAACAACCTGACATTTGTTGTCACCGGGGACGTGGACGCGCTGAAAATCCGGGACGAGCTCGGGAAGCTGTTCGAGTCCCAGCCGCGTCGCGCGCTCGACCCGGTCTTTGTCGCGCAGGAACCGGTGCAGCTCGGGCGGCGTGATGCGCACGAGGAATTCCCGACCGAGCTGAGCCGCCTCGCGCTGGCCTGGAGGATTCCGGGCCTCACGAACCCGGACACGCCGGCCCTCGAGATCCTCGGAGAGATCCTGGGTTCCGGGCGCAGCTCGATCCTCAACCGCGAAATCCGCGAGCGCAAGCAGCTCGCGCACTCGATCGGCGCGGGTCTGCTCACGATGCAGAACGAGGGGGTCTTCGTCATCCATGCGGTCGCCGATCCGGGCAATCGCGAAGCGGTCGAAAAGGAATCCCTCGCCCTCGTCGAGCAGGTCAAATCCCGCGGCGTCAGCGCGGTGGAACTCGAACGCGCCAGAAAATTCCTCCTCTCGAACCAGCTCAACTCGCTGACCACCGCGCGGGGGATCGCCTCCGACCTCGGGTCGAACTGGCTCCTCACCCGGAACCTGAATTTCAGCAGGTATTATCTCGACGCGATCGGGAAAGTAACAACCGACGATGTCCGCCGGGTCGCGCGGGAATATCTGCGCCCGGACCGGCTGAACTCGGTTTCGCTCAACCCGCCCGGGACGCTCGCAAAAGCCGGAAAACCGGACACGGAGCCTCGCGCGGGTGACGTCAAAAAAATCACGCTTCCGAACGGCCTGCGCCTGCTCGTCCGCAGGGACCCGCGCCTCCCGCTGATCGCGATCAATGCTGTCTTCCGGGGCGGTCTTCTCGCCGAGACGAAGGACACCAACGGGATCACCAAGCTCTGCGCGCGCTCCCTGCTCAAGGGCACGAAAACCCGTTCCGCCGAGAAAATCGCATCCCAAATCGAAAATGTCGGCGGCAGCATTTCATCGGACAGCGGCAACAACAGCTTTGGTGTCTCGGTGGATGTGATGCAGCCGGACCTCGCCCTCGGGCTCGACCTGCTGGCCGACGTGCTCATCCATCCGTCCTTTCCCGAGCGCGAGGTCGCGCTGGAAAAACAGTCCCAGCTCGCCGGGATCAAGGCCGAAGACGAGGATCCGAAGTCCGTTGCGCGCAATCTCCTCCGCGAGCGGCTGTTCGGAACCCATCCTTATGCCCTCCAGAATTCCGGGTTCGCCGAATCCGTCGCCTCGCTGACCCCGGACCAGATCCGCGCGTTTCACAAAGAGCTCGCCACCGCCCGCAACGGCGTCCTCAGCGTCTTCGGGGATGTTGACCCGGAGGCCGTTCGCACGCTCGTCGAAAAAGATTTCGCCGCGATGCCCGCCGGCAAGCTTGGTTTTGAAAACCCGCCGGCTCCCGCGCCGGTCTCATCGGTCCCCCCGGCGACCGCGCACCTCGACAAACAACAGGCGATCGTGATGGTCGGCTTCCAAGGCATGACGGCGGACAATCCCGACCGGCCGGTCATGGAGCTGATCTCCGAGGCGTCGAACGACCTCGGCTCGCGGTTCTTCAACCGCATCCGCGAAAAAATGGGACTGGCCTATTTTGTGGGGGCCGCGCAGTTCTACGGCCTGGCGCCGGGAGCGTTCCTGTTTTATCTCGGCACCGACCCGAAGAAGGTCGAGGCGGTCACGGTCGAGCTTCGCGACGAAATCGCCCAGCTCGCCAAAGACGGCCTCACGGAAGAAGAGCTCGCGCGCGCCAAGAAAAAACTCCTCGGCGCCGAGGCGATCCGCAACCAGAGCAATGCCGCGCTCGCCGCGACCTGCGCGGTGGACGAGCTCATGGGCGAGGGGTTCGACGCGTTCACCCGGCGCAAGGAGGAACTCGAAAAAATCACGCTCGACGACACCCGGCGCGTGGCCTCAAAGTATTTCCCACAACCCGCCGGCGTCGAGGTCACCGTCCTCCCGCCCGACAAAAAACCCTGACCAAACATATGCCAGAAGTCCAACGCACCACCGCCCTCGGAGAAATGACCCAGAAATTCATCGAATTCGTCATGATGCAGGCCCAGCAGGCCGCGATGTTCCTCGGGCGCATCCCGAACCCGCAGACCGGCAAACCGGAGGTCAACCTCGAGATCGCCCGCATGTTCATTGACCAGCTCGAAATGATCCACGAAAAAACCCGCGGGAACCTCACCAGCGAGGAATCCGAAATCCTCACCCGCGTGCTCAGCGACCTCCAGCTCTCGTTTGTCCAGGCCTCGGGAAATCCTCCCGTTGCCGAAGCGGAAGCCCCGGAGGCAGCGCCCACCCCGACGGCACCGCCGGCCGTGGAACACGCGGATGAACCGGCCGCTCCCGACCCGGAGAGCCGCAAAAAGTTCACCAAGAGCTACGGCAACTGAGCCATCTTTCCTCTTGACGCGCCTCCGCGTCTTTTGCAGATTCACGCCATCGGGCTCAAAGCCCATTCGCTCTTTTCAACCAATCCGCCGGCCTAGGGAAGCGGGGTGAAATTCCCCCACTGTCGCGCATCGGTCATAGTCCGGGTTCGAACCGGCGGAGAAAACTGCACCGTCCTGAAATGGACACCGGCGACGCGTATCGTCCGTGCGGGGGTGGTCCTTTTTCAACAACGGGGAAAAGGCTGTCCTACGACACTTCCCGTTTTTTTTATGAAAAGGATCAGAATGAAAAAGATTATAATCGGAATGCTGTCCGTCTTCTCTTTGGTTGTCAGCGCTGCCAAGGCGCAGGTTGTCACCGGATTTGATGACATTTTGATGTGGACGGGAACAGGGGCCAACAAAGCAGCTCTCGTTGTTGATTTTCACGATACGGAGACAAAAAAAAGCTTCGTCTGGGGCTACCGGTGGAATGGGTCCGCTACAGGGTATGATATGCTGACCGCGATTGATGTGGCCTCTGTGGAGTTAACGGTGACCAGCCCATCTTACGCCACATTGATTTCCTACACAGAGCAGGGAGTCACCCACTCGCAATATGCTTATGCAAACTCGTCGTGGGGATATTGGATCGCTGGAGGAAGCGCAACAGTATATCCATGGGATAGCAGCCCACCATACGATATTTCAATTGCCGGCGGGGGGACAACACTTCCTACAGCTTGGACGAGTTCCCCTTCTGGAACGAGCACCAGGTTTCTAGCCGACGGTTCCTGGGACTCATTTAGTTTTGGAACATATAACACCGATACTTATGCGCCCGAAGTCTCCCCATTTTCAACCGCCTACGCCGCCATTCCTGAACCGACCCCCTTGGCACTGTGTCTGCTTTCCTTGGGGCTTTTTTTCTATGCGCGAAAAAGGTTTCTCGCTTGTTGAGCTGCTGGCGGTGATCTTCATCACCCTTGTCCTCGCCATGGTGGCGGCCGGCGCGGGGTGGAAAGTTTACGCGAGCAGCTCCCTTGCTGTTTCCGCCAACAACATCCGGCAGATGGCCGCCGGGGGCGCGAATTATCTGGCAGAGCACAACCACGTTTTCTGGCCGTGGTGTGAATATGACTTCGCTTCGCGGGAGACCATCTGGTGGTGGGGCAGGGAAACCGACGCCAGCAAGTCCTCGCCCGAGGGAAGCCGGGATTTTGATCCCTCCACCGGGCCGCTGGGCGCCTACATTCCCAAAGGAATCCGTCCCGACCCAAGCCTGTCGCTCGGCGGAAGCACGTTCAAGCCGAAATTCCGCAACGGCTATATCGGGACGGGTTACAACACCCTTCTCGGGGGCGGATGGTATTGGAGCGGGAACCCGATCCTGCTCCAAAATTTCTGGCAGCTTGCCGACCCGTCGAAAGTCGTCGTCTTCTTCACGTCCGCCCAGGTGAACGCCTTCCAAAGCCCGGCATCCGCCACGAGACCGATGATCGAAGAATTCTACGGAGTCGATGCACGGGAACGCACCGTCCACTTCCGCCACAACGGGAAGGCGATGGTCTCGTTTGCCAGTGGGAACGCGGGCTTTCTGGAGATGGACGAGACCACCCGCGACACGAGAATGCCCAAGGCGAATGTCGGCCGGTTCGCTCCGGTGGGTAGCACCGCCTATTTGAAGTGATGCCCGATCAACTGAACAGATCCTTGAGCCGGTCGTAGAAGCTTTTGTGGATCGGGCTGTTGTCGGCTCCGCAGAGCTCGGCGAATTTTTCGAGTGCGGTGCGCTGTTCGTGATCGAGGCGGGTGGGGACTTCGACCTGGACCCGGGTGAGGAGGTCGCCGCGCGCGGCGCTCTGCAGCGCGGGCATGCCCTGGCTTCGGATGCGAAAGACCGCGCCGCCCTGCGTGCCGGCCGGGATTTTCAGATTCACCGCGCCATCGAGAGTTGGCACCCGGATTTCCCCGCCAAGCGCGGCGGTCGTGAACGGGAGCGGCAGCTCGCAGTGGAGCTCCATGCCGTCGCGCACAAAGACGGCGTGTTCCCTGATGTGGATGACCACGTAGAGATCGCCCGCCGGCCCTCCGCGGAGCCCGGCCTCCCCGCCGCCCGAACTCCGCAGGCGCGAGTCGCTGTCAATCCCCGCCGGGATCTTGATTTTTACGCGCGAGGTCTTTTCCGTGCGGCCCTCGCCGTGGCAGGAACGGCAGGGTTTTTCGATGATCTGGCCGCTCCCGTGGCATTGCGGGCACGTCTGGGCAACCTGGAAAAATCCGCGCGAGGCAACGACCTGTCCGCGCCCGCGGCAGGTCGGGCAGGTGACCGCCTTCGAACCTTTTTGCGCGCCCGATCCGCCGCAGGTTTCGCAGGCGTCGAGTTTCCGGATCTCGATTTCCTTCTCGGCGCCCAAGGCGGCCTCCTCGAGGGTGATCTGCATGTCGTACCGCAGGTCGGACCCGTGCTGGCGTCCGGATTCTCCCCCCCCGCCGCCGAAGAAG
>JBAXTX010000123.1:0-8030 GCA_037129975.1 Verrucomicrobiia bacterium | reverse complement strand
TCGAAAATGGAGCGGACGCCATCTGGATCGGGGACGACTTCGGGGGGCAGGAGGGGCTTCTGCTTTCCTCGCCCATGTTCGAGACGCAGCTCATGCCGGCATACAAGCGGATGATCGACCGCTTCAAATCCGCCAAGCCCGACATCATCCCGATCCTCCACTGCGACGGTGCCGTGAGCCAACTCCTGCCGCAGATCCACGAGATTGGATTCGAGGTTTTTAATCCCGTCCAACCCGGCGTGCCCGGGCATTCCCCGCGCCGGATGAAGAAGGATTTCGGCGGTATCTTCTCCTTCTGGGGAGCCATCGACCAGCAATACCTCCTTCCCAACGGAACCGATGGGGAACTCGAAGCTGATATCAAAGAAAAGATTTCCATCCTCGGAAATGGTGGCGGATACATGATCTCTCCGGCCCACATCCTCCAGAGCGATGTCTCTCCGGAACGTGTGGAAAAGTTCATCTCACTCTGCCTGAAACATGGCACCTATTAAGTAATTATGTCATACATCTCCGCCCTCGAACAATACGCCGCCCTCGGTGTGGACACCGAAACCGCACTCAAAACCCTGGAGTCCGTCCCCATCTCCCTGCACTGCTGGCAGGGCGATGATGTCGGGGGATTCGAGAAGGCCGATGCCAGCCTCTCCGGCGGCGGCATCCAGGCCACCGGGAACTATCCGGGGAAAGCCCGCACGATCCCGCAGCTTCAGCAGGACCTCGACAAGGCCCTCTCGCTCATCCCCGGCAAACACCGCCTCAACCTGCATGCCTGCTATGCGGATCTCGCCGGCCGGAAAATCGACCGCAACGAATATTCCGTCGCGCAGTTTCAGGGCTGGATCGACTGGTGCAAAGAGCGGGCGATGGGGATGGATTTCAACCCCAGCTATTTCTCGCACCCGCTTGCCGATGACGGGCTGACGCTCTCGCATCCGGACCAGGCGGTCCGGAAGTTCTGGATCGATCACGGCATCGCCTGCCGGAAGATCGGCGAAGAGGCTGCCCGCCAATTGGGATCCCCCACCGTGACCAACTTCTGGATACCCGATGGCTCGAAGGATCTTCCGTTCGATCGCAAGTCGCCACGCGAGCGTTTGGTCGCATCGCTGGACGAGATCTTCGCGGCTCCCGTGGACCGCTCTCTCAACCTGGATGCCGTCGAGAGCAAGCTCTTCGGGATCGGGTCCGAGAGTTACGTCGTTGGCTCGCATGAGTTCTACCTCTCGTATGCCGTGAAGAACCGTATCCTCTACTGTCTGGACGCCGGACATTTCCACCCGACGGAAAACCTCGCCGACAAAGTGTCCTCGATCCTCGAGTTTGTGCCGGAGCTTCTCCTGCATGTGAGCCGCGGGGTGCGGTGGGACAGTGACCACGTCGTCCTGTTCGATGACCCGACACGCGCGATGATGGAGGAACTTGTGCGCGGCAACTTTCTCGGGCGCACACACATCGGGCTCGATTTCTTTGATGCCAGCATCAACCGTATCGCCGCATGGGTGATCGGCACACGCAGCGCCATTAAATCCCTTCTGGCGGCATTGTTGGAACCTGCAACACTTTTGCGCGAAGCGGAGCAGTCCGGGGACAACACCCTGCGGCTCGCACTTTTTGAGGAAGCGAAAACACTTCCCCTCGGGGCGGTCTGGGACGAGTATTGCCGGCGGAAAGATGTTCCGATCGGACCTCGGTGGATGGCTGAAGTGAAGAGCTACGAGAAGTCGGCGCTTGCGGGGAGATAACCAATCAGATAACTAATGAGCTGAATTTATGAATACTGATATGAAAAGATATGCGGACTACATAAACAATGTCAGCGGGAACGTTTGGCTTGGTTGCGACGGTTTTGTTGACGAGGTTTATCGGATTGTCGATGTGAGAAAAAACCTTGCGGAATTTACTTCCATGGATGACATGAAAGATTTCGGCGAGCTGATTGTAAAGAGATCCGGCGGAGGGTTGGGACTCGAAATCTCACCGAAGCGCCGTTGCTCGGGCGGGTTCACTCCAAATACCGGTAGAGTCGCTGCGTTTTTGGGTCTTAAACCAACCCTTGTTGGGCTTTATGGCCTCAAAGAAATCGACCCCGCATTTGATGAGTTTAAAGAGAACTGCAATTTGGTTTCTCTTGGAGATCCGGCCGTCACGCTTGTCTTTGAGTTTTTAAACGGAAAAGTGTTGTTAAGCGATTTAAAGGCCGTTGCTAATTTCACTTGGAAGGATTTTGTCGCATTCTTTTCAGAAAAAGAATTGAACGAAATGTTTTCGGGCATGGATATCCTGGGGCTTGGATACTGGTCTTTAACTCCGGACTTTGATAATTTTCTTAAAGGCATTATTTCCCGATATGAAAAGACCCCGCCCCCCAAACGGATGTTTTTCGATTTTGCTGACATAAAGAAAAAATCAAACGATTCATTGTTTGAATCCCTGCACCTCATCAAAGAGTTCAACAATAAAATCCCCATGACTATGAGCCTCAATGAGCATGAGGGCGCAGATTTATTTTCAAAGTTTAATATTGTGTGCAAAGAGGAACCCGGAAGCATTGCCTCCGATTTGACCATTGTTCGCAAAGAAATCGGTATTGATGAACTTGTTATTCACACTCCATTTTTTGCAGTTGCTTCCAGCTCCGGCGATGGCGATGGATTTGTCATGCAGGACTTCCAAACAAATGTCATTAGAACTGCGGGCGCTGGAGATTCATTTAACGGAGGATACATTTCCGCTTCACTCGGGGATCTTGAATTAAAGGAGCGCCTTGTTGTCGCCAATGCCGCGACAAGCTTCTTTGTAACGCATGCCACCGCCCCCACAAAACAAGAGATGATCGATCAAATCGAAAAAGCCGCCGACAAGTAAGACAATGTCAAGGATGCCGACCGGTCCGGCATCCGCTATTTTTTTCTGTTCTCCCGCGTCAACGCGCCGCCGGAATTTGTTTCCGGGCACCCGTGAACCCCGCGGCAGGTTTTTGATTTTTTTTCGCCTTCACGTTTCCTTAAGGTTCGTTCATACTTATCCGGTTGACGCACCCGACCACAACAGGCAGTATGAATGAGTGCCCGAGCTGCCCTTTTCCACCTGTTTGCCAGAGTTCCAGCGGCTCTTTCCTGACGAACATCAAAGTATGCTTTCGCGGCCATGATGCTTTGCCTTTCTCCCGAGAAGGTGTTTGCGTTACTTTCCACCTTGCCCGGCGTCATGCGTTGCCGCGGGGGGTGTTTCGGGCAACAGGCGCAAGTACTGGGTACGGTAGCCGATGCGTCCGTTGTCGTACTTATAGATGCGCAGCATCAGCGTGCCGCCCACCGGCGGCGCCACCGGCGGCACCAGGTATTCGGGGAAGTCGTCTTCCCACACGAGTTGGTCCTCGTGCAGGTGTCCGGCGAACATGGCCTTCACGTTGCGGTCGTGCAATAGCGTGAGGAATTGCGTGCGATCCTCAGGGCGCCAGGTGTTTTCCAGCGGGGTATGCGTGAAGATCAGCACCGGCTTACCTTTCGCCGCGTCCACCGATTGCTGCAGCCAGGCCATCAACCCCATGTCGTCGCGTTTCCACTCGGGGTGCTGTGGCGGGTTGCCTCTGTCGTAACGGAGCGCGCCGGTCTCATCCCGCCTCCAGTAGAAGAGCGGCTCGGTGCAGCAGAAAAGCAGTTGCACGCCATCCACCTCGGTTTTATCGAGCAGCGGACCGAACCGCTTCACCATCTCGCCAACGTTTTTCGGGCCGACATCATGGTTTCCTAACACTGTGTAATGAGGCATCTTCAGGCACCCGACGATCTCCTGCGCGGTTTGCACGGCCTGATCAGTGGGGCTTTCGACGAGATCGCCGGTGATGACGACGAATTTCACCTTGCTCTCGTTGAGCCCCTGCACCACGCGCGCGAAGCGCTTGTCATTGTCCCCTGCGCCCACATGAAGATCGGAAATCACCCCGAAGGAGAAGCTTGCCGGGTTGCTGGGTGGGGCGGCAGACACTTGAGCACGCACCAGCATCCCCAGCGCGAGAACCAGCACAAGCGTCAACAGATGACGTGACGCGCGGAACGGTGTCAGGTCTTTATTATTATACATTTCGCATCCCGCCGCGGTATGCCAATTCCGCACCCCGCAACATGCCAGATAAGAAATTGCTTTGGCGCGCCCGCCGCTGGCGCGCTGTTTTGCCACCGCTCTATGGCCCGCAAAAAGCATGGCTACATTTTCGGCCTTGTTAGTTTGATAGGAAATCGCTTTCGGCCCTTCGGGGCCTTGGCCCGGAGTTTGAAGCTGGAAGCGGGTGTTTCCATGGACGGATGCTGGCAGATCGGGGTTTGAGAGTCAAGTGCCCGCCATTTCGGGAAGCGGGGCACACCCCACTTCCCGAAATGGCGGGTCCGGCGGGCGGGCAGGCGGAAAAGGCAACCAGCCTGGGCACATCTTGCCGCTGCCGGGTTTGTCAATTTTTTGTCAATTTTCCGCAAACACCGGTTCGTGGTCGTAGTCGGGGAACGGGTCGTCTGTAACAGGTTGGAGACTGGAGGCCGCAGGCTGGAGGAAATCTACTTGCTTGCGCAATGCCCTCAGAAGCCCGTTAAGCACTTTGCAAGCAGTTGGACAGACAACTTGTGCGCGTTCTTCCTACAGCCTCCAGTCTCCGGCCTCCAGCCTGTTCGCGCCGGAGCTGTTGGGTTGTATTTTATCGACCGAGAACGGATTGCGGATGATGTATTGGGCGAGGCGTTCCATGTCCTCGCGGTTGCCGGGGGGGAACTCGTCCGCTGGGTGCTCTCGTGGATGCCGGATGTCGAGGTGCTGGCACCCCAAAGCCTGCACGACCGCGTGCGGGAGAAGCTCCGTGTGGCGCTGGGTGCCGCTACATAATCGACACGCCCTCGACAAATCATGTTGCCGCTGAAAGCTTCACTCACTCCCCCATGAGGGTGGGGATGGTGCTGCCCCACGTTTCGTGGAGTTCGGCAAGCGGCCAGGAGAACGCTTTTCCCGCAGTGGAGATTTCCAGGCCGGCACCATCGGTGACCGTGCCGAGCCGGCGGGCGGGGACTCCGCGGGATTCGAGGTGCGCGAGGACGGCGTCCGCTTCGGCGGGTTTGACAGAGAGGACGATGCGGGACTGGGACTCGTTGAAGAGCGGGACGTCAGCGCGCTGCGAGGCGGACGGGATTTCGGTGCGGGCGCCGAGCATCTTGTCGCCGGAGATGCACGACTCCGCGAGCGCGACAGCGAGGCCGCCTTCGGAGCAATCGTGCGCGCTGCGGACGAGGCCCATGCGGATCAGCGAGCGGACGGCGTCTTGGACGGCGAGTTCCTTTTTGTAATCGAGCCGCGGCGGCGGGCCGGCTTTGAGCCCATGGATGGCGAGAAGGAAATGCGAGGCGCCGAGCTCATCGCCCGGTTCGCCGGCGAGAACGATCACGTCGCCCGCCTCCTTGAAAAACTGGGTGGTGATGTGCTTCGGGTCTTCGACGAGGCCGACCATGCCGACCGTCGGGGTCGGGTCAATCGCGCCCGCCGGGCTCTCGTTGTAGAGGCTGACATTGCCCCCGGTGACCGGCGTGTCGAACGCGCGGCAGGCCTCGGCCATTCCCTCGACCGCCTCGCGGAGCTGAAGAAAGTTTTCCGGCTTGTGCGGGTTTCCGAAATTCAGGTTGTCGGTAAGCGCGAGCGGGACGGCACCCGTGCAGGCGATGTTTCGTGCGGCCTCGGCGACCGCGATCCTTGCGCCCTCGCGCGGATCCTGCCGGCAGTAGATCGCGTTGCAATCCGTGCTCGCGGCGAGAATCTTATTGGCCTCGCGGACGACAAAAACCGCGGCGTCCGATCCGGGAAGAACCGTGGCACCGAGGCGGACCATGTGGTCGTATTGCCGCCAGACCCAGCGCTTCGAGGCGATGCTCGGGTGGGCGAGCAGGGAGGGAAGCGCGGCCGCGCAATCCGCCTCGGGAATCTTCGCGAGATCGAGCGGGGGCACCGGGATTTTTTCGGCCGCCTTGCGCGAATAGAGCGGCGCGTCGGCGGCGAGTTTGCGGGCCGGGATTTCCACGGCGACAGAATCCCCCTCGCGGACACGCATCATCCCGTCGTCGTTCACGACACCGACCTCGGCATAAGGAAGATCCCATTTCTCAAAAATCGCGCGAACCTTCTCCTCCTCGCCTTTATGGACGATGACGAGCATGCGCTCCTGGGATTCCGAGAGAAGAATTTCGTAGGGGGTCATGCCGGACTCGCGCTTCGGGACAAGATTCACATCAATCTCAACTCCCGTGCCGCCGCGGCTGGCGGTCTCGCACGTCGAGCAGGTGAGGCCGGCTGCTCCCATGTCCTGGATGCCCGCGACGCAGCCGCTGGCCAGAAGTTCCAAACAGGCTTCGAGGAGAAGTTTTTCGCGGAACGGATCGCCGACCTGAACGGCAGGGCGGTCCTCCTTCGATTCCTCGGTGAGCTCGCGCGAGGCGAAGGCCGCGCCCGCGAGCCCGTCGCGCCCGGTCTCGGCACCGACGTAGAAGACCGGGTTCCCGATGCCGACCGCTCCGCCGCGCGCGATCTGATCATGGCGGAGGATGCCCAGACAGAACACGTTGACGAGCGGGTTGCCCGCGTAGCTGTCGTCGAAATATACCTCGCCGCCGATCGTCGGGATCCCGATGCAATTCCCGTAGTGCGAGATCCCGGCGACCACGCCCGCGAACAGCCGGCGGTTCGTGCGCGCCTCCGCCGAGTCGCCCCGGATGTCGCCGAACCGCAGTGAGTTCATCGAAAAAACCGGCCGCGCGCCCATCGTGAAAATATCCCGGATGATCCCGCCGACCCCGGTCGCCGCGCCCTGGAACGGCTCGACCGCGCTCGGGTGGTTGTGGCTCTCCATCTTGAACGCGATCGCCCACCCGTCGCCGATATCAATGACCCCCGCATTTTCCTCGCCCGCCTTCACCAGCACCCGCAGCCCGGTCGTCGGAAATTTTTTCAGCTCAAGCTTTGAATTTTTATACGAGCAATGTTCGCTCCACATCACAGAAAAGACCCCGAGCTCGGTGAAATTCGGATCCCGTCCAAGGATCTCGCGGATGCGCTCGTATTCGTCCGGCGTGATGCCGTGCTTGGAGATGACGTCGGAGGTAATGGGAGTCATAATCGGAAGAAATTAAACCACGGCAATCATGCTTTGGAAAATGGCGAGCCCGTCGGTGCTGCCGAGGAGGGGGTCGCAGGCCCGTTCGGGGTGCGGCATGAGGCCGAAGACGTTTCCTGCCTCGTTGCGGATGCCCGCGATGTTGTCGCGCGAGCCGTTCGGATTGGCCTCCTCCGACGCGCGCCCCTGCTCGTCGCAGTAACGGAGGAGAACCTGTCCGTTGGCCCGCAGGCGATCAAGCGTCCCGTCGTCCGCAAAGTAACACCCCTCGCCGTGCGCGATCGGGATGTTCAAGATTTGCCCGGTCCATGCGGCGTTGGTGAACCGCGTGTCGTGGAGCTCGACGCGCAGGCCGACGTGTTTGCAGACGAAGTGCAGGTCGCGGTTGCGCACGAGCGCGCCCGGCAGGAGCCCGCTCTCGCAGAGGATCTGGAAGCCGTTGCAGATCCCGATCACCGGTCCGCCCGAGGCCGCAAATTCTTTCACCGGTTTCATGATCGGAGAGAACCGGGCGATCGCCCCGCACCGCAGGTAGTCGCCGTAGGAAAATCCTCCGGGAACGACCACGGCATCGCAGCCGGCAAGCGAGGAGTCTTTGTGCCAGACATAGTCGGCCGAGGCACCCGGAATCGCGTTCAACGCATGCACGCAATCCTGGTCGCAGTTCGAGCCGGGAAATCGAAGGACGGCAAATTTCATTGGATCTTCAATTCGTAATCCTCAATGACGGGGTTCGAGAGGAGGTCGCGGGAGATCTCGTGCAGGAGCGCCTCGTCGGCCCCCGAGGGAAGATCGATCTCGATGATTTTCCCGATCCGGACGCGCCCGATATTTTCCATGCCGTGGTGGCGCATGGCATCGGCGGCGGCGGCGCCTTGCGGGTCGA
>JBAXTX010000122.1:0-8072 GCA_037129975.1 Verrucomicrobiia bacterium | reverse complement strand
GCGAACTCGTCATGCAGGACGAGCTCTTCATCAAGCTCTACAGCCAGCTTCCGAAGGAGCTCATCTTCCAGCGCGAACTCCTCATCTCGCGCCTGTAACCTTCCATAGCGTCAAAAAAACGTCCCCGCGCGGAGCTGAAAAACTCCCGCGGGGATTTTTGTTTTCACAGGCCGATCAGCATTGCAGCCGGCGAGAAAATGGTTTTCATACAGTCATGATTCTACGCGCGGCGGCAATCGTTTGCATGGTCTTTCTTGCCGGCTGCGATGCGCGCCAGCGACGTGCCGACCTGGTTTTCATCAACGGCGCGGAGCCGGAGACTCTGGACCCCGCGATCATCACCGGCCAGCCGGAGGGGCGGATCGTCAACGCCCTTTTCGAGGGGCTCTGCGCGTACGACGAGGACGGGCGCGCCGTGCCGGGAGTCGCGGAGTCATGGGACATCTCTCCCGACGGGCGAACCTATGAGTTCCATATCCGGCCCGATGCGAAGTGGAGCGACGGACGCCCGGTGACCGCGAATGATTTTTTGTCCTCCTGGAAGCGCGCGCTGACCCCCGCAACCGGCGCGCAATACAACTACCAGCTCTTCCCGATCAAAAACGCGCGCGCCTTCGCGGAGGGCGGGGCCGCGGGATTTTCCGATGTCGGAGCGAAGGCGCCCGACGACCGGACGCTTGTCGTCGAGCTGGAAAATCCGACGCCGTATTTTCTCGAGCTCTGCGCGTTCCCGACGCTCCACCCGGTGCGCGCCGACCTCATCGAGCGGGTGGGCGACGACTGGGTGAAGCCGGAGCACATGATCGGCAACGGGGCGTTCGTCCTGGAATCCTGGCGGATCAACGACAAGATCCGGCTCAAAAAAAACCCTTGGTACTGGAATCAATCCCATGTGGCCCTTGGGACAGTGGACATCCTGCCGATTTCGGACGCCAACGTTGCGTTCAACTTCTACGCGAGCGGGCTCGCCGACCTGGTGATGGACAAGGGCCTTGCCCCGCCCGCCCTGCTCGACGAGCTCAAGACCAAGCCGTGGTTCCACGCGGCGCCGTTCCTCGGGATCTATTTCCTGCGTTACAACTGCAGGCACGGACCGTTTGCCGACGAACGCGTCCGCCGCGCGTTTTCCCTCGCCGTGGACAAAAAGCGGATCGTCGAAAAGATCACGCGCGCCGGCGAGCTCCCCGCCCCCGGATTTGTTCCACCCGGAATCCCCGGACACACCGGCACCGACGGGATCGCCTTGGATCCGGAGCTGGCCCGGACCCTGTTTGCGGAAGCCGGTTTCCCGGGAGGCAAGGGATTTCCGCTTGTGAACTACCTCTACAGCAAGAGCGAGCTCAACGAGGCGGTTGCCGTCGAGCTCCAGAGCATGTGGCGGGAGGCGCTCGGGGTGAACGTCAACCTCGTCCGCCAGGAGTGGAAGGTTTACCTCAACTCGCTCTCGCTTCTCGATTATGACATCGCCCGCTCAAGCTGGGTCGGCGACTATCCCGACCCCAACACGTTCCTCGACATGTTCCTCACAGGCGGGGGCAACAACCGGACCGGCTGGAGCAGCCCGCGCTACGATGATCTCATTGCCGGAGCGGCCCGCGAGCCCGATCCCGCCAAGCGCTTCGACATTCTGCGCGAGGCGGAAGATATTCTTGTGAAAAAGGACATCCCGATCGCGCCGGTCTACTACTACGTCGGCATCCAGCTCTACGATCCGCAAAAGATCGGCGGGATCCATGCCAACGTCCTCGACGAGCACCCCCTGCGGGCGATCTACCGGAAGTAGCCCGGGAATCCACAACCCGCCAACGGGCGGGTCACTTGATCGCCGGAAGCGGCTCCGGCGGGGTCAGCGCCTTCGAGAGCGATGCCAACCCTTTGTATTTTTTGCCGGATTTTTTGACCATTCCGCGGGAGACGAGGTTCTGAAGCTTCTCATAGGCGCGCAGCCGGAGCATTTCCTCTCCGCCGCTGGCGGCATTCCGGGCGCGAAGCCGTTCATGCACGACATCAAAGAGCTGCTTGAACTCGAACGAGCTTTTCTTGGTCAGCACGGCGACCAATTCCTCGGTCACCAAATCGGGGAGGCGACGGGAGAAGGCACTTTTCCTTTGCATAAGCATAAGAAATGTAATGTAGCACGGCTCCGGCCGGGTTGCCAGCCCTATTTTTCAGGCTCAGGCGTTTCCGCAGATCGAGACTCCGAGGCCGAGTTCGTTCATGGCGGCGGCTTTGGCGTAGAGGGCGCGCTTGGCGGCGGCTTTTCCAGGGGCGTAGGCGACCTGGATGTGGTTGCTTTTGTGGCGGGCCATCATCTGGTCGCGGGTGACTCCCTTCAGAACGGCGTGCATGATCGGCCACTGGGGAGTGGTCAGGTTCCAGCGGTCCTCGGTCTCCGCCAGGGGGAGCTCGACGACCTCGGCGAGGCCGGTGTCGAACTTCAGTTTGCCGTCGGCGACAAAAACGCGGCTCCAGACGATCCATCCGGGCTTGCTGATGCCCTTGAGCGTCCCGCCGCCGAGGCGGAAATACATGGCCGGCTGGCGTTCGCTCACGGCTCCGGCCCATCCGCCGATGAAATGTTCCGGCGGGGCGGCGCCGCTGATGAGGAAGACCCACACGTATTCGTCCAGCTTCCCGTCGGTGTATTGGCGGCCCCAGCGCAGGTCGTGGAGAGTGTTTTCTGGGGCATACCCGAGCTCGCGCCAGATCCGGTTGGTGATGAGCCCGTCGAGGCCGGCGCATTCGTCCACCTCGTTGAAGTGGGGGATCGCCTCGCCCGGGAAGAGCTCGCGTCCGTCCTCGGAATAAACCGGCGGGCGGTCCACATTGTTCAGCGTGCCCTCGACGAGGTCGGAGGCCGGGGTGAGATCCTTGAGACCCTGCTGGTATTGGATGCCGATCGTGGAGCAGCCGAATTCGTCGGCGATGCGGACGGCCGCGACATACATTTTGCACTGCTGGAGGACCTGGTGCTCGGTGAGGTCGGTTTCCTCGTTCCCGCCGAGGCGGAACTGCACGCCTTTTTCCTTGTACCAGTTGAAGACCGCCCAGGCCTCGTCGTCGCGGACCCCGAGCATTTTCGCGTAGAGCGACGACTGGCTCAGGCGTTCCTTGTAAACGCCGGTCTTGTGGAGGAGCTCGTCGGGAATGATCCCGTTGTACATCCCCATGCAGCCCTCGTCGAAAACTCCCATGATCGCCTTTTCGCGGCGGAGCTTGCGGGCGAAATTTTTGCCGAGCGTGGCGGCGCTGTCCGGCACCGCGGCCTTCTTGAACGGAACGACATGCGACTCGTCGCGCCGGATTTTTCCTTTTTTCAGCCACCTGCGGAGGCCGTCGAGGAAAAACTTGTCGGTAAAATCCTCGCTCCAGAGCGTGCTGTATTTGACCCCGGCTTTGGTGAGCGAGCCGTTGAGGTTGAGCATCCCGACGAGGCCGGGCCAGGTGCCGCTCCAGTTCGCGAGCGTGAGGATCGGGCCCCTGTGGGAGACGAGCCCGTGGAGGAGGTGGTGGCTGTATTGCCAGACCGCTTCGGCCACGATGAGCGGCGCTTCGGGCGGAATATCGCGGAAGACCCGCATGCCATATTTCTGGCTGTCAATGAACCCGTGGCCTTTGGCGGGATCGAACGCGTGGGCGCGCTTGACCGACCAGCCTTCTTTTTCGAGCGCCCCGGTGATCTGCTTTTCCATGGCGGCCTGGGCCGCTTCGCATTTTTGATTCGCGGAGATGCGGAGGTCGCCATTGGCGACGAGATAGACGGCATTCATAAAAGGGAGATAATTGGAGATTGGTTTATAGCGGGCCTCCGTCCAAAATAAAACCCTATCTTTGCCATGCCACACATTTCACCAGCCCTGCGTTCCTGGGCCGAAGTGGATCTGGACGCCCTCCGGCACAATCTCGCCCTGGTGCGGCGGACAATCGGCCCGCGCCCGGAGATCCTTGCCGTGGTGAAGGCAAACGCCTACGGGCACGGGACCGGACCGGTCGTTCGGGCGCTCGCCCACGATGTCGCGGTTTTCGGCGTGGCGAACCTCTCCGAAGCGCGTGCCGTGCTCGCGGCCGGAACCGGATGCGACATCATGATTCTGAGCCCGTGCCTGCCGGTCGAACGGAACGCGGCGGTGGAGGACGGCTTCATCGTCACGGTCTCGAGCGCGGAGGAAGCCGGGGAGTTCGCGGCCTGCGGTGACGCGAGGGTCAATTTCAAAGTGGATACCGGCATGGGCCGCATCGGCGCATGGTGGGAGCAGGCGGAGCACGAGTTGCGGCACATGGCCGACAAAGTCCGCATCCACAGCATCTCAACCCACCTGCCCAGCGCGGACGCGGACGAGGAGTTCACGCGCCGCCAGCTGGAAGGGTTCTCGCGAATGCGGGATGTTTTTCACAAGCTGGTCCCGGGCGCGAAAATCCACTCGCTCAACAGCGCGGGAATCATGCAATTTCCCGAGCACGGCGCGAACATCGTCCGGGCCGGACTGATCCTCTACGGGAGCTCGCCGCTGCCCGACATCGCCCGACAGTGCCGCCCCGCGCTCACATGGAAAACCCGCGTCACCCTCGTGAGAGACCTTCCGCCCGGCGCGGGGGTGAGCTACGGCCGCACGTTCATCACAGAACGACCGACCCGCACCGCCGTCCTTGCCGTGGGCTACGCCGATGGCTTCCCGCGCCAGGTCTCCGGCAAGGGAGCCCGCGTCTTGGTCGGTGGAAAAAAATGTCCGTTGCTCGGACGGGTTACGATGGACCAGATCGTCGTGGACATCTCGGACGCCGGCGCCGTCGCGCCCGGCGATGAGGCCGTTCTCATCGGTCGGCAGGGCACGGAGTCCATCACAGCCGAGGAACTCGCCGACCAGGCGGACACCGTCTCGTGGCACATCTTCACAGGCATCACAAGCCGCGTCGCGAGGGTGGATTTCTAAGCTGTCGCAACGCAGGGCCTGACCATCTTCGCCGGGTCCACGACGCGGTCGAACTCCGCTTCGGTGACGAATCCGAGCTTCAATGCGGCGGCCTTGAGGGTCAGGTCGTTGTCCATCGCGTAGTGGGCGATCTTCGACGCCTTGTCGTAGCCGATGCCCGGCGCGAGCGCGGTCACGAGCATCAGCGAGCGCTCGACATGCTCGCCGATCTTTTTCAGGTTCGGCTTCGTTCCCTCGACCAGAAATTTTTTAAAGTTCGTGCAGCCGTCGGTGAGGATCGTGATCGAATGGGTGATATTGAAAATGATGAGCGGCTTGTAGACGTTCATCTCGAGGTAGCCGCTGGCTCCGCCAAAGCCGACCGCGACATCGTTGGCCATCACCTGCACGGAAATCATCGCCAGGGCCTCGGCCTGTGTGGGATTCACCTTGCCGGGCATGATCGAGGAGCCGGGCTCGTTCTCGGGAATGATCAGCTCCGCAAATCCCGCGCGCGGACCGCAGGACATCAGGCGGATGTCGTTGGCGATCTTATAAAGTGACACGGCCAGCGTGCGGAACGTGCCGGAGAGTTGAACAAGGGCATCGTGCGCGCCCTGCACGGTGAACTTGTTCGGCGCGGTCACGAACGGCAGGCCGGTAAGCCTGGCGATTTCCCCCGCAACCGCTTCCGCGAAGCCCGGTGCCGCATTGATGCCGGTGCCGACCGCCGTGCCGCCCAGGGCGAGCCTGTAAACGTCCTTCAACGCCTCTTGAAGCCGTTCGATATTATCGCTGAGCACGCCGGCGTAGCCCGACCATTCCTGGCCGAGCGTGATCGGCGTCGCGTCCTGCATGTGCGTGCGACCGATTTTAACGATGTCCTTCCACTCCTCGGATTTTGCCATGATCGCGTCGCACAAACTCGTGACTGCAGGGAGCAGGCGCTCCGTCACATTCACAGCAGAGGCGATATACATCGCCGAGGGAAAAGAGTCGTTCGACGACTGCGACATGTTCACATGGTCGTTCGGATGCACTGGGACCTTGCTCCCAAGAGCCGTGCCCGCGAGCTGACAGCAACGGTTGGAAATCACCTCGTTCACGTTCATGTTGAACTGGGTTCCGCTGCCGGTCATCCAGACGTGCAGGGGAAACATGTCGTGATGCTGCCCGGCGAGGATCTCGTCACAAACCTTGCTGATCAGCCCGCAGGCAGGCTCGCCCAATCGTCCGCCGGCATGGTTCGCGATGGCCGCCCCCTTCTTGAGGGTGGCATAGGCAGTGATCATCTCGCGCGGGATGAGATCCTTGCCGATGCTGAAATATTCCAGCGAGCGCTGCGTCTGCGCCCCCCACAGCTTGTCGGCAGGGACATCAATCTCCCCCATGCTGTCGGTTTCTTTTCGAATTTCGTTCATCATGGCATGTATTTTTTGGAGACGCTGCCACTCCTGTAAATGGGAATTCCGGTTTCTTCAACGGAAATGGGAGGGGCGGAGGGGTCAGTCCGTGCATACGTGCAGTTTCCTGATCAATGCGATTACCGGCTTTTCTTTCTTTTTCCGGAACCGGCCCACCGCGCGGCTGATGTTGCTGCGATCACCCATTCCCAGAGTTTGGCAAACCCACTCATCTCCCACCACCGTATTGGATTTTATCAGCCAGGCCAACGCCTGCTTGCGCACATCGCTCTTCCTCATCGCCTCAACCGTTTCCAGGTCGAGCCCCAGACACTCCATCGCCCGCTCCAAAAGCCACCGGGCTTCCCCCTCGTCGTGGACCTTCAGTGCCTCTCCGCAGAAGGATTTTCTTTTTCGTTTTCCCACCACCCCGGATACCATTTTCTCCAGTCGATCCCGGAACTCACCGCTCCCAAAAAACCACCCCCGCCGCAGTGGCTTCCACTCCTCCTCCTGCCATTTTCTCGTCTCCTCATCCAAACACTCCATCGCCCGCTTCTGGAGGTAGGACGCATAGTCTCTTCGATCCCGGCTTCTTCCGATCTTCCAATGGTGCCACCACAGCACCGACTCCCCATCCAACCACTCCGGAATTTCCCTTCCCTTGCAGATCACCGGAAAACTGCTCCAGCGATATCCCAGCAGCTCGGGCTTCTCTCTCTCCAATATCCCCGCCCTCGCGGGATTCAAGTGGATATAATCGCTCACCACCCGCGCGTATTCCGGCTTCTCGGACTCCACCGCGATCGCCTTGTATCTTCCCTGGAACAAATGCCCGCGCATCCTGTGCCTCGCGTTGAAGCGGGCCGTATACGTTCCTTGAAGCCACTGCATCGCCTTCACCAGATTTCCCTTCGGCGTCCCCAGCAGTAAATGGTAGTGGTTGCCCATCAGCGCGTAACTGTAAATCACCGCGCCTGACCTCTGGCACATCTCCCCAAGCGTCTCCAGAAAACAAATCCGATCCCTGTCGTTCACAAAAATCCTCTCCCCGTGATCCCCTCGGCTCATTATGTGGTAAATCGCCCCATCATACTCCACTCTCACGCTTCTCGGCATCCGTCCCTTCTCCCCAATCCCCTTTACCATGTCAACTCATTCTGCACGTATGCACGGACTGACCCCTTGGACTGACCCCTTGGACTGCGTGTTGACGGCCACGGATGGCGGCGGCTTTCCGAGCAAGATCCCATCGTTCTGGAATTGCGCATCCTCTGCCGTGACGAGGTGGCGCTCATCGAAGAACGCACGGGGCTCATCAACCAGCTCCAGCAGGCTCTCCACGAGTATTTTCCGAGTGCCTTGGAAGCCTTTGATGACTGGTGTTGTCCGAGTTCGTGGGCCTTCGTCGAGGCTTTCCCAAATGGCGAGGCCCTGCTGAAAGCTGGGAAGCGCAAGTGGGAAAAGTTCCTTCACGCCCACAAGCTCTGGCGTCCGCAAACCTCCGAAAAACGCATGGCTGCCTTTCAAAATGCAGGGGAATGGAAAATTGCCGCGCCGACCGTGGCAGCCAAAAGCTTCTATGCGGTGGCCAAGGCCAGACAATTGCGGGTTCTTCAAACTCAACTCGAGATTTATCGCGAACGCATCGAAGCGCTTTTCAAGAGCCATCCAGACAGCGAGCTTTTTGGCTCGCTACCGGGCGCCGGGGCGAAGCTGGCCCCGCGCCTGCTGAGCGAGATCGGGAGCGACCGGGCAC
>JBAXTX010000121.1:0-8137 GCA_037129975.1 Verrucomicrobiia bacterium | reverse complement strand
ACGTGATCAAGTTTCGCCTTCGTCCTGGCGGAATACCAAACCTTGTGCGGGTTCTGCCAGCAGTCGTGCTCCTCTGCGGTTCCCCGCTTCGGGCTCGGGAAGATCCAAGGGGAATCCGGAGCGCGACGGGTTTTCATGTCGAGCAGGAGGGCTTCCAGATCGGGGTTGAAATCCACCGTGCGGGATTCGCGGTTCTTGGTTTTCCCGTCTCGGCCGATGTGGAGAATCCGATTGCTGAAATCAACGTCCTCCCAATGTAGCCGGAGGGCTTCCATTTCTCTCGCCCCGCAGAAGGCCAGCAGGCGGATCAGATCCGCGAGCGCCTGCCCGTTCCGGTAAACGGGGCTTTCCTCCTTGTCCTCTTTCGTGAGCAGGGCGGCGGAAACGAGGGCGTTCAACTGATAGGTGGAGAGGAATTCCCTCTTTGGTGTCTTGTGTTTGAGCAGCTTCACACCGGCAGTGGGGAAGTCGTGGCTGATGATGCCCTTGTCTGCGAAGTGGTTCAGCAGGTTTCGCAGGATGGAAAGATGGATGTTGCGGGTCCGCTTCTTTTTTCCGGCTTCCAGAATGCTTTCCAAGCGGCTAGTGACGTGCCCCTTATTGATCCTGTCGAGGGCGATATTGCCGATGTGGGCTTTCCAGAGGTCAAGAATCAGTTCCTCTTTTCGGATGGTGGTCAGCTTCTTGATTGTGTCGTCCTGATTCTCCACGGCTCCCCGATTTGTGCGGCTTTTTTCGGCTCGGCGGTCCTCATCCTTCTGGGCAAGGGATCGGTGGTGCCGGATATACTCTGTCACCGCCTCGGCCAGCAGGGGCTTCCTGCCCCGTGGCGGCAACGGTTTCCCGTGGCGTCTGCTGTGCTGAAGGTCTGCGTGTGCCTGTATGGCTTCGGATTTGGTTTCAACTGACACCTCTGCCCCCCCTTCTTTTTTCCTGAGAGGAATTCGGCGGGGTGATTTTTCACCTTGGATTCGGACCATCGCATAATACCGATTGTTCCTTTTCCACAATCCCCTGATTTTTCGATTGCGGGAATCCTCTACAGGCATAAACTCCCCCCCGTGATTCCGGGCCGTCTTTTCTTTTTCAATATTGGTTTTCATGTCGTTAGCTTTACCTTTCACAAGATTAAAGTTGCACGGGATGTAGTCCAATGTCAAGAAGTAGAACAGTCAGAAATCATAAACTCATTACAAACCAACAACTTGCCAGGGTAGCTCAGCGGTAGAGCAGGGGACTCATAAGCCCTTGGTCGGGAGTTCGATTCTCCCCTCTGGCACCAAATTCTCATTTTATGGCCAATACCAAATCCGCAGCAAAAAGCGCGCGTCAAAGCGCGCGCAAACGTGAACTCAACGCCGGTGTCATCACCAGCCTCAAAACCGAACAGAAAAAGTTCAGGAAAGCCATTGCCGAAGGAAAGACGGACGCTGCCAAGTCCGGTTTCGTGAAGCTCACTTCGGACCTCGACAAAGCCGCCAAGCGCGGGATCATCCATCGCAACGTCGCGGATCGGAGGAAAAGCCGGCTCACGAAGGCGCTTGTGAAGAAGATCTGAGAGCCCGCGAAATCATTCCCGGTGCCACGACGTGCCGGGCCGGAATTCCGAAGCGGTTGCGTGTCGCGATCGCGGCACGGAAAAGCTTCGTGGTTGCGAACGTGTTGCGCGGTCGGGGGTTTTCTGTCGGGGGTTTTCTTGCCACGCCGGGTTTCCGCGCTAGAATTTTTCATTTCCAACAATGAGCCAGACGCTACTCGACAAAGTCTGGGAGTCGCACACCGTGCGGATTCTCCCGAACGGATCCACGCAACTCCTGATCGGCACCCACCTGATCCATGAGGTGACCAGCCCCCAGGCATTCGGGATGCTGCGCGACCTGGGGCTGAAGGTTCTGTATCCGTCCCGCACGTTTGCGACGGTGGACCACATCGTGCCAACCGACGAGCGGGAGGAACCGTTCAGCGACAGCCTGGCGGACGAGATGATCCGGGCGCTCCGCAAAAACTGCGCGGAATCCGGGATCAAATTTTTCGACCTGCCGACCGGCCAGCAGGGGATTGTCCACATTGTCGGACCCGAGCAGGGGATCACCCAGCCCGGCACGACGATCGCCTGCGGGGACTCGCACACTTCGACTCACGGCGCGTTCGGGGCCATCGCCTTCGGGATCGGCACGAGCCAGGTGCGCGATGTCCTCGCCACCCAGACGATGGCGATACGCAAGCCGAAAGTCCGGCGGATCAACGTGGATGGAAAGCTCGCTCCCGGGGTTTATTCGAAGGATGTCATCCTGCACATCATCCGGCGGCTGGGCGTGAATGGCGGGCTGGGATTCGCCTACGAATACGGCGGCGGCACGTTCGACGCGTTCACCCAGGAGGAACGCATGACTGTTTGCAACATGTCGATCGAGGGCGGTGCCCGGGTCGGGTATGTCAACCCGGATGAAACGACGTTCTCGTATCTGAGGGGCCGTCCGTATGCGCCGAAGGCCGGGCAATGGGACGCCGCGGTCGCGCAATGGAAGGCTTCGGCCTCCGATCCCGACGCGACCTACGACGATGTCATCCATTACAACGCGGAGGACATCGCTCCGACCGTGACCTGGGGGATCAATCCCGGACAGGCGATCTTCATTGACGAAAAGGTGCCGCGCCTGGACGAAGTCCCGGAAAAAGATCGCGCCACGGCGGAAGAGGCGCTTGCCCACATGCACCTCAAGGCCGGACAGCCGATCAAGGGGACCAGGGTGGATGTCGCATTTCTCGGCAGCTGCACCAATGGCCGCCTCAGCGATCTCACCGAAGTCGCCAGACATATCAAAGGCCGCACTGTCCGCGCCGGGGTCAAGGCGATCGTTGTTCCCGGATCCCAACCCGTGGCGGCGCTTGCCGAAAGCATGGGCCTTGCCGCGATCTTCAAGGATGCCGGGTTCGAATGGCGCGGAGCAGGGTGCTCGATGTGCCTGGGCATGAACCCGGACAAACTCGTCGGCGACCAGCTCTGCGCCAGCTCGAGCAACCGGAATTTCAAAGGCCGCCAGGGCAGCCCGACAGGACGCACCGTCCTCATGAGCCCGCTCATGGTCGCCGCCGCCGCCGTCACCGGAGAAATCTCCGACGCCCGCGAGGTCTTCAACGTCCGATAAACCAAGGAACCGTCACGGAGAAAAAAGCCCCCCCCATTTCTCATTTCTCATTTCCCGTTTTCCCAAAAAAATGTCTCTTGAAAAAATCACCCAGATAACCGGACGGGGCGTTTACGTTCCCGGCGACGACATAGACACCGACCGGATCATCCCGGCGCGCTTCATGAAGTGCGTGACGTTCGACGGGCTCGGCGAGTTCACGTTTGCGGACGCCCGTGCGGCGACGAAGGCGGAGGGGAAAATCCATCCGCTCGACGACTCCCGGTTCGCCGGGGCCGGCATCCTGCTCTCGGGTTCGAATTTTGGTTGCGGCAGTTCACGCGAGCACGCTCCGCAGGCGCTCTATCGCTTCGGATTCCGCGCGATCCTTGCCGAGAGCTTCGCGGAGATTTTCTTTGGAAACTCCACCACACTCGGGATGCCCTGTGTCGTGTTGAAGCCCGAAGACATCCGCGCCGTGGCCGGGCTCATCGAGTCCGATCCGGCCGCCCTTCTCACGGTGGACCTCACGGAAGGAAAAGTCAGCCTCGCGGACATGGACTTTGCGGCCACGCTGCCGGACCATGCGAAAGAGGCGCTCGTGACCGGTCGCTGGGACGCCATCGCCGATCTCCTCGAGGGCCTCGACGACGTGAAAGCCCGCGCCGCCAAGCTTCCCTACATGGCGGCGTGATCGCCGCACGGTGACCGCGATTCGGAATGGCGGGCCTCACCGCGCATTCCCGCGCAACTTCCGCAGCGCGATCCGCACCGCCTCGCCGGTTTCCTC
Source organism: Verrucomicrobiia bacterium (assembly GCA_037129975.1). GTDB lineage: Bacteria > Verrucomicrobiota > Verrucomicrobiia > Chthoniobacterales > Terrimicrobiaceae > QYQL01. The sequence continues at coordinate 4,219 of JBAXTX010000121.1, read as the reverse complement.
GACCCCGAGAAGGAAGCAGGTTCCCAGATAAGCCAGCAAAGCGGCGGCGATCGTGACGAAAAGCACGACGGCACGCTGCCAGAAAAATTGCCCGGGAAAGAAGGTTTGAGAAAAATGCATCCCCGCCCAGCAGACCAGCCCGAGGGGTACCGCCGCCAGCGCGCAGCGCCCGAGCGAAAGCAGGAAGCGTGCGCTGTCGAGTGTGCGTGCGGGTTTGAGCATCAGGAAATACAGCGCGGTAAAATTCAGGATCGCGCAGATCGTGGTGGAGAGCGCGAGCCCCCGGTGACCGAGGCCGAGGAAGAACATGAAATAGTAATTGAGGGAAACATTGAGCGCGATGGATGCGAAGCTCACCAGCATCGGCGTCCACTTCCTGTTGATCGCGTAGAACGCGGGCGAAAGAACCTTGATGCACGAATACGCCACGAGGCCGATCGCGTAGAGTTGAAGCGCCACCCCGGTCTGCACGGTGTCGTTCGCCACGAACTTCCCGTGTTCGTAGATCAGCCCGATGACGGATCCCGCGATAAACCAGAGACCGACGGCGGCTGGCAGCGTGAGAAAAACGGCGAGCCGCATCGCCTTTCCAAGCGTCGGGCCGAACGCGCTTGTGTCCGGGTCGGCCGCAATCCGCGAGATGACCGGAAGCGTGATCGTGGCCACCGCGACCCCGAAGACGCCGATCGGAAGCTGCATCAGCCGGAACGCGCTGTTGAGCCATGTCACGGCGTCCGCGCCCACGCTGGCGGCAAATCCGGTGTTGATAAGCACGTTGATCTGCACCGCGCTCGCCGCGATCACCGAGGGGACCATCAAAACCAGAATTTTTCGGATGCCCGAATCCCCCCAGCGGAAATCGGGACGAAACCGGAATCCCGCCCGGCGCAGGCTGGGAAGCTGGGTGGTCAGTTGCAAAAGCCCACCGAGCAGCGTGCCAAACGCCAGGCCGACGAGCGCGTTCCGACCGAACCCCCGGTCAATGAACCAGCCGAAAACCACCCCTCCGACAATCGAGCCGATATTGAAAAAACTCGATGCCATCGCCGGGGCTGTAAAAATGTTTTTCGAGTTGAGCATCCCCATGACCAGCGCGGCGAGCGAGACGAGAAGGATGAAGGGATACATGATCTGCGTGAGCAGGATCGTGAAGCCGGCGTCTGCAGGCGCGAAGCCTGGGGCAAGCAGGTTCACGAGCTGCGTGGAAAACAGCACGCCGAGGAGGCTCACGAGGCTCATGAAGACGGCGACAAGCGTCATCATCTTTCCGGCCAGCACCCACGCGGAGGCCTCGCCTTCCCTCTCGATCCGCTGGGAAAAGACCGTCACAAACGCGGTCGAGAGCGCGCCTTCGGCAAAGAGATCCCGGAGGAGGTTCGGGATGCGGAAAGCGATGATGAAGAGACCCATGGCTGCCGTGCCGAAGAGCGAGTTGAAAAGCACCTCGCGCACCAGGCCGAGAACGCGGCTGCACATCACCGCGATCGCGATGATCCCGCTGGCTTTGGTGTTGAGTTTTCTGCTCATCGGGCGGCCGCCTTGCGCAGGCGCTCCATGATGGCCGCCCCGAGCCCGGTCTCGGGCACGGGCTCGGCGATGATCAGGTCCAGCCCGGCCGCGTCGAGCCGTCGCATCGCCCCGTAAAGATTGGCGGCCGCCTCCCGGAGGTCCTGCGTTTTCGAAAGATGCTCGACATGCGCGAATCCCTCGCCTGTGCTTCGCCATGCGAGAAGTCCGGCCGCCGCCGAGGGGACGGGCACGCCGATCACGAGCGGGGTTCGCGGAGCATAATGGCTGGCCAGCCCGCCGGGGGCGGAGATGTCGGCGACGCGGCCACGCACGGTTCCAAACCGGGCAAGCTCCCCGGCCGTGACCGGGCCGTTGCGCAGGATGTGGAGCTCGCCGCCACGCACGAGCACGATCGTGGACTCGACGCCGTGCGCGCAGGGACCCCCGTCGAGAACGAGCGGGATCCGTCCGCCGAGTTCTTCGATCACATCCTCCGCCGATGTCGGGCTGATCCGCCCGAACCGGTTCGCGCTCGGGGCCGCGACCGGCTTCCCATAGGTTTCCAGAACCGCCTGAAAAACCGGGTGCGCACTCATCCGCACCGCAACCGTCTCCTGCCCGGCTGTCACGATGTCGGGAACGGCCTTCCGGCGGGGCAGGACAAGGGTCAGCGGGCCGGGCCAGAAATGCTCCGCGAGCCGCGCGGCGGTTTCGGAAACCTCCGCCACGCGATCCAGCCACTTCCGCGAAGGAACATGGACGATCAGCGGGTCGGTGAGCGGACGGGCCTTGGCTTCGAAAATCTTTGCGCAGGCGGCGGGGTCGAGCGCGGCGGCGGCAAGGCCATAAACCGTTTCGGTCGGGAGAGCGACGATCTCACCTGCGGCGAGCAGCGCGGCGGCCGTCGGGATCCCCTCGGCCGCGCCGACAACCCGCGTCGCCAGAGGCTTCGCCGCGCAGGCGCAATCTGAGTGTCCGGCCATCAATCTAAAAAGCAGATGTCCGCAAAAGAACGCATGGAGCGCAAAGAAAGCGGGGCAGGATGAGGACACCCGACGAATGGATCAGCATGGAAAGTTGAATCATCTGCAATGGTTTCTTTTTGTGGAGGCTCATTCTCCGACGCCGCAAAGGCGTTATCACAGTGGTGGATAAGAAGTGCCGTTTCCTTGGCGGGATTGCGAGCGGAAAAGTGACACGGGCTATATCAGGATGCAGGGCGTTTGGCTTTTCATATTCCAAGCAAGCCAAACGCTTGAGGGCGAGAGTCAACCCGCCATGCGCCAAGACCCATGGCATGAAACTCGTTTATCGCGACAAGCATATTGAAGGGATCCCGGAGAAGGCACTCCCCCAGATCAAACTGCCCCCGAAGACCTCCTAGCCTTCCACAGACAAGCCAGGACGTCCTCTCGTTCCAGCCAAACCTCAGGCTTTTTCGACCTGCCAGTATTCGAGGTCCACCGGCGTGTCGCGTCCGAAGATGCTCACCGAGACGCGGAGCTTTCCGCGTTCGGGGTCGATCTCCTCGACAAGCCCGTTCTGGTTTTGGAACGGGCCGTCGGCCACCTTGACCTTGTCGCCGACTTCAAAGCTGATTTTGGGCTTGACCGTGTCCTCGCGATCCCGGACCTGCGCGAGGAGGTTTTCGACCTCCTTCGGGCGCATCGGGATCGGGCGGTCTTTCGTGCCGGCGAATCCCAGGACGCCGTTCGTGTCCTTGATGAAATACCAGGTCTTCTCGACAAGCTGGTTGTTCTCGTCGAGCAGGTGCATGTTCACGATCAGGTAGCCGGGAAAAAACTTGCGGGTCGTCTCGGTTTTTTTGCCGCGCTTGATTTCCTGAACCCTTTCGGTCGGGATGAGCACCTCGTAAACAAGGTCCCCCATCTCTTCGGTCTGGATGCGGCGGTTGATTTCTTTCTGCACCTTCTGCTCGTATCCGGAGAGAACATGCACAACGAACCACTGGTCTTTCGGGGCTAATGCCATGAGATAATAATTACGGGTGGGTCATGTAGCTGACCACGTTGATGAGGATGAAATCAAAGAACGCGATGTATCCGCCGAGGATCGTCATGGCCACCAGGACGACCACCGTGGAATCGGTGAGCTCCTTGTACCTGCGGAATCCCTTCTCGTTCGGATCCCACGGCCATTGGGCCTTGCCGAGCTCGACGCGGACCTCGGAAGTGAATTTTCGGATCGGGGCACCGTACCGCTTGAGAATGGCAATCACGAGAACCGCCGCGACGGCAACAAGCAGGATGACGACCCAATTCTCTCTGAGGAATGATTCGAACATTTTTAATTTTTACAAACAGGCCAGGAGGGACTTGAACCCCCAACCCTCGGTTTTGGAGACCGATGCTCTACCAATTGAGCTACTGACCTTCGGAATGATCTGTTTTGTTTTAGTCGAGGATCTCGCCGACACGTCCCGCCCCCACGGTGCGGCCCCCCTCGCGGATGGCGAAGCGGATGGTTTTCTCCATGGCGATCGGGGTGATGAGCTCGACCTCGACGGAGACGTTGTCGCCGGGCATCACCATTTCGACGCCCGCCGGCAGGATCACGTTTCCGGTCACGTCTGTCGTGCGGAAGTAAAACTGCGGACGGTAGTTCGTGAAGAACGGGGTGTGCCGCCCTCCCTCATCCTTGCTGAGGACATAGACCTCGGCCTTGAATTTCTTGTGCGGCGTGATCGAGC
>JBAXTX010000120.1:0-8175 GCA_037129975.1 Verrucomicrobiia bacterium | reverse complement strand
CTCGTGCTTTTCCTGATCGTCATTTTTGCGAGGCAGATGTTCCGCGGGGCGTCGCGCGATCCGTTGCGGGCGATGAGCTACACGGTCTTCGGGCTGCTCTACATCCCCTGGCTTTTCAGCTTTATCACAAAAATCATCTACCTGACCCCGCCGACGCCCGAGGGGGCGGCAACCGGGCAGTATTATGTGCTGTTTTTGGTGATGGTGACGAAATTCAGCGACATCGGCGCCTACGTCTTCGGAAGTCTTTTTGGGAAACATCCGTTTGCGGCGCACATCAGCCCGAGCAAGACGTGGGAGGGATTCGCGGGCGCCCTGCTGACCGCGCTGGTCGCGGCCTGCTGGCTTTATGCGCTGATGCCCGAGAAGCTGTCGGCCTTCCGCTTTGATGACGTGGTTGCGCTCGGGCTCCTGCTCGGCTTCGCCGCGGTCATCGGGGACCTGGCGGAATCCATCGTCAAGCGCGGCGCGAAAACGAAGGACTCGAGCCGCCTCCTGCCCGGGATCGGAGGGACGCTCGATCTGATTGACAGCCTGCTTTTCACATCTCCCCTCCTGTTTTTCTACATGAGGTTTGTCCTCGGCAGCTCATGAGAAAACGCCGCGTTGTCATCTTGGGGGCCACCGGTTCCATTGGACAGAGCGCCCTGAAAGTTGCCCGCGACATCCCGGACCGCATGGAGGTCGTCGGGCTCTCGGCGCACCACAATGCCGATGCGCTTGCGCTGGCCGCCAGAGATTTTCCCGGCGCCCGCCGCGTCCGCACCGACGGGCCGGATGGCATCGGGCGCATGGTCGGGCTGGCGACCCTTCCCGAGGCCGACCTTGTCCTGATCGCGGTCGTGGGGACGGCCGGCTTGAAGCCCGCGCTGGCGGCGATCGGGGCGGGAAAAGACATCGCCGTGGCCAGCAAGGAAATCCTTGTGATGGCCGGCGAGGTGGTGACGGCCGCGGCAAAAAAAGCCGGCGTCCGGATCCTGCCGGTGGACAGCGAGCACAACGCGATTTTCCAGTGCCTGGAAGGCCGGGAGATTGCGGATGTGAGGCGGCTGGTGCTGACTTGTTCCGGCGGGCCGTTCCGACACACGCCGCGGAGCGGGTTCGACGCGATCACCCCCGAGCTCGCGCTCACACATCCGACATGGAAGATGGGCCGGAAGATCACCGTGGATTCCGCGACGCTCTTCAACAAGGCGCTTGAGATGATCGAGGCGAAGTGGCTCTTCGGAGTGCCGATCGACCGTGTCGGGGTCGTCGTCCACCCGCAGAGCATCATCCACTCGATGGTCGAGTTTGTGGACGGCTCGACGCTCGCGCAGCTCAGCCGCCCGGACATGTGCTTCCCGATCCATTATGCGGTGACCTGGCCGGACCGCGTGCCGAACTCGCTGCGTCCGCTGGATTTTGCGGAGGTCGGACGGCTGGATTTCGAGGCGCCGCGCCGCGAGGATTTTCCGGCGCTCGACCTCGCGGTCGCGGCAGGCACACGGGGCGGGACGCTGCCCGCCGTCCTCAACGCCGCCAACGAGGTTGCCGTCAGGGCCTTCCTCGACCGTCGGATCCGGTTTCCCCAAATCTGGGAGATCGTCGCCCGGGCGATGGACGAGTGCCCGCACGCCGATCACCCGGATCTCGAACAGCTCATCGAGACCGACCGCGCCGCCCGCGAGCTTGCCTCCCGGCTCGCCGCGGGATAGGTTTTCCCCATGACCAAGCTGGTGCCGCCTCGGATTCCGCACCGCGTGTTGCCTCAATGAAAAACCCAGTGTTCACTTGGTTAATGCCGCCGGCACACGGTGGCTTTTTCATTGAGGCACCGTATCGCTTTTCCTCCTCATGCTTTTCCCGCCCCGGGGTCTTTTCATTTGAGTCAATTCGTGCCGCAAAAAAACCGAATTTTTCCCTTGCCTCCTGTGCGCGGATCCCTAATCTTTCCGTCCCGCTCAATGTCGGGAAACAAACATTCAAAAGCTCTTTATCACCTATGTCAGCACCAGCAGGCCAAAAAATCCGGATCCGGCTCAAAGGATTCGACTACCGCATTCTCGATGCCTCCGCGCACGAGATCGTTGAAACCGCGAAGCGCACGGGCTCGAAAGTCACCGGCCCGATCCCGCTCCCGACCCGCATCGAAAAATTCACCGTCAACCGCTCGCCCCATGTGGACAAGAAGTCGATGGAGCAGTTCGAGATCCGCACGCACAAACGCCTGCTGGACATCGTCGAGCCGACCGCCAAGACGGTGGACGAGCTCCGCAAACTCAACCTCCCCGCCGGGGTGGACATCACCATCAAAATTTGACCGCCATGAGCATCGGACTTCTCGGAAAAAAAATCGGTATGACCCGCGTCTATGACGACAAGGGCCGCAGCACACCCGCCACCGTCATCGAAGCCGGCGGCAATCGCATTCTTCAAACCAAGAACGCCGACAAGGACGGCTACGCGTCGGTCCAGGTCGGCTACGGCGATCAGAAGCCGCAGCGCGTGTCGAAAGCGCAGACCGGGCACTTCGCCAAGTCTTCGTCCTCCCCGAAGCGCTTCATCCGCGAGTTTCGCCTCGCCGAAGGAGAAGCCGTTCCGGAATCGGGCGATGTCGCTGTGACGGTCTTTGAGACCGGCCAGTTCGTGGATGTGATCGGCCAGTCGAAAGGCAAAGGATTCCAAGGCACGATCAAGCGGCACAACTTCCAGGGCCAGCCGATGACCCACGGCTCGACGATGCACCGCCGGAACGGCGCGATCGGCAACCGCTCGACTCCCGGACGCGTCTGGAAAAACATGGGAATGCCCGGCCACATGGGCGATGAGCGCGTGACCCTCCAAAACCTCCGCATCCTCCAGGTGCGCGGCGAAGAGGGCGTCCTGGTCGTCTCCGGCGCGATCCCCGGCGCGAGAGGCTCCTACGTCATCGTCCGCCCGTCGAAAAAAAAGAAACCCGCCGCCAAGAAATAACGGCCGATATTTTTCAAAGAGCCGCCCGGAAATTTCCGGGCGGCTTTTTTATTGCCGATGCGTGGCACTGAGGCTTCGGGGTTATTCCTCGGCCAGCCTCGCGATGGCCGGAGGAAGCTGTTTGTCTCCGCGGGCGCCCAGTTTCTGGAGCTCGAGAGTGCGTTTCACGAGATTCCCCCGACCGGTGGCGAGGCGGGAGAGCGAGAGGTCGTAAGATGTCCTGGCCTGGTCGAGGCGCGAGCCGATCTCTTCGAGGGACTCGGTGAAGAGAATGAACGCATCGTGAAGGTTTCCCGCCTGCCGGGCGATCTCCTGCGCGTTTTCCGTCTGTTTCTGGTGCCTCCAAACGCTCTCGACCGCGCGGAGCGCGACCAGAAGAGTCGAGGAGGAAACCAGGACGACATTCTTCTCGAACGCATCTCCGTAGAGCGCCGGGTCTTCCTGGAGCGCCAGGTGGAGAGCGGGTTCGACCGGCACGAACATCAGCACGAAGTCGGGAGACTGGAGGCTCTTCAGGGCGGGATAATCTTTCCGGGAGAGTTCCTCGACATGCCGGCGCACCGACGTCACATGCTCGCGGAGGGCGGATTCCCTCGCCGATTCGGAGGGCGCGTTCACGGCCTTTTCGTAGGCGGTGAGAGAAACCTTCGCGTCAATGATCAGGCACTTTCCTTCGGGGAGGTGGATCACGACATCCGGCATCCGGCGGGCACCGTCCTCCGCTTGGAACGAAGCCTGCGTCTCGTATTCGACCCCTTTGGTGAGGCCGCACTTTTCGAGAATGCGCTCGAGCACGAGTTCTCCCCATGTTCCCTGGGATTTGGATTGTCCTTTGAGGGCGCTCGTGAGGTTTCCCGCTTCCTCCGCCATCTGGCGGTTCAGATCGTGGAGGCTCTTCAACTGGGTTCCCAGAGCGGCGGCGGATTTTTCCTCTTCGGTATGGATTTTCTCCATGCGCTCGCGGAATTCGCCGAGCCTCTCGCGAAGCGGGTTCAGAAGCGCGGTGAGATGCTGCTGGTTTTGATCGAGAAACTTGGTGCTCTTTTCCTCAAGCAGGCGACTTGCGAGGTTTTCGAACTCGAGCTTCATCCGCTCCTGCATCTCGGCCAGCCTCTTCGCATCGCCTTCCAGTCGTTCCACGAGATGTGAGTGATCCGCGCGGGCGGTGGCGAGGGAGGAGGCGAGATCGGTGGTCTTTTGGCGTTCGGAGGAGAGGAACCCGTCGAGTTTGAGAATTTGGCTTTCGAGCTCGGTCCCGCGTGCGGCGAGAGCCGAAGCCTGAGCACCGGCCCGCGCAACCCGCAGTGAGGCGGCAAGCCAGCCGGCCAAAATTCCGAAAACCCAAACGCCGGCCATCGCCAGCCATTGCCATGTCGTCATGAGCGCATGATACCCGCGTCCGCGCGGAGATGGCAGAAAAAAAGGCACCGGGAGCACGTGCTCCCGGTGCCCGTGATGTTCAATTCAAGCCGGGCCGGAACGGATGATGCGGTCCGGGGCCGGGGTGTCCGGGGCCGCCTGGCCGACCGCCGCCGCCAGCGCCAAGGCCGCCGCCATCATCCTCGATGAGGAGTTTGTGTTGTTTGATCAGGTCTGCCACCTTGCCGGTGGTGTCCACCAGCCAAGCTTTGCCGCGATGATTTCCTCCGGGAGCGGACAGGAAGATCCCCTTCAAGCTGTTCGACTCGTTGCGTCCTTCGAAGTCGGTGCCATATTTCTTGGCGAATTTGGCGGCGGTTTCGGAGGCGACCACGACGAGGATCTCCCCGCCGGGCTTGCGGTCCTGCCTGTCCATCGTCAAGGCATGGAAAAACGCCAGCTCGGGCACCGGGCTTTTCCAGTGGGCGGGTTTGACGAAGGAGACATCCAGCGTCACCTCTTTGCCTTCAAAGGCAGTGGGTGTGATCAAAAGATAATCCGCCGTGCGCTTGGAATCCGACGCGTGGAGCAGCGGGGCCAAAGCAACAAGGAGGACCGGCAGGAGCAGGGTTCGAATGTTCATAATAAAAATTAAAACCGGCAAAGCGGGGGAAGTTGCAAAAAAATTCAGGCATGCCGGAGCGCGGCAATTTCGGCGGCGGCATCGGGGGCTTGGAAAACCGAGGTTCCGGCAACGAGCACATTGGCTCCGGCGGCCAGCGCGACGGCGGCGGTCGCGGCTCGGATCCCGCCGTCCACCTCGATATGGAAATCCAGACCGTCCCTCGATCTCCAGTCCGCCGCGGTGGAAACTTTCTCCATCATCTCCGGGAGGAACGGCTGGCCGCCCAAGCCGGGGTTCACGGTCATGACCAGAAGGATATCGAAGCGTCCGAGGTAGGGGCGGATCATTTCCAGGGGCGTTGCCGGGCTGACAGCCAGCCCCGCGAGACATCCGGCCTCGCGAATGGCCAGCAGAGTTTTTGCGACATCATGGGGGGCTTCGACGTGGCAAGTGATCGAGGCGGCGACCTGGGAAAACCGGGACACATAAATGTCCGGCCGCTCGATCATCAAATGCACATCCAGCGGAAGACTCGTGTGCCTCGATGCGGCCTCCACGATCGCCGGACCGAACGAAATATTGTCCACAAAGTGTCCGTCCATCACGTCGCAATGGATCCAATCCGCGCCCGCTGAAACCACGCGTTCGACTTCGCCGCCCAGCCGGGAAAAATCACAGGCGAGGATCGAGGGAGCAACGATAGTTTTGCGTATGGACATGGAAATATCGTAGCCTGCCCGCATGCAGCTTGCGAGCGAGGAATATTTTATGTCGGAAGCCCTCCGTCAGGCGCGGAAGGCGTTTGCCGCGGAGGAAGTCCCGGTCGGGGCGGTGATCGTACGCGAAGGCACGATCATCGCGCGGGCATGGAACCAGGTCGAGCTGCTGAAGGATGCCACCGCGCACGCGGAAATGCTGGCGATCACTCAGGCGGAAGCCGAAGTCGGCGACTGGAGGCTTGTGGATTGCGACATCTACGTCACGAAGGAACCCTGCCCGATGTGCGCCGGAGCGATCGTCCACGCGCGGCTGCGCCGGGTGATTTTCGGCTGCGGGGATGCAAAAGGCGGCGCGGCCGGCGGCCTGATCAACCTCCTCCAGATGCCAGAGCTCAACCACCGCAGCGAGATCACGCCAGGAATCCTTGCGGACGACTGCGCCGCGCTCCTCAAAGAATTTTTCTCCCTCCGGAGAAAAACCTGAATGTGACACCGGCGCACGACCGCCGGGGGCGAGGACTTCGGCAGGGCGTCACTCGACCCGGAATGAGGACTTCCGTTCCTGCCCGCCGGATCTCGCGGTGAGCGTGTATTCGCCCGGCTGGAGGCGGAGTTCGGCGGGGTCAAGTTTTCGGCCGTTGGCGAACCATTCGCAGGCGGGGTCCGTGCTTTGCGGGATAAGGATCTGCTGGTTGGGCGGCAGCGAGGGGTTGAGGCTGAAAACGGCTCCGTCTTTTGGGAAGAGGATGGCAAATCCCTCGGCTGCGGCGACAGCGCCGAGCCGGTTCTGGGGGCTGGCGCACCAGCCGGCGTAGGCCTTCGGGAGGATCAATGTCTCCTTTTCCGCGATGCGGCGATACAGGGTTGAGGCGGATTCCTTCGGGGCTGTGCCGGAAAGAAACCACTCGCGGATCGCGGGCTCGCCGGGTCGGGGGAGAAGGCCGGATTCCTTGGCCACGAGGCAGGATTCCATCTCGCCCGATTCCTGGAGCCCGGGCAGGGGCGAGTCTCCGCGGGCGAGGAGGAATTTGACAAGGGCATTCCAGACCGGAGCCGCGGATCGCACGGCCAGCGCGGAATTCATCGGCGAGCCATCCGGGTTTCCGGTCCAGACCGCGATGGTATGTTCCCTGGTAAATCCGATGCACCAGCCGTCGCGGAATCCGGAGCTGGTTCCGGTCTTGACCGCGACCCGCGCGGAGACGTCGAGCGGCGAGGCATTTCCGAACGAGATCCGGCGCGCGTCATTGTCGCAGAGGATGTCTGTGATGATCGCGGCGGCGGACGGGGATCCGCAGCGGACCGGCTCCACCGGCTCGCCCGAGAGAACGATCGGACGCCAGGCGTTCCCGGATCGTGCGAGCGACGCATACGCCCCGGCGAGGTCGAGGAGGGAGACTTCGGCATTGCCGAGCATGAAGCCCGCCCCATACGCATCGAATCCCCCGCGAAAATTCAGCCCCCAGGATCGCAATTTTCCGAATGTCTCGCGGGCACCGGTTTTCGAGAGCGTGACAACGGCGGGGACGTTCAGGGAATTCCCGAGAGCCTCCCTCAGGCGGACAGGTCCGAGGAAGCGATCGTTGTAATTCCGGGGGTCGTAGTCGGAGTAAGCCTCGCGGATCGCCTCCTCGGTATCCGGGAGAAGCGTCGCGGCGGTGGCGACCCGCCGGTCGATGGCTTCGAGGTAAAGAAACGGCTTGAGCGTCGAGCCCGCGCTGCGTTGGGCGGTTGTGAGATTGACGTCATTTTGCCGGGGCGGCGAGGAGGAGACCATCGCCCGGACTCCGCCTGTCGCATTGTCCAGGATCACGACTCCGCATCCGCTGGCGCCGGCTTCCTCAAGGGTTGTTTTTGCGGCTTCGACAATCCGCTCGACGACCGGCTGCAAGTCCAGATCCAGCGTGCTCCGGCGGGAGGAATCCCCGGGCCGCAAGCGCGCCAGCACCTCGCGGGTGAAGTGCGGCGCGGCGGAGACCGGGTCGTGGCGCCCGGGCACCGGCGGCGAGTCCAGCAGGGCTTTCGCATCCAGGCCAGCCGGCAGGAGGCCGGCCTTGTCGAGGCGCTGGATATTCCGCGAATACCGCGCGAGCGATTGCCGCGGATTTTTCCACGGGTTCAGCCGCGAGGGAGATTGCGGGATGCCCGCGAGATACACCGACTCCGCGAAGGTGAGCCCGGCCGGCGGCTTCCCGAAATACGCAAAGGCCGCCGCCACCGGTCCGATCCGGCGGTTCCCGTAGTCGAGACGGTTCATGTAGGTCTCCAAAATTTTTTCTTTCGACCATTCGCGATCGAGGCGGAGAGCGGAGAACGCCTCGCGCCACTTGGCGTCGAGCGTGCGGCGGGTGCGTCCGGAGCCGAGCTTGATCGCCTGCTGGGTGATCGTTGAAGCGCCGGAAACGATCCGTCCGTTTCTCAGATTCCTCAGAAAAGCCCCGGTCATGGCAACGACATCAATTCCCGGATGCTTGAAAAACCGGTGATCCTCGACGGCCACGGTCGCCAGGGGAAGCC
>JBAXTX010000012.1:0-30125 GCA_037129975.1 Verrucomicrobiia bacterium | reverse complement strand
CATTCCATAGCTTATTTTAAGCTCCTGCTGGTTCGAAAACGGGGTCCACCCCAGAGAGCGTCGGCTAAGATTCTTTTTCCGGAGATTTTTCCCATGAAATTCCTTTTGCTTGTCGTGTTGCTAGTCGCCGCCTTGTCCGGGCGGGCTTCCGCCTTCGAACTGCCTCCGGATTCGACGCAATGCCTGGTTGGCACGGCCGCGGGATGGGATGCCTCCGAAGCGACCCTTCGGCTTTTTGAGAAATCCGGCGGCCTCTGGCGGCAGGTCGGCGGAGCCTGGAAGGCGCGACTCGGCAAGAACGGCCTGGTCTGGGGGCTCGGTCTCCACCCGCTCCCGGAAGCCGCGCGAATCAAGCAGGAAGGGGATTCGCGCACACCTGCGGGAGTTTTCCGCATCGGGGGAGCCTGGGGATACGCGGCGGACATCGCGAGGCACACGGGAATGCTCTACACGCGGATCACGTCCCGTGACCTCTGGATCGAAGACCCTTCTTCGCCGTCATACAACCGCCACGTCCGCCTAAATGCCGAGCCCTCCACCGGATGGGAAAAAAAACAGCAGATGAAGCAGGACGATCCGGCGCATGCGTTGAAACTTTTCATCGCCCACAACGCCGCGCCGATGATCCGTCCGGGTGCCGGCAGCTCGATCTTCTTCCATATCTGGCGCGCGGACGGAGGGAAGCCGACCTCCGGCTGCACCACCATGTCGGAAAAAAATCTGCGGGCGCTCATCGCCGCGCTCGATCCCGCCAGAAACCCGCTCTATGTCATCCTGCCCGAGGCCGACTACGCCCGGCTCCGGAGCAACTGGAAACTGCCGTAGCCCGCGACAAAACACTTCCCCCGGAGCTTCGCCCACACGGCTTCACTTCCAGGCCCGCCGCCCCGGCAAGGTCGCGCTGGCGTTTGTCAAACGAGAGGAACCGCCGCGCTCCCGCCAGCATCGCCGCCGCAACGTGCAGGGTGTCCGCCGCCCGGCTGCCGATCCGCTCCGCATGGTCTTCGCTCAGTTGCTCCGCCCGCCGAAGGGCATCCGTCCAAGGCATCGCCGAGTGAACGAGAACCCCGTCTTCCATGTCTTCTTCGATCTGGCGCATGGCCGCCGCCCCTTCCTCATGGGTCATCTCCTGCCGGAAAACCGCCATCCGCAGACCGTTGCGGACTTCCAGCCGATGAAGCGGGTTGAACGGCAATTCCTCCGGGTGCCGGGACATGAACCGCCGCGCCGCGCCCGCATTCGCATCATCGGAATGGAGGGACACAATGAAAGACGAATCCGCGTAGGTGTTCACAGAACACCTTTCATCTCGTCGTAGAACGCCTGTGTTTCCTCCGGCGTCAGCTTCTTTCCGATGGGCGGACGCCGCTTGAACCTCGCCGCCCAGTCCGGCTTGCCCAGCTTCTTGGTGGCCGGCGCGGGGGCAAGGGTCGCGAAGGCCGCGCCGTGCCGGGTAATGGTCACCTTCTCGCCGTCCTCGACCCACCTCGCCACCGCCGCGAAGCGGTTGCGGAGGTCGCGGACGGTCGCCGTTCTGGGTTCCTGCGTTGTCGCGGTGCTCATAGTGATACAGGCAATGTATCACAGTTATTTCCCGGGTCAAGGAAGCTCTTCCGTGTCGCGGTGAGGTTCGCCGTAGAAGCGGCATCTTGCCGCTTTTCCCAGGAGAAATAACAGCAAGCGGCGGGACGCCGCTTTTACGCGCCCTCGACCAGGCGCACTTCCTCGTCCGTGAGCCCGTAGAGCTCATAGACCAGGCGGTCGATCTGGCGGTCGGTCGCCGCGATTTGCGCGTCGAGCTGCGCTGCCGTCTGCGGGTTCTTCTCGGCCCGCCGCTTCGGCACCATCTCCAGCATCCGCCCGACCAGCGCGACCATCCGGTCGTGCCGGGCGACGTCGCCGGGGGAGGAGAAATCGATGGGACGGATGGGAAGTTCTTTGAGATATGTTCCCCTGATTTTCGGGAAGGTTTTTCTTTGGTCAAAAAACTGGTCTTCCCAGAAAAAGCCAAGGAGCTCGGAATTCAGAATTCCGAGCAGATACTTCGCCGAGAAGTCTTCGTCTTTCGGCGACACCATGAAGACGGTATTCAGGCAGTGCAGTCCCTGAAGGTCGATTCCAAAAAACGGTCTTTTTCCAATTTGTCGGCACACCAGTTTGCCGGCCAAATTATGAACCGAAGGTTCCCAGCAGCCTCCGCGCCTGGCCTCCTGCGAGTTCAGGCATGCCAATCCTTTCCATTCGAGATCGAAGCGCATCACATCGCTGCCGGTTATACATGCGACATGGGTTGTTGGAATGTCGGCTTTTGCTCCCACGGAAATGACATCGTTTGTGAAAATAGCCCGGTTGCGCAACTGTTTTCCAAAGTTAACATTGGCATTCCTGCCCAATGGAACGCCTCCATTTTGAAACTTTTTGATCACGGATTCCTTTCCCGATTCCGCTTGCCCAAGCAGCAAGACTCCGGGGCGCGCCAAAACTGCGGCTCGGGAAAGGCAGGAATGTTTTGCCTCATCAAATGCGGCAATTTTCGGAACTCGGAACACTTGTATGTTGTCGCCACCGGGGCGGGCGGCATTGCTGTCATTTCTTTCCGCGACGAAAATGGCAGTGTCCACAGAGACCCCGGGAAAGACAGGATAATCAAACACCGTGATGCTCTCGAGCGTGGTCGTTTCAAGCATCACCCTCCGCAAGGGTTCCAAAAAATTATTGCCGAGGTAGTTGGAGGGAGTGATGAGCGCGCAGCGGCCGCCGAGAGCAAGCAAGCCGATCGCTTTTTCCATAAATAGATGGTAGGTATCCAGCTTGTAGGATGCGGCATTGTAGTGGGAACGGAAATACGCCAACTGATCGTCATCACGAAAATCGGCTTGAAGAAGCACATACGGCGGGTTGCCGACGATGCAGTCGAACCCGCCCTGGCGGAACACTTCCGGGAAGGCGGCGTGCCAGTCGAAGACATTGACGCGGAGGCGGGCGTCGTCGTCGAGGAGGTCCATTTGGGTGCCGTCGTAGAAGTCGGGGCCGACGAGGGAATTCCCGCAGCGGATGTTGGTGGCGAGGTCGGGGAGGATGCGCAGGCGTTCGGTGAGGAAGTCGCGCTGTTGGATCTGGTCGGTCTCGCCTTCGAGGACTTTGAGCAGGAGCGAGAGCTTGGTGACCTCGACCGCCGCCGCGTCGATGTCCACGCCGTGGATGTTCGCGAGGAGGATGCGTTTTTTTTCGGCCGAGGTGAGCCGCCATTCGCCGCCGCGCGATGGGTAGAGGGTGGGGCTTTTTCCCCTGCTGAATTTTTCCGGGTCGGCGAGGTAGCGGTCGCGGTGCCAGTCGAGCAGGAACTGGTAGGCCTGGATGAGAAACGAGCCGGACCCGCAGGCGATGTCGGCGACTTTGAGCTTCGCGGCGGCGGCGAGCGAGATCGGGTGGTCCGGGCTGCCGAGCAGGCACCCGAGCGTGTTGCGGACGATGTGGGCGACGATGTAGGCCGGGGTGTAATAGACGCCGCCGGCTTTGCGGACCTCGGGTTTTCCCCCGATCTTCGCCTGGTGTCCGTCGGTGAGGCGGATCGTCTTGCCGAGAAAGCGTTCATAGACCGAGCCGAGGATGTCGGCGGGCAGGACGGAAAATTCGTAGGGGCTCTCCGGGTAATAGAGGTGGCCGATGATGTCCTTCACCGCGCGGTCGTCGAGATGGAGTTCCGGCGTGATGGTATCCGGCCCCTCGGCCTGGTGTTTTTCGGTCGAGAAGTGGAAGAGGCCGGAGTTGTAGCGTTCGTCCGCCCGGCGGAAGATCTCGATCAGGCGGGCGTAGCAGTTCGCGCCGTTCGAGACGGCGAGCAGGCGGGCGTAGTCCTCGGTGCCGCGATCCTCGCAAATGCGGAGGAAGACGAGGCGGTCGATGGTTTTTTGGACGGAGAAATTCAGGTCGCGGACCGAGAGGGACGGGTTGCGCAGCGCGAAATTGCGGGCGAGCAGGTCGCGCCAGCGCTCGATCTCGCCAAGGAATGCGGCGTCCACCTCGGCGGCCCCCTTCTTTTTTCCCGACGAGTCGGCGTATTTGTCGAACGAGCCGCGGAGGATCGCGTCGCGCGAAAAAATCGCGGCGATGTCGTCCCACTTTTCCGGGTATTGTCCGCTCGTGCAATAGAACGTCCGGGCTTTGGATGGCGGGTCGGTCTGCGCGGGTTTGACCCGGGTGTCGTAGATCGCGAATTCCTCGAAATCGGAGAGGATCGAGAGCGGGAGCTTTGCCGACCACGCGTAGCGGCGGAGCTGGTAGGCCGTCGCGATGTCGCCCTTGATGTTGACCGACGGCTTCTTCGCCTCGAGGAAAAATTTCCGCTGTCCGTGGATCGTGAACGCGTAGTCCGGCGCCTTCGTGTGCATGCCGATTTTCAGGGCGTCCTCGTGGATGACATCGCGGTATTGCGGGGCGAGCCCCTGGGCATTGTCCATGTCCCAGCCGAGGCATTTGAAAAACGGGCCGAGAAATTCCTGGCGGAGCTGGGCCTCGTTGTAGGCGCCCGAGCGGAAGCGCTCGCGGTGGTCCGCGAAGGTCTCGCAGAGTTTGATGATCGTCTCGGGTGCGGGCATGGGTTCGGGGCGGATGCCGCGAAATCTTCCGGCATTTACGATTCCGGAATCTTGAGCGGGCGGAACGACTTTTGCGGAGCGATTTCGGTGACGGAACCGACGGTCGGGTGCGAGCGGATCATTTCCGAGAACTTTCCGGCCGAGGGTTTGAGCACACGGTCGAATGTTTTCGGATCCATTGTCGAAAGTCCGAAGAGCGACTTGTAGCCGTAGTGCCATTCGTAATTGTCGGCGAGCGACCACGCGAAATACCCGCGCACATCGTAGCCGTCCCGGATCGCGCGGCCGATCGCGGCGAGGTGGTTGCGCATATACCAGACCCTCTTGGCATCATTTTTTGTGGCGACGCCGTTCTCGGTAATCATCATGGGCTTCCCGTAGCGGTCTCCCACGCGGCGGATTTCCTTGTAGAGCCCGTCGGGGTCGATCCTCCAGCCCATCATCGTGAAATTCGGCCCGCGGCGGTACGGTCCCGTCAGCAGGGAAATCGGACCCGGCGCCTGCGAGTAGTAGTAGTTGAAGCCCACGATGTCGCAGACATCATAGACCCGGTCGAGGTGATCCACGTTGCCGTGGATCATTGTGTTGTAGATGAGACCGCCGGGATCCAGGGGAGCCCGTTCCCACCAGGGCAGCGCCTCGACACTGAGGACTTTCGCGCCCGGCTTGATCGCCTTGATCCGGGCGGCCGCGTCGCGAAACATCTGTGCGCTTGCCGCGATCGCCATCTTGTAATGCCCGAAGGCCAGGCTCATCGCGGGCGGCCACTGGCCGACGATATAGGCTGTCGTGATCTGACCATTCGGCTCGTTCTGCGGGGCGTAGAATGTTGCGTAAGGCGCCGTGGCGCGCACGATTTTATCCACATACGCGTTCCATCGCGGGCGTGCCAGCGGGTGCAGCCAGTTCGAGCGTCCGGGCTGCTTCTTGTCATAGAGCCAGTCCGGGAACGTGAAATGCCACAGGCAGATGACCGGCTCGATGCCGGACTCCTTGAGCCGCCGGGCCATGCCGACATACCGCCGGACGGCCTCCTCGTTGTATTTCCCGGGCTCCGGCTCGACCCGGGCCCACTCGATGCTGAACCGGTAATGGGTGACCCCGATGCGTTTCAGCGTGGCAAGATCTTTCTCGAACCTCGTCCATGAATACACGGCATTCCCTTTTTCAGGCGCCTTCTTTTGCGAAATCAGCAAATCCCAGTCGGTCGAAAAATTCTTTTTCCCACCGGGCTTCACGTCCGGATCCTCGTATTGGTAGCTCGCGGAGGAGATCCCCCAGGCGAACCGGCTGCCGGGAAGGGGCTTCGATTTCCCGGGTCTCGGCACCGGACCTTTTCCGGCCGGCCCGAGCGGATCGATCAGGTTCACACAGCCGGCCGGAAGAACGAGCAAAAAGCAGGCCGCGCAGGGGATTGTCCGGAAGAGAAGTCGTTTCATCACCTGGCAAATATGACCCGGAAAGGCTCCGCGGAAAGACGAAACCTCACGGTCGTCACAAAAAACATTTGCAGTGATATGCCGAAATTTGAAAAAATGAGGCTCCAGCGCCAAACCGTGAGTCGAGTTGTTTTGGAATCCGCCGAGAAGGAACTTCTCCGGCATTTGAAACTCGGAAAGGATGTCCGTTCGCCGAACGGCACCAACCGGGTGCGCGGTCTTGTCCTGGCCGCTCTGGCAATCCCCGCCACGCAGAGGCTCTGCCGCGAATACAAGGTCGGCACTGCCGAGCTTTGCACGGCCTGCACGGAAATCATCGCCGCGATGCCCGGGCCGACGCCTACCATCTCCTTGGGAACAGCCCTTCTCTGCAATCCCGCGCAACTGGAAAAATTTCTCCAGGCGATCCATCGCGCCGCGCACGGTCAGACACCGCTGCAACGCCACCTTGCGATTGTCGCCTGCGCCAAGCGCATGGCCGCGCAACTGGCCGCCACCGAGAAGGAAATCTCCCCGGAAATCACCCGCGCGAAGCTCCTCAAATCCTCCATAAAAAGCAAACTTCCCGTCGTCCTGCTTTGCACGGCCGTCATTGTCCTGGGAATCCTGCTCGCGGTCTATCTGCTCTGAAAAAAGACCATGCCCCAGGGAACACCCGAATTGTTGATGTCCTGAGATATTCGCGGTAGCCTCGGGAATGAGGTTGTCGCGTTCTGTTCTTTCCGCAGCGGTTCTCGTGCCGTTGATTGCGCTCGGAGCATGGCTTGTTGCGGGGCATGATGAAAACTACGCGCTCCAGAAGCTTTTTTTTCGTGGGCGTTACGGGCGTTACGACGACCTGATTGTGGCGTCAGGAACCCGCTACGGCACGTCCCCCTCGCTCATCAAAGCTGTCATCTGGAGGGAGTCCCGGTTCCACCCGGAAATGCTGGGCCCGCACGGCGAGCGTGGGCTGATGCAGATCACCGAACGGGCCGCGCTGGATTGGGCGCGTGCGGAGAAGATCGAAACCTTTGTTCCGACCGATCTCCTGGATCCGAAAATCAATATCGAGGCGGGAACATGGTATCTTGCAAACGCCCTCCGGCACTGGTCTGGAAAGGACGATCCCATTCCCTTCGCGTTGGCCGAATACAATGCCGGCCGCACGCAGGTGAATCGCTGGGAACGGGGTTCCGGCCTCGGCGGCGGATTCGGCGCGGAGAAATTGCGCGCCACGATGGATTTTCCGGCCACAAAATCCTACATCCGCTCGATTGTGGAAAGGTATCGTGATTTCAAAAAGCGGGGGGAATTTCCAAGCGAGGCGTCCGGCAAAAGTCCTCGGTAGGCGCACCTCGCGATTCCCCACGCAGGCGCGCCGGTCCTTTCCCGAAGTCCGGGGCAGGAAGAGTTCCGCAGGGGGAAAGATCCCAATTCCCGATCCCTCTTGTCTTCCTCCGACAGCCAGGGGGAAAAGCCGCTGTCGCATTTCGTCCTGTCGCATTTCGTCCTTGAATCCCCCTCTGGTCTGCGAGATCATTTTTTCACAACGGGCCGTGGCTCAGCTTGGTAGAGCGCTTGAATGGGGTTCAAGAGGTCGAGAGTTCAAATCTCTCCGGCCCGATTTTTTGTAATCAATGAGTTGCAGGGAAATCGGATATTGCGAAAAAAGCCCCCTGGCCATTCCCCTGCCACTTTTCCGGCGGATGTTGCGATTTTGTTCCCCATTTGCCGCCAATGTTTTCTTTCGTTTTAATTCAGAAGATGGATCGGACAACAAAACCAGGCCTCACGCATTTCCGATTTTCTCGGCCACAGTGCCAACGCCGTCCGCTGGCAGGTCTGGAGCGCCCTCCTTTGCTGCCTGCTGCTGCGCTATCAGGCGTTCCTTTCGGGCTGGGGAAGCAGCTTCCCCCGGTTTTTCACTCTGATTCGCTCCGCTCTTTGGGTGCAGCGGTTGGACTTGCTTGCGCTTTTGAAAAGCTGTGGGACAGCAGGCGGCGGCTTTCGAGCTATAGCCCCCCGGAATCCGCATATTTCCCGGCTTTCAGGCGTTAAGCCATGGGACAGCAACCCGGTCATCATTTGCATACGAGGGATCGGTGCCTTGCAGCGGAATCCGCTCCCATTCGTCGGGCTTGATGCGGAGGACGACCGGACGCTGGGTTCCCTTGTGGATGGCGGACTCCGTGTAGGTTCAATTGTCCCGTCCGGGTTTCCAAGAGGAGCATTTCCTTTCCCTCGCGGAAGAGGAAAAGTTTGTCGGTCCCCCTTTTCTTGATGGCGATGAACCTTTTCATGCCGCCTCCTTCATGCTGCTAACTTTCCGACCCTTCCCGGCAGGCCGGGCGGCAAACCAAGCGGAAGCCTGCTGTTTAGTCGCAAGCTCGCGGTAGTGCTGAAAGATTTTGGCGGGGCTGTTCCCGGCCTCCAGCGCAACCTGTGCGGCGTTCTGGATGTCCCCGAGGCGGTAGGTGCCAACCGGAGACGGCGGGATCGTGATCGTGTCGAGGTGGTCTGCCTCCGTGCTCTGCTCCCGCGGCAGGTAGCCGCGTTCCCTCGCGAAGTGGAACAGGGTGACGATTTTTTTCTTTTGGCTTTCTCTCGTGACGGGCGAGCCGGGGAGACGGTCAATGAAACCTTGGATGTCTGCCGTCGCGATGCTTGCCACGTTGCAGCGAAAGGCACCAGCAAAGCGGGCGAGGGTGCTCTTGCAGTTGGTGCGATAGGCCGCGCATGCGCCCTGTTGCTCGCGGGCCTTGAGAAATTCATCCACCAGCACGGCGACGGAGACGGCGGAGACCCCCTGTTTTTTCAAGTGCGCCTGATAGAACCTGACCCCGGTGAGGATGTCGCCCGCGTCCGGCATGATCGCGAACGCTTGCGCGAACGTCGAGACGGCGGCGGTCAAGTGGACTCCCGGCGCCTGTCGCAGGATGCGGATCGCGCCTTGATAGTCGGAGAGCTCGGACGGGGTGAGAGCGTGAGCGTGTCCGGTGCCCGCGGCGAGTTGACCGGCGATGGACTTCGCGATAGTGCGGGCCTTGTCGAGGTTGGCGACGGAGCGGCGGATGCGCTTTCCGGCTTCCGTGTAGGAGAGCGTCCACCCCGGATATTCTTTCCCGGCCTTGACTGACGGGGTGCTGTAAATCGTGACGGAGACGCCTTTGACGGTTATGTTTTCCGGCTGTGATTTCTTCGTTTTCATGCCTCTATTTTTGGGAAAATGTCAGGAAAGCCAATATATTTCGATTTTACCATAGACGGGCCGCACCCGTCCCGGGTGTGATTTCCGGCGTCCCCGCCGGAAAATCGTGTCGGCGGGACGCCAACCCGGACACGCGTGACGTGTGTGTTCCCCAGCAAAAAGGCCTCGCGCAATGGGTGCTGACTGTTCTCAAGGACAATGAATTTTCATGCGTTTGCCCTGGTGCCATCTGTGGTTTCCTGTGCCTTATGAGTTTATCATGAAAGAAACCCTGCGTGAAATCAACGCCCTGCAAGAAGCGGGGATCATCGGCCAGAGCGCCATCGGTGGTGCGATGGGAGCCACGTTCTATCTGGAGCCGATCTCCACCTACGACCTGGACATCTTTGTCCTCTTTGAGTCCCCGGCCCTGATCCTGACGCTGGCACCGATCTATGAATTCCTGCAAGCCCGAGGCCACCTGCCCGAGGGGGACGCCATCACGATCTGCGGATGGCCGGTCCAATTCCTCCCCGCCGAGTCGGCGCTCCTGCGCGAGGCCGTCGAGCAGGCGGTGACGGTGGACTTCGAGGGAGTGCCCGCGCGAGTGATGACAGCCGAGCACCTCGCCGCCATCGCCGTGCAGACAGGACGGGCGAAGGATTTTGCCCGACTCTTGGCCTTCGTGGAGTCCGGGCAGCTCGACGCCGGGAGGCTGGAGGAAATTTTGAAACGCCACGGGCTGGTTGACGCCTGGGCGAAATTCGAGGCAAGGTATCTCGCATGAGCCCGCTCACCCGGCAGATCCTGAAGCACAAGCAGGAGCGTCGCCACGCCCTGGCCCAGCTTCCCTACCCCGAGAAGGTGCGCATCGTGGAAAAGCTGCGCGGAGCGGCCAAGAAAATTGGTCAGGTAGCCCGTCACCAAGGCTTGCGGTAGTCAGAGAATGGAACCACAGATGACAGAGAACGAACGAGGAAGGGGAACAGGAAAAGGACGACCTCGTTTACAATCGGCAGGACTTTTCGATTGCGGGGATTCTTCCCCGTAAGGATTCAAGGCTCATGGTTGGGTTGTGAATTTGTCACGTTCGCGGCGAGCATTTCTTTGATTCGGGTTCAAGAGGTCGAGAGTTCCCATCTCTCCGGACCGATTTTTACGGCCTTTTCATCGGGCTTGTTTCCTGTTTCTTTTTGCGGCATGTCTGTCAATCGTATCGCCTCCCCCAATGAATCCGATCCGGCCGAGAAATTCCGCAGACTTGTCGAGATTGGTCTGGCATTGACATCGGAGCGCAACGTCCCGGTGCTCCTGGGACGGATTCTTTTCGAGGCGAGAAGATTCACCTGTGCCGAGGCGGGCACGCTGTATTTGGTGACGCCGGACGGAAAACTCCAGTTCAGCGTGGTCCAGAATGACAGGCTGGGGCACTCGGAGGTACTGGTGGGAAACGGTTCGCAGCCGATCACGATCGAAGTTTCCCCGACCAGCATCGCGGGACGGGTCACCGGAAGCGGCCTGACACTCAATCTTCCCGATGTTTACGACCTTCCCGACAGTTGTGGATTTCAGTTCGACAGCAGCTTCGATTTGAAAACCGGCTATCACTCCCGATCCATGCTGGTTGTGCCCATGAAAACCCCGGATGGATGCATTGTCGGCGTCATCCAACTGATCAATGTCCGGCATCCGGGTTCGGAAGAGATCGGGGCATTTCCCAAGGAGCATGAGGAACTGGTGCTCTGCCTCGCCTCGCAGGCGGCGGTTGCCTTGAGCAACGCCCGCCTCACAAGGGAACTCGAGCTTGCTTACTCCGAGGCGATCAAACGCCTGGCGCGAGCGGCAGAGTTTCGGGATCACGACACCGGCGAACACATCGAACGCGTGAGCCAGTATGCGGCGGCTATTGCCGAAGCCCTGGAGTTGCCAGCCGCCGAGGTTTCCAAAATTCTTCTGGCCAGCGCGCTTCACGACATCGGCAAGCTCGCCATCCCGGATTCCATCCTTCTGAAGCCCGGCAAACTGACGGACGATGAGTATGCCGTCATGAAGCGCCACCCGAAACTGGGGGCCGACCTTCTCGCGGGGAGCGAAAACCCGATGCTCCACCTGGCGGCGGAGATTGCCCTCTCCCACCACGAAAAGTGGGATGGAACAGGCTATCCGTGCGGGCTCAGAGGCGATGAAATTCCCGTTTCCGGCCAGATCTGTGCGGTGGCGGACGTCTTTGATGCCTTGTCATCGGCCAGGTGTTACAAGAAAGGCATGAGCTTGGAGGAAGCCTGCGAATTCCTCAAAAAGGAGAGAGGGCGTCATTTTTCTCCGCGGGTCGTGGACGCCTTCTTCGGGGTGATCGAAAAAATTTCCAGCATCCAAAGAAAGTTCTCCGCCTGAAAAACGGAAGCCGTCCCGCCGGCCGCTTGTTCCGGATCATGGCGACGCGGGCCAGTTTTCCGGAGGCGGGCTTTCCAGACTGCCTTTTTCAGAAAGCAACTCGTAGATCTCCACGTACTGGCTCCTGCCCTTGACGGCCACGACATCGAGCCTTCGGACTTCGAATTCCCCTTTCACCAGGGAGCAAGTGTGCCCGCTGATGATGATTTGTGTTCCGTAGCTTTTGTTCAACCCTTCCAACCGGCTGGCCAGGTTCACATGATCGCCAATCACCGTGTAATCCATCCGTTCGTCGTATCCCATGTTGCCGACGATCATCTCGCCCGAATTGATTCCCATTCTCGTTTTGAATACCGGCCCGCCCTTCCGGGCCGCTTCCCTCTCGAACGATTCGAGGAAGTGTCGGCACTGCAAGGCCGCGCGGCACGCCGACACCGCATGTTCCCGGGCGGGCCGGGGAGCGCCCCAGAAAGCCATGATGGCATCCCCGATGTACTTGTCCACGGTGCCCCGGTTCCGCAGAATAATCTTTGTCATGCCTTCAAAATAGACGGCCAGGTGCCCGGCGAGGATTTCCGGAGCCATTTGTTCGGAGATGGTGGAAAAATCCGCGATGTCGGAGAACATCACCGTCATCGTCCGCTTCTCCACGCCCAGAGACGCCTCTTTGTTGAGCCGGATCAGCTCGGCAACCAGATCCGCGGGGACGTATTTCCTGAACGAACGGAGGCCGCTTTTCATGTTGTCCAACGCCTCCGCCATATTGGCGATCTCTTTGACGCGGGAAACGATCCGCGGTTTGTGATCGAGTTCAAAATTCTGAATCCGCGCCATGTCCGAGGCCAGCCGGAGAAGCGGGCGGCTGATTTTCCTCGAGAAGACGATGCCCAGGCCGGCTACGGCCAGGGAAGCGCCCAGGGCAAGAAGAACCGTGATCGCGAGGTAGCTTTGTTCGTAATCCGTAATCTGTTTGGCGGACATGTCGATGCCGAGCACGCCTTCCAGTTTTCCGTCTGAAGAAAAGAAGGGGGCATAGCTGGACAGCCAGGTTCCCCACTTGTCGGTATAGAACTCCGTCTCGACTTGAACCCTGTACGGAGGCTCGAACGCGGCGCGCATGGCCGGGGTGGTGGCGTCCGCCACATCGCCGATATGACTGACGTTTTCCTCACTTTCCTCCGCGTCCGATATGAAATGGATTTTTTCCCGCCCGTCTTTCCTGAGCGTGTAGATGTAGCGGATCTCTTTCGCCCGGGCCCGGATGTTCTGAAGGCTTCTCTTCAGATTCCGATACGCGTCGCCCGCCTCGTCGGATCGTTGCGAGAGCCTTCGGTGCTGCTCCGCATCAATTTGCAGGGCGGCGATGCCGGCGGCATCCCGCAGCCGCTCGCGAATGCCTTCCCGGATGAATGCGCGCACGCTCAGATACGTGCTGAAACCCAGCAGGACCGATGTCAGGACCGCGATGCTGACAAAGGCGGTTCCCAGGCTGAAACGAAGGCTGACAAAAAGTTTTTGAAACGAACCGCCCGTCCGCGCTCTCCTGAGTTTCCAGAAGGCGAGTCTCATGGGTTTGCGACTTTTGTTTTTTCCAGCACTTCCTGCCAGGAAGTGTCCTTTCCGAGCAGGGAGGCCAGGTAGGCATTGGAGTCGGGATATTGCGAAGTGAGGATCTTCTCCGGCTTCGTGAGACGCGAAAACAGGGCGTGTTTGATTTTCATCAGGGGAACCGTCTTGATCCCGTATCCCCCGGATTGGTTGCAGGACCAAAACGTGAAAGTCTTGTCCTGATTTCCCAGGAAGAGAACAAGGTGCCCCCGTTCGCTTTTTCCAATCGCTTCCGTCCACCAGACTTTGAGGAAATCGCCCGCCCGGGCCCGGTTCCAATCGGTGAAGTTGAATCCGGCCCCGGATTCGGCAAAAAGCACGGCCGTGCCCGGCCCGTTGGAGTTCCATCTTCCCCATATCCCCGTCCCATCGCGCTGTGAGGAGGGCATCAATCGCTCCTTGCCCGGCAAGTTTCCGACAGCCTCCTCTGCCGCCTTGATGAAAAGCGTGTAAGTGGCGGCCGAGCAAAAGGAGGGTCCCTTGGAGGGAGTGACATGCAGTTGACCGTCCCTGATCGAGAAACTCCCGCGGAGTTCGGAAGCCGCCTGGGAGCCGGTCGAATAGCCGCCGTTTTTTGGCATCGCGACACGCGCGGTTTCAACGAGGCGGGAATTCCAATGGAGATCTGTTTTCGGCTTCGCGGAATTGCCGACAGAGGGTGGGGGATTGCTCTCGGGAGGAGCGCCCATCCTGGCGCGAGGGATCCCGGCATCTTGTGCCGACACACTTCCCGCGGGGTTGAGCGCAATCCACAAAGAGAAAATCAGGACGGTGATCGGCCTGGTTCCAAGCTGAGCGAGCGGGGATCGGCGCATGGAACTGAAAAAGATCTGTTACGGCACCCAGCGCGTCCAAATCCGCGGGGTCGGCTCCGGTCTTCGGAACAGGTTTCTCAGAATGGCAAGGAGAGCTTTCATGCGCGGAGGTTCTCAGCTTCGGGCAAGAGAGGCAAGCGCGGGAAAATGGTTGCCGCAGACGAGACCCGGCCGGTGAGCATTCGCAAAATCGGGCCGGACCTTGTCTTCGGGCGGTTCTGGAAGAGCATGGGGTTCGAGGAGATCGTGCGGGGCCTGGCAGGCGCCGCCATGGGTTCGATCTGGAGCGGGCGGTTTATCTCACGGGGGATCTCTCCGCTGCCTCCTGCAACAATTCCACAACCGATTCCGTCGCGTGGCAGTCCGCGGGCGAGACACGCATGGCTGGGCCGCGCATATTTGCCTCAGCGGTCGAGGCGGCGCACAGATACCGTTTTGCCGATCACGATCATGCCGGAATGGTCAATGCGACCATAGGCACTCCCGGCGGTGTGGCAGGTGATGTTCCCATTCTTCCAAATGCCATCGCTGTGGGTGCGCCCGCAAAGGGCAATAAATCGCGTCTGCGGCATTCGCTTGGCAGCCTGTGAAATAACCTTCCCTCCCGCGAGCCAGCAGAAACGGGGCAGAGCCCACGCGGGCATTGGCCGTGTCACCGCCCAGCAGAAGCATGTCCGCCCGGCTTTTCCCGAGCTTTTCAAACCAGGCATCCTCCACTGTGTCGGACAGATGATTCAGATGGGCATCGGTGAACCAGAGAAACTGGAATCACCCGCAGATGATCAGCTGGATGTTGTCCGGCAGGCTGACCGCGACCTCGGTGGCGACATTTCCGCGGAGCATTTTTGTCAGCGAGCCGCGATGCGATGCGCCGAGGATCAAATAATCCGCGCCCAGGGTGGCCGCGGTATCCACGATGAGGGAAGCCGCGTTCTGGGCCGTGGCAAAAACCGGAACGGTCGGGATGCCCCGGGACTTCCCGATCTGGATCGCGGTTCCAAGGATCGCGCTGGCCTCCGGATCGTCCTTCCAATTTTTCGAAGACACCGAGACGCCTTCGAAAAGAACAGCGATTTCCCGGACGTAAAGAATGTAGAGGGCGGCTTTCCGAAATTCCGCCTCGTCGAACGCGAAGGCGAGCGCGGGGGTGAGTCCGCGCACAGAGACAAGGATTTTCGCGGCCTGCTCGGCCGGGTGACGCATCGTCTCGACGACTTCCGGGTGGACGAGTTCGGCGACTTCGCGGCTGACCGTCAGCGTGCGGATTCCGCTGAGGCGGCGGGAGTAGGCCCAAAGGCTCAGCCCGACGACGAGCACGCACACGACAAAGAAGAGAGCCTCGGGCTTTGTCCGCGCGAGCGTGATCTCGACGGCGGAGAGGACGAGGAATGTCAGGCCCATCAGCCCGCGTTCGGCCCAGTGCATCGGGAGGGTCATGTTGGCGGCGCAGGAACCGAGGTTGACGCAGATCGCTCCCACCACGCCGATCGCGTAGAGCCCCGCGAGGGCCTCGAAATTATTGCTCACCAGCAGAATCAGCACCGGAAGCCCGGCCGCGATGGCCAAGGGGACGAGCGGAACCCCGTGCGAGTTCAACTTCGAAAACCCGCGCGGCATGTCCCCCTCGCGCGACATCATGAAGATCAGGCCGATCAGGGCCGCGATGGCCGTGTTCACCGCGCTCAGCAGGATCAGCGCAAAAATGACACCCGCGACAAATCCAAAGACCGCGCCGAACCCCTGCCCGAAATTCAGCATGCCATATTTTTCCGCGACAAACCGGAGCATGTCCTCCTTGCGGGCGATCATTTCGGGGGCAAGCTCTTTCGGCAGGGAGAGCATCGCCCAGCCCAGCAAGGCCGTGCCCACGCTGACCTCCAGCGCGACCGGCAGGATCGCTTTTGCCGAGGTCTTTCCGACTTTCGGATGCCCGATCACCGAGCCTTTGTCCGGCTTGAGGGTTCCGGTGAGATTGGCGATCGCCTCGACCCCGCTCAATGCAAGAATGACGCCACAGAAGGAAACCCAGGTATGGCTGAAACTCGCGTGGAGCGGCTCCAAATTGTGGATTGTCAGGAAAGGCACGCTCAGAAGGATGATGGCGACAACCACGAGCACCGTGGGTATGGCGAGCGCCACCGCGAAGCTTCCGCTGTGCCGGGGGCCGAAGAGATTGAGGATCCCGATCAGGATAATCACGGCGATCGTGGCGAGCATGACATGTTGCTGCGGCACGCCGAGGTAGCTGAGCGCGGTCCAGCCGCTGAGTGCCGCTGTGACCGTGAGGTCGGCGATCAGCAGAAGCGAGCCCACCACCGCCAGAAGTTTGCCGTGATACCCCGCGGCCGAATAGACGCCGCCGCCGTCCGGGAAACACCGGCAGACGACGAGGTAGTTCAACCCGACAAGCGCGGTCAGCGCGCAGACCGCGATGATGATCGGCAGGGAAGAAAACCCGCTCGCCGCGAATGCCAGGCCGATGACGTAGGCCTTGCTGGTGCCCCAGTCTCCGTAAAGCAGTGCGGAGGCCCGCTTCCAGTCGAGGTTGCGCGGCCGATGAATCGAGATGCTTTCCACAAATATGAGGCGCCCTTTGTCTCCCCACGGTCGCGTGCCGTCAATGGCGAAGTGCCCGTGAAGGCACAGGCACCGGACTTTTTTGCAGCGCTTGCAGGTGTCGCGGCGGGGAAAATCCAAGAAATGGTTGGACTAAAAAGGGGGACGTGGCGGATAACAACCCCGATGGAACCACGCAAATACAGCACCGGAACAAAGGGACGCCTGAAAATGCACTGCGACAAGTGCAGGGAATTCATTCACGCAAACTCGCCCACATTCGGCCTCGCGAACGAGTTTATCGAATCCCTCGATCCTGATCGCGAAGAGCGCGTCTGGCAGCGGTTTCAAAGTCCGGCGGACATTTTGCCCGAACTGCAGGCATGGCTCGGCGGAGGAGTCGAAAAACCGGACGCCGCGCGCGTTCCGCTCCCCGCCATCCCCGGTCACCCCGAGATCGTGCAAGCCAGCCATCTCGCGCGGGACGCAAATCTCCAAGCCGATGCCGCCCTTCAAAAAACCCGGGCCTGGCTCGCAAGCGCCGCTGCCGAACTCGTCACCCTCTCCCCCCATGACGTTGCCGAGGCCGCCCTGCACCGGTTTTACAAGGAACTCACAGGCTCGGAACCGCAGGGCGGGGAGACGTGTCCGAACCCGGAATGACAGGCAAGAAGGTCACGCTATTCACGGACGGCGGATGCCTGGGAAATCCCGGCCCCGGCGGATGGGCGGCGATCCTGCGTTGCGGAACCCGCGAGCGGGTGCTTTCCGGAGGCGAGCCGGCGACGACCAACAACCGCATGGAACTCCGCGCGGCGATTGCCGGCCTCTCCGCCTTGAAGGAGGAGTGCGATGTGACGGTTCACACCGACTCGCAATACCTCCGCAAGGGGATGACCGAGTGGATTCACGGATGGAAGGCCAGGGGATGGATCACCGCATCGCGGCAGCCGGTAAAAAATGCCGATCTCTGGCGCGAGCTCAACGCCCGGACCAAACGCCACCACGTCACTTGGAAATGGCTCAAAGGTCATGCCGGACACCCCGGGAACGAACGATGCGACGCGCTGGCTGCCGCCGAAATCGAGAAAATCCAAAGCTCCCATTCCCGCGAGCAGCTGGCCGCCTGCCTGCAGGCGTTTCAGTCCGCAGCGGCCGGGAAGCAGGGACAATTGCTGTAGATCATGCCGCCCGGGAGCCCCTGTGTCCATTTCAGCAACACGTTCCCGATTGACAACGCGCTTGCCTTGCGAAGGCATCTGCGGAATAGTTTTCGCCATGAACAGAACCCGTTCCCCGATGCCTGCCCTCCGCCTCTTGGTTTTACCAGCTCTTTTCTTGATGATCTGCTCCGCGGCCCTGGCCGGATCCGGTCCATGCGATGGTCTTGTCGGCACATGGGTGCGTCCGGATGGAGGTTACAAACTGGAGGTCAAATCGGTCGGGTCGGACGGACGGGCCGACGTGCAGTATTTCAACCCGAACCCGATCCGTGTCGCGGAAGCCAAGGCATCGCAAAAAGACGGGACGGTGACGCTGGACGTCACGTTCGATGACGTCAATTACACCGGCAGCACCTACCATCTCACGCTGTCCCCGGACAAAAAGCGGCTCGACGGGAAATATTTCCAGGCGACCCAAAAGCAGACGTACGAGATCTTCTTCGAGCGCCAGCCCTGACCCGCCGCGCTGGAAAACACGCGGGCCGGTCGGTTCATGAAATTTTTATGGCACTCAAAAAATCAACCTCAAAGGAAAAATTCCGCCTCCTCGGGCATTCGGAGGAAAAATACCCCGGGCATCCCTCCGCCGGCATCCTGGAGACGTTCCCCAACCGCTTCAGCAAGCGGAGCTACTGGATCCGCTTTGATTGCTCGGAATTTACCTCGATGTGTCCGGTGACCGGCCAGCCGGATTTTGCGGTCATCCATATCCGCTACGTTCCGGATGTGCTCTGCATCGAAACAAAATCCTTGAAATTCTATCTTGCATCCTACCGGCACACGCGGAGCTTCAACGAGGAAATCGTGAATCGGATTCTCGACGATCTCGTCGAGGCGTGCCGTCCGCGGCAGATGGAGGTCCATGGAGAATTTTCCTCGCGAGGGGGGATCAGCGTGACCGTGGATGCATCCCTTCCCGAGGAAATTCCTTTTTAGACCGCAGGGCGGCGGCCGATTCCGGCGTGAGAATTCCCTGTTCCATCAGCCCGGGAAGCTCGGAGGAAAGCCATGCCGTGCCCTCTTTCATTTTACTTTTCGGCGGGGAAAAACTTCGGGGGATTGGGATTGACGGTTTCCGGGGTGGTGGCCCGCTGATTTTCGGCGGCCTGTTTTTCCGCGAGTTTTTCGGCGTGGCCCGGGACGGTTTGCGAA
The DNA here is from genome assembly GCA_037129975.1 of Verrucomicrobiia bacterium. Taxonomy (GTDB): domain Bacteria; phylum Verrucomicrobiota; class Verrucomicrobiia; order Chthoniobacterales; family Terrimicrobiaceae; genus QYQL01. Next base: position 11,171 of record JBAXTX010000012.1, on the reverse strand, counting down.
GCCGCATGGCGTTCGCAGGCGGGCGGGGCGAGAGCGATCACTGCGGCGGCGGCGCAGCCGAGGCGGCTCATTCGATGATCTCGAGCGAGGCCGTGATGCCGCGCTTCTGGGCCGTGGCGTGCAACAGGGTGCGAAGAGCCTGGATCGTGTGTCCGCCCTTGCCGATGATGCGCGGAAGGTCGGTGTTCCGCATGGCGACGTGAAAGGTGACGCGCTCCGGGGACTCGGTTTTTGTAAACACGATTTCGTCGGGAAATTCGACGAGCGAGCCCATCACATAGCGCAAAAACTCTTCCATCGGGGTTCTCAGGCCGCGAGTTTTTTGCGTGCCTTTGTCATGATGTTGCCGACGGTCTGGGACGCGCGGGCACCGACACCGACCCAGTAGTCGGCGCGGTCGAGCTGGATCGAGAAATTCTCGCCCTCTTTTTTCGGGTCGTACGTCCCGATGATTTCGATGAATTTGCCGTCGCGCGGGCGGCGCTGGTCGGCGACGACGATCTTGTAATACGGACTGTTCTTGGTGCCTTCTCGGCGGAGTCGGATTGCTACGGCCATGGAATGGAGACTTAAGTTTTAAGTTTTAAGGTTTAAGTTGCTGCTTGCGGGATTTCCCTGCGGGAGCGACCTCCGCTTCACGATCCCCCGGGGATCTGGAAGCCGAAGTTTTTCCCGGCGCGGGACATCATTTTTTTCATCTGTCCCGCATTTTTCATCATCTTGCGCATCTGGGAGAAGCGCAGGAGAAGGTTGTTGACCTCGGTGACGGTGGTGCCGCTGCCACGGGCGACCCGCTGGCGGCGTCGCGCGTTCAGAACATCCGGCCGCGCACGCTCCTGCGGCGTCATGGAGAGCACGATCGCCTCCACCCGCTTCAGTTGCTTCTCGTCAATCGAGGAATCTTTCATCTTATCCATGCCGGGGATCATGCCAAGAAGATTCTCAAGGGGTCCCATGCGCTTGAGCATTTTGAACTGTTGGAGGAAGTCTTCGAGGTCGAAGCGGGCGGTGCGGAGTTTTTCCTCCATCCGCCGGGCGTCCGCCTCGGTGATGGCTTCGGCCGCCTTTTCGACGAGGCCGACGACGTCGCCCATTCCGAGAATGCGCCCGGCGAGGCGGTCGGGGAAAAAGGGTTCGAACTGGTCGGGCTTTTCTCCGGTGCCGACGAATTTGATCGGGCGTCCGGTGACCGAGCGGAGCGAGAGGGCGGCTCCGCCACGGGCGTCGCCGTCGAGTTTGGTGAGGACGATGCCGGTGAGTCCGAGCGCGGAGTGGAAGTGTTCGGCGACGCTGACCGCCTGTTGTCCGGTCGCGGCGTCGCAAACCAGGAGGATTTCCTGCGGTTGGAGGAAATCGCGGAGGCGGCGGAGTTCCCCGATCAGGGGCCCGTCGATTTCCTGCCGTCCGGCCGTGTCGAAAATCTGGACGTTTCCTCCGGTGGTGCCGCACCATTCAATCGCCTGTTTTGTGGATTTGAGGACATCGGTTTCGCCGGCCGGCGGGCGGAAGACCGGGACGCCGATCTGCTCGCCGAGGACGGCGAGTTGTTCGATGGCGGCGGGGCGGTAAAGGTCGGCGGCGATGAGGAGCGGCGAGCGGCCCTGGGATTTCAGCCAGCGGGCGAGCTTCGCGGAGGAGGTGGTTTTTCCCGCGCCGTTGAGTCCGACCATGAGGATGCGGGCGGGTTTGCTGAGGTCGAGCGGCGCCGTGTCGCCGCCGAGCAGCGCGCAAAGTTCCTCGTGGAAAATTTTGACGATCTGCTGTCCGGGTGTGATGCTGCGAAGAACCGTCTCCCCGAGGGCTTTTTCTTTGACCCGGGCGATGAAATCCTTGGCGACCTGGTAGTGGACGTCCGCGTCGAGCAGAGCCATGCGGACCTCGCGCAGCGCGTCGCTGACATTCGTCTCGCTGATCTTCCCGTGCCCGCGGAGATCCTTGAAGACGCTTTGGAGTTTGTCTGAAAGACGGCTGAACATGGATCGGCGAATCTACGCCTCCGCGCACGGATGAAAAGGGATTTTCGTTCCGGGATGGCGGACTTTCCCGGCGGGTGCGCTGCCCGGCTCCCGTTATTTCAGCACCAGGATCCTGTAAACTCCCTCTTCGCTTTCGACTCCGTGCGTGTCGTGCGCGAAGCCGGGGAACACGCGGTCCCAATCCTGGATGGCACGGAGGTAGGCGAGGAACGGTTCGTCTTGGCACCCGAGTTTTTCTCCGGGCATGACCATCGGGATGCCCGGAGGGTAGGGGACGAGGCCTGTGGCGGCGGTGCGGCCGGCGGCGTCTTCCACAGCGATGCGTTCGACCTCGTTGGCGACAAGCTTCTGGTAACAGTCGGCGGGCGTCATCTCCATTTCCGGCAGGACGGAAAACGCGCGGCCCTGGGCTTGAAGCTGTCCGCTCGAACGCATGTGGGACTGCATTTTATCCGCCAGTTCGCGGAGTCCCATGCCGGGGTAAAAGCCGGCGACGGAGGGGATGCAATCGGCCAGCGGCGCGTTGGAATCGTGGTCGCGTTTGAAGGCGAGCAGGGCGTGGACGAGCGTGCTCCACTTGGCATTTGTGATGCCGAGCGAGAAGAGGAACAGGATTGCGTAATCGCTGGTCTTCTCGGCGACGATTCCGCGTGCGTCGAGGTAGGCGGTGAGGAGGGTTGCGGGGAATCCGATGTCGGCGACCGAGCCGTCGTCATTCACGCCCGGTGTGATCACGGAGACTTTGATCGGGTCGAGCATGCAGTAGTCGTCCTCGAGGTCGAACCCGTGCCAGCCTTCGCCCGGATGGAGGACCCAGCAGGACGGCTCGCTGACGAGAAGGTCCGGGCTGGCGGTTTCAAATGCCTCCAGGTTGCCGGTGCCCGGATTTTTGATGCTGGTCGGATTCCATGTTTGAAAAAACCAATCGTCGCGGTCGTCGTGTTCCCGCCAGAGGCGGGTGATCATCTGGCGGAAGGCGACCGCCTCGCGCAGGGATTCTTCCACGAGGACCCCGCCGCCTTTGCCATCCATCATCGCCGCGCTCACGTCGTTGGATGCGATGATCGGGTAGAACGGCGACGTCGAGCCGTGCATCATGAACGACTCGTTGAAGCGGGCGTGGTCAATGCTGTTGCGACCGTCGCGGACGTGGATGAACGAGGCCTGGGAGAGGGCCGCGAGGAGCTTGTGGGTCGAGTGGGTCGCGAAGAGCGTCGGTCCGTCGGGAGGGTGGTTTTTCACATCGCCGCGCATCGCGAAGCGCCCGCGGTAGAGCGGATGGAACCGCGCGTAGCCATACCACGCCTCGTCGAAGTGGATCCGGTCGAGCGCGTCGCCGATGACTTCCAGCACGCGGCCGACGTTGTAGGTGAGGCCGTCGTAGGTGGAGTTGGTGATCACGGCATGGACCGGGCGGCCGCCCTCGACGAGCTTCTCCGCGCGCAGGTTTTCCGGCGGGATCGGGCCGATGAGGCCGTAGCGGTTGCGCGTGGGCATGAGGTAGTGGGGAACGGCTCCCGTGAGCGTGATCCCCTGCTCGTTCGACTTGTGGCAGTTGCGATCCACCCAGATCTTCTGCCCGCGTCCGACGCAGGCCATCCAGATGATCCGGTTCGAGGTCGAGGTCCCGTTGGTCACGGAATACGTGCGGTGAGCGCCGAAGACTTTGGCGGCATATTTTTCTCCCTCGCCGATCGGGCCGCTGTGATCGAGGAGCGAGCCGAGTTCGCCGACGCTGATCGAGAGGTCGGACCGGAACATCGCCTCGCCGAAGTAGTCGTAAAAGAGGCGTCCGGCGGGGGACTTCTGGAATGCGGTCCCCCCGGTGTGGCCCGGCGTGTGCCAGGAGTATTCGTGGACGAGGTCGAACTCGATGAGCGCCGAGGCCATCGGCCCGAGCAGGCCGCTGGAATACGTCTTCACGGCGGCTTCGATGCGCCCGCCGATAAAGGGAGAGCTGTCCTCCATGAGCCAGATCAGCTCGCTCACGAGAGTGAGAACTTCCTCGGAAAGCCCGGAGCTGCGCTCGCGGTCTGTGAGAAGGAAAATCGGGATCTTCTCGTTGCGGGAACGAATGAAGCGGATCAGGTCCATCGCCGGGGCATTCGGGGCGGGATCGTTCCCCAGCGTCCAGTCCACAAGCACCCCGTGGAGACCGGCATCGGAGAGGAAAAGGCCGCGTCCGTCAGCCGCTCCGGGCGCGCAGACGACGTCGATGTCGTTGAGCTCGAGTTCGGATTTCAGCATGAGCGCCGCGCGTCCGGCGGCGGTGGAAATCTCGAGGTCATCCTCGATGAGAAGGACGCGGTGGCGGAGGATTTTTGAGCGACGTTCGATCATAGTGGTGATGCTGTTGAGAGGGGGATTAACGAAAAGGTTGTTGCCGCAGGTTTACGGGCATGGAGTCAGGCGTGTGGCCGTTCAAGCTTTTTCTTCTCCCGCCCAAGATTCATTTTTCATTCCCGCTTGCCGGCAGGCTTTTTGATCAGTTCCAATTCTTCGGGTCTCAGGGTCGTGAGGTTGAGGGAGGCACGGAGCGCCCCGGCTTCGGCGGGGCGTCCATTCGCCTCAAGGACTGCGATCCGGACGAGCTTGAAGTTGCTGTGGGCACTGTTCCAGTCAATGCGGCGGCCGTCATACACGCGGTCGGCTTCTGCGGGATGGCCGCGCCGGAGCTCGGCCAGCGCGAGCACCGAAAGGTAGGACAAATACTCCGGATTCCTGGCGGAGAGTTCCTTGGCGGTTGCCAAGCAGGCTTCGATGTCACGGCCGGCCAGGAGAGAAAGGTAGGCGCGGTCGCTTCGCACCTCCGGGATGCCCGGGTAGGCCGCATGGAACTCGTCCAGAAGCGCGAGAGCTTGCGCGGCCGGCGCGTTCCGCGGGGCGCTTCGGATGAGGTTGGCAAAATCCTCGGGGGTCGCGTCTTTTCGTTCGACCAGCAATTGGAGAGTCCGGTGTGCGCGGTCGGTCTGTCCGCTTTGCAAGGCATAACCGGCGACTTGTCGGATTGTTTCGGTGGAGGAAATATTGAGCTCTTGGTGGAGGGTTTTCCAATGCGACTCGACATCCTCCGAGTTTCCGAGCTGTTGAGAGACTCTGGCCAGAAAGAGTTGTCGGATCGCCTCGTCGAGGGGGGGGCGCTGTTCGGCCACGAGGAGCTTGCGGATCTCGGTCCACTTTCCCTGGGCTGCCAGGGCATCGGCAACGGTGAGGAGGGCGGTCTCGCTGGAGGACAGCTCCTTCGGGGAAAAGAGACTCTGGACGCGATCCGGGGATTGCAAGGCCATCAGCCAGTGGCCGAGAGCGACCCGATCCTTGAGGTCGAGACGCGGGGCGTCGGCGACCAGATCTCCGATGAGCTTTTCCCGGTTGGCGTCCGGCTGCCCGATCCTGATTTGCGTGGAGAGAAGAAGATCCGAATAGGTGTGAAGCGGATGACTGAGGAGCCGTTCGTTCCCATGCCACATGGGAGGCCGGTTTGCGGAGAGTTGAAAGGCGGCGAGTTGACGGAGGGCGGCGAGGCCTTCGCTGGAATCGCTCTCTCCGAGGTTCCCGAGGACACGGCATCCCTCTTCGACAGTTTCCGGGGATGTCCTCAGCAGGAGGGTCCCCAAGACCAGCCGGATGCGTCGCATCTGTTCCGCGGGAAGCGAGGAGTTGCGGAGCAAACCGGCCGCCTCGGTGAGCCGGTCTTCGCTCGCGAGCAGGTTGGCCCTGGCGAGGATCCTGATGACATCGAGGTCCGGCGGCAGATTCCCCGGCAGCGCGTCGAGCGCGCGCCCGGCCAGCGCGGGGTTTTTTTTATTGATCGCGGCGCCAGCCAGGGCCAGGCACTCCAAGGGTGTTGCCGAGCCGTCATCAAGCCAGCCGGTCACAGTCCGGATTGAATCGGGATCGCCCGCTGCGGCATTGCAACGCGTGAGAATCCGGATAACCCGCTGGTCCCCGGGAGCCATCGCGAAAGCCGTTTGAAATTTTTCCCGTGCCGCCGGCGCATCACCCTGTTTCAAGGCGTCTTCGGCCGTGGCGAGGAGTGCCAGTGCTCTCCTGGCCTTGGCCTCCCGGTACAGCCGCGGGACCGCGAACCCCAGGAAGCCCGCCAGAATCGCCAGGATCACGAGCACCCTGAGCGCCCTGCTGGTCATCACGCGTTTCCCCCAATGCTCCGGATCGGGATCTTCGACATAGGAAGGGAGATCCTCCGGCCCATTCCCGATCTGCCGCGTTTCTTGATCGGATGGGACTGGCGGCACCGGTTGTTCGGCCTCCCGTTCTTCAGGTTCGTGTGGTGAGTTTGGCATCTTCAGGGACTGGCAGCTTCACCGACGAGGATATTTCTGTCGAGCGCCGCCCGCAAGCTCCGCTCTGCCTCCTCGTAGCTTCCGGCATTCGCTGCCACGAGTTCGAGCATCCGCTGGCCGCGGTTCCGGCGACCCTCCAGGACGGCGTCAAAGCGTCCCTTGATTGTTATTCCGCCGGACGGCGGTTTGTCGTCCAACTGGGAATAGTCTTCGCTGATGGAGTAAAAAACATAGAGTGGCCTGCCATTTTCCTTGAACCGGTAGGCATCCAGCCGGATGCGCAAGGCTCCCTTTTGGTAAACCAGCGGCTCATAGGTTTGGTCCAGGACCATCCCGGTTGCCCCGAGGCAGACAGTCGGCTGGTGGATCCGTGTCACCTGCGCGCCCACCTTGCCGGGGTCCCAGCGAAAATAATACGCCTGCCAGCGCAGCCCGCCATCATCCCTCCAAGTCTCTGAAAAACCACTGGGGAATCTCAGGATGTCCAGAGTCTGCGCAGGCACCTCAACATCTTTCGCCTTTCCTGCGAGTGACTGGCGGTCCAGGCTCCATTCCAGATGGCTTTCCCCGGGCTTTTCATGGGCGCGATACCACGCCTCCGTGGCGGCCCATGAGATCGCGAGGGCAACCGCCGAAGCCAGCAAAGCCGGGCTCCAGCGAGACAGGGCCGCGAGCCCGCCCGTGTCGGGCGTGGCATGCGTGCCGGCCTTGCTGCCACCGAGGAGAGAGGCCACAACACCGATGGCAAGGATCGTTCCGACCAGGATCACCAGACCTGTCGAGTCGTGCCAGCCTTCCATCGCCTCGACTCCCCGGCCGGTTGCCAGCAGGGAAAGCAGGATGACTCTGAGCATATTGCCCAGCAGAGTGGTTCCTATGGCCACTCCGATGAGAACCCACCGGACCCCGACACGCAGTCGGATCAACTCTCCATAGGCAAGCGCCGCAACGATTCCGCTCTGCAGCGAACGGATCCCGCTGCACGCTTCCTCCACCCCGAGGAGACCGCTCGGAAGCAGGATCAGGTTTCCCTGCCGCCGGGCCGCGTATCCGCACCAATGCAGCACCTCCACCACAATTCCCGAGTTGCCCCGCATGAGCACATTCATGATCTCCGTTTCCGCTCCGCGCGGCCACGGAATGCCGACGAGCAGGAAGGCCACCGGAAAGGCAAAATGGGAGACCCACGGAATCCCGCCCGCAAAAAAAACAACGCTCATTGTCCATGCCGCCGCCGCGCACAGCGTCAGAGCCGACAGGAGACGCCAATCCGGGTTGGCCTCGAAGACCGGCTGCACGGCACCGAGCAACAATGTGGAAATCCCGAGAACGCCTCCGGCCACAATCGCCGAAAACCCGTTTCCAGGGCGGGGGACCGGACGGTCACCCCAGCGCAGGGAAAAAAAAACGGCGCAGAGAAACGGCACCACCAGCGCATACTGGTATTGGGGGTTCAGTTTCCACTCCGGCCAGGACACGCGCACCGCCAGAACCCAAACCAGCGACAGCGCGGCAACCCACAGAATGCCTTCCCTCGCTCTCGCCGGGAAGGCCTTCGTGGATTCTTGCGCCCCTGTCATGCCGACAGGATATTCAAAATGGATTCACAGGCAACCTTCCACGCGTGTTCCCACGGGAAAATGCAGGGGCGGCGGGGGATCTTCTTCCCCCGCCGCCCTGCGGTTTCCCCTTTCCCCCCGGATGGGTTACACGGCTTTCTCGCCGGTCTCGTCGGTGCGGATCCGGATCGCTTCCTCCACCGGTGAGACGAAGACCTTTCCGTCCCCGATTTTGCCCGTCTTGGCCGCTTTCACGATCGCCGCCAGGGCGTTTTCCAGCGAGGCGTCGGCGAGCACGACTTCGATTTTTATCTTCGGAAGGAAGTCCACCGTGTATTCGCTGCCGCGATAGATTTCCGTGTGTCCTTTCTGCCTTCCGAACCCTTTGACCTCGCTCACCGTCATGCCCTCGATCCCGAGGTCCGCGAGCGCGTCTTTGACTTCTTCCAGCTTGAATGGCTTGATGATTGCTTCGACTTTTTTCATAGAGTTTGATTTTCGATCGCCAAGTTACTTGTTGAAGATGTAGCCTTCTTCCCCATGGTCGGTGATGTCGAGTCCTGCGAATTCGGCTTCCGCCGCGGGCCGCAGTCCCATGACCGCCTTGATGAGGAATCCGATGACCGCGGTGCCGACCACGGCCAGAACGAGGGTGATGCCAATGGCCTCAAGCTGTGCGATCCAGAGCGTGTGGCCTTCGACCGCCGCCTTGAGACCGTTCTTTGCAGCGCAAGCATCGCTGATCAGATTGGCGTTCACTGACGGATCAGCCAGGACTCCGGTGAGGAACGCGCCGATTGTTCCACCCACCGCGTGAACGCCGAACGTATCCAGCGCATCATCGTAGCCGATGAGCTTCTTGAGGTAGGTTACGGCGAGGAACGGCACGACGCCGGCCACGACGCCGATCATCACCGCCCCCGTCGCATTGACGAACCCGCAAGCCGGTGTGATCACAACCAGGCCGGCCACCGCTCCCGAGCAGAAGCCAAGAATGCTGGGCTTGCCTTTGAAGATCAGTTCCGAAAGCGCCCACACGAATGAGGCCACGCCTGCGGACAAGGTCGTCGTCAGGAAGGCATTTGCCGCCACCCCATCGGCGGCCAGCGCGCTGCCGGCATTGAAACCATACCAGCCGACCCAAAGCATCCCGGTGCCGACCATGCAAAGGACCATGCTGTGCGGAGGCATCGGCTCCTTGCCGAACCCGATGCGCTTTCCGAGAATCAAGCACAGGATGAGCGCCGACCAACCCGAGGACATGTGCACCACCGTGCCTCCCGCAAAGTCAATGGCGGGAATCTTCGCGTCGGCATTCCACACGCCGTTCATCAGTCCGCTGCTCCCCCACACCATGTGCGCGAGCGGGAAATAGACCACAAACATCCACAAAAATGTGAAAACCATGAGCGGGAGGAATTTGAACCGCTCCGCCGTGGCCCCGAAGATGAGCGCCGGGGTGATGATGGCGAAGGTGAGCTGGTAGATGCAGAAGACGCTCTGCGGAACCCAGCAGGCATAATTCGTGTTCGGCGCCGCCGTGACGCCGTTCAGGAAAAAGAACTCGGTGCCTCCCAGATACGGACTGCCGAAGTTCGAGCCAAACACCAGGCTGTAGCCGACCGCCCACCACATGATGGTCACCATGCCCGCGATGCCGAAACACATTCCCAGCACCGAGAGGACGTTCTTTTCCCGAACGAGGCCGCCGTAAAACAGCGCCAGGCCGGGGAGCGTCATGAACAACACCAGCGCGGCCGCCGTCATCATCCAGGCCGAATGGCCGGGACCGGAAACTCCGACCAGCTTGCTGCCGGCGGGATCCGCGTTGTTGATGTAGGCCTCGAGCCCCGCGATGCGCTGCTCGAGCGTCGGCTCTGCGGCAGCCGGGGCTGCGGGCGGCTTGTCGGCCACCACAGCCACTGGTTCCTTGACAACAACGGCGTCTTGCGCGGACGTCGAACTCAGGGTGGCAAATGACCCCGCCGCAAGGAGCGCAGCGGACAGGGTCGCCAGTATCGGTTTGGGTATTAACATGGATATGTGTGTTTCTTGCAGGCTCGAGAGCCCGCAACAGACAACCAGCAACCATCATGCCAAGTCCGGCGCGGGTGGATTATCCGTCCTTCTTCGATGGCATCAACGCGCTGAATCCGATCTGGGTAATCCCGGCCTCCCGGCAATAATCCAAAACTTTCAGCACCCGCTCGTAGGCGACGGCGCGGTCGGCGCGAACCACCGCCACCTGCGCCGGTTGCAGTTTCACCAGCCGCCCGAGCATCTGGATCAGCTCCTCATCGCTGATCGTCTTTTGATTCACCGCCATCGTGCCATCCACGCGGACGTTGATAATCACAGGTGCGGGCACGGGATTTCTCGGGGCGGAGGAACTGGAAGCCGGCAGGTTGATCCCCACATCCGACTCGATGCGGGCGGTGGACCACGAAAGCAGCATGAAGATCACCAGCACCATCAAAATGTCCACGAACGACGTCACGTTGAAGTACAACGGAGTCGCGCCCGCCTGTCCGGATCGGAAGTTCATGATGGGAATAACACCTGCGGACGCCGGTCGAAAAAAAGGCAAATCACGTCGCGCATGATCCGTGATGTTTCGCAAAGATGGCGGAGGAGCGCAAGAACACAAACGTCAGGGATGTGAATTCCGGGCAAACCCAATATTCCCCCAAACTGCCCCAAATCGCCCCAAACTATTTTCGTGGCGGATTCAGAGGGAGTCAGAATTTCCTCAAAGCGGAGTTCTCCAGAACGGCAAGCCTCATGGCGATTGAGCTTGTTTTGCAGCGCTGGCCGACTCCATTGTTCAGCCCATGTCCGAGGAGAAAACCCACCATTCCCAGTAAAGCAGAACAGAAGGAGAACTTCATGAGCACCGCAGACATTTTAAGGCAGGAAGGCGAGCAGAGAGGCGAGCAGAGGGGGCAGATTCTTGCCCAGCAGCAGGCGTCGTCGAGGCTCTGGAAATCCGCTTTGATCGGGTTCCCGATGGCCTCCGCGAGGAAATTCACACATTTCTGACTCCGCACGCCTGCATGTCCTTCTCCGCGCGGCAATCCGGTGCGCAGATCTGGAATCCTTCGTCAAGGATCTCTGAGCGCCGCGTCATTGCCGCAATCCGCGGCCTCGTGGGTGGTGGTCGGCGACCTGTCGGACATTGCTCGATCGCTTCGATGATCTGATCGCGCATGAATTGTCAGATTTTTTTTACCCCGAATCCGAATCTGACCCTGTCTCTTATTCAGAATACAATAAAAAATCTGCCTATGCACTTGACTCAACCGACCGTCGCCCAATGTGGCGCAACTCACCGCCCG